>JAISCL010000008.1 GCA_031265585.1 Tannerella sp. | reverse complement strand
AAATCCGAAAATTTTTGTGATTTGTCGCTTTTTCATTCCTCAAACCTCATCAACCGAAAATTTCCCCCTCAAATTCGCGGCCTGATTAAAAAAAGATGTCGCCCTTTTAAGACATCCTCTCTTCCGATAACCTCCAGCCGAGCGATACGCCGGGGAAAAAGCCCCACCGCTCGCCGGATGCGAAAATATAGGAGCCGTCATAGCGGAAGTTGAACTGTGCCATGTATTTGCCGGCGTAATCGTATGCAAAACGTCCGAAGAGGCTTCTGCGGGCCTGTTCGTAGGCGCTGCCGAAGTTATTGATGTCTTCTTTGTTGCTGCTTCCGGCGAATAGCTGGTCGATGGCGGTTGAGAGGTAGTTATTGCGGGAACCGCCGTAGTTATGTCCCTTGAACTCGTTCTGTTCAAAGCCTGCCACCGCGTCGACGCCATGTACCTGTCCGAAAGTTCGGTTATAGTTAACTTTTGCGTTCAGCGTAAGATTGGAGGTTGGTTTATACTCCTGGCTCAGCGAGGCTTTGACGCGGTTTGAGTAGACGTGCTTCTCATACGTGTCGGCGGCTTCGTCCCATTCGTAGTAATAGGAGGGCGTGTGCCAGTCCTTGCGGTCTTCGGCCGCTTTATCGAAGGCGGCATAGCCATCGACCGAGAGGCCCTGCGTGATCCACGGCAGGTCTATCCTGGCGGTGACCGTGCTGTTGAATATGTTCTTTTTGTAGTTGCGGTATCCGGGTTCGTCGGTTACGAGCGTAACGGGATTGCCTTCGTTCGTGCCGTAGGTGGGCAGGCCGTTCGGGTAACGCGCCGGCTCGGTCGGGAAACTGCGGGTCAGTATCCAGAAGATCTGGGAAGCGTTCTCGCCCGAATAATGCTGGTCTTCCACGCGTCCCGACAGGTCTACCGACAGGGTGAAATTTTTTGTAACTTTCATATCGATGTTGGAGCGTATTTCGTACTGCTTATAAAAGGTCGAGCTGTTTCGGTAGATCCCGTCCTGGCCGGAATATCCTCCGCCAACGTAATAGGCCACCCGGTCGTTTGCTCCCCGGATCGAGACGTTGTGCCGCTGCTGCAGGGCGGTTTTGCTCAGCGCTTCGCTGAACCAGTCCGTATTCGGATAGTGGACGGGATCGGAACCGTCCCTGAATTTTTGTATCTCCGCATCCGTGTAGCGTGCGGGGCGACCGGCATAGGTTTCGATCTCATTGAGCACCTGCGCGTAAGTCGCCGCATCCGTCAGTTCGGCCAGCCGGGTAGGCGTTTGCAGGCCGACGTTGTATGCGTAGCTGATCATCGGCTTGCCCTCTTTCCCCCGCTTTGTGGTGACGAGGATGACGCCGTTCGCCGAACGCGATCCGTAAATGGCGGCCGAAGCGTCCTTTAAGACCGTGACGCTTTCGATGTCGTTCGGATTGATCCTGTCGAGCGAACCCCGGTTGGCGATGCCGTCGATGAGGATCAGCGGGTCGTTGTTGCCGGTGGTGCTTCGCCCGCGGATATTGACGGAGGTAAAGTCCGACCCGGGTTCGCCGTTGCGGTTATTGATCACCACGCCCGGCAATCTTCCCTGCAGGGACAGACTCAGGTTCTGCGTCTTGCTCTGTACAATCTCGTCGCCGCCGGTCACCGAAAGGGCGCCGGTCACCAGGCCCCGTTTCTGGGTGCCGTAACCTACGACAACGACTTCTTCCAGCTTTTGCAGATCTTCTACGAGCGTGACGGTAAGGTCCGTCCTGTTTTTCACCGGTATTTCCTGCGTGATATAACCGATGTAGGAGATTTGCAGGGTTGCCTCTTCCCCGGCGTTCAGCGTGAACCGTCCGCCGGCATCGGTTGTGATCCCGTTTGTGGTACCCTTTTCGATTACATTGGCTCCGGTTACCGGCTCTCCCTGTTCATCCAGGACTGTGCCGCTGATTTTTTTCTTTGACTGCTGAGCGATTAAAGACATTTCCCGGGCCGTTAAGACAATATAGTCGTTCTCAAAAACATATTTGACCGGGGTACTTTTAAAGGCCTCGTTCAAACACCGGAGTACGGTTTTCCGGCCTGCCTTGAGCGAAACCGTTTGCTTCGTATCCAGCTCGTTCTTACTGTACACAAACAGATAATCCGTTTGATTCTCTACCTGATCGATAAATTCACCGATCGACATGTTTGCTTCCCTGATATTCACCATCGCATTTTGGGAATAGGATTTCCCGGCAAATGAGGCAAATATACTAAGGAAAAGGAATAAAGTTAAAATCCTCATGATACTTAGAAATTTTTTCATAACTTTGTTTCGTTAATTTGTTAATACTTAATTTTAAAATTCAGTGTTAGCGAGACCGGCAGATGGGCCAACATCTGCCGGTTTTTTTTTGATCACAGTTCCTTTCTCATAGGCATCTTCGGTTTACGGTTAGACTTTTTATTACCGGATCGTAATGACGTTTTTCTCGTCATCCTTTGTCCAGGTGAATTTCCGGATCTTCATTAATGTTTTCAATACGTTCTCGATGCCGTCGCGCTGGCGGAATTTCCCGTTGAAGGGGTAATTTTCGAGTTCCCTGTTGTTGACGGCAATCGTGACGTCGTAATAGAGTTCGAGTTTCCGGGCCATTTCGCGGAAAGGGACGTTGTCGAAGGCGTAAATGCCGTCCTTCCACAAGAGGAAGCTCATGTCATGAAAGGCTTCTTTCCGCAGGCGGTTTCCTTTCAGGACGGCGCGTTCGTTTGGCTTTAACTCAATACTGTTTCCTTTATTCCGCAGGTCGGAAACCGTCACGGCGCCTTCGGTCAGGGAGGTCGAAAATTCCGTATTGCCCCGGTAGGCAAAGACGTTGAACTTTGTTCCCGTTACCTTCATGGACAGGGTTTCGGTGTTGACAATGAACGGGATGTCCCGGTTCTCTTTTACTTCAAAAAAGGCTTCCCCGTCGAGTTCTACCGTCCGTTCGCTTTTTGAAAAGCGGTTCGGGTAGCGCAGCGTGGTTCGTGCATTCAGCCAGACGGTTGTTCCGTCCTGCAGTTTCAGCAGGGCGCGCTGGCCTGCGGGGGACGTAAATTCTTCATAGAAAACCTCCGCCATATCTTCTGTTGACAGCCCCTCCTCCCGTGTTGAAAAGTAGAAGGCCGCCCAGGTCGAAAAGACGGATACAAGAATGGCTGCGGCATATCCCATCCACTGCCTGTAGAAGGATCGCCTGCTTTTTTCCTTTTCGGATTGCTTGAAGGCCAGCAGGCTGCCGACCGCCATCGCTTTCCCTTCTTCAGACGGGATCCAGGAGGTGAGGCCGCGCAGGTTTTGTATTGCGACAAACTCTTTCCGCCATTCTTCGTCGGTATGAATGCGTGAAAAGAGGTCGCGCTTTTCCTCCGGGCTGATCTGCCCTTCAAAATATTTTGTAATTAAATCATACATTTCTCCGGATATTTAATCAGGGAGCGATTTGACGGTCATTTACCACCAAAGACCCGCGCAGGATTAACGTTATTTAGTGTTCAGGAAGAAAATAAGCAGCGGCAGGTAATCTTTCAGACGGATCCTTAATTTCTTTAAGGCGATCGACATCTGGTTTTCTACGGTATTGATTGAGATTTCCAGTTCTGCGGCGATTTCCTTATATTTTTTCCCTTCTACACGGCTCTTGATGAATATTTCACGGCAACGTTCCGGTAAGGAGTTAATCGCCGCGGCAAGTATTTCTTCCAGTTCTTCATCGGAAGAAAAAGCATAATCAAGCTGTTCCAAAGCGATCCGCTTGGCCTCGTATTCTTTCGCAAACTCTTTGCCCGCCATTTCATGGCGAAGGAAATCGAGGCATCTGTTTTTAACCAGCGTAAATAACCAGGGCGCCAGACTAACCTTGATTTCTAAAACCTCCCGCTTTTCCCACAGCATGACAAAGATATCCTGCACAATATTTTCAGCATCCGCTTCCACCGGCACATACTCCCGGGCAAACCGTATCATCCGCGGATAATAGGATACATAAATGGAATCAAAATGACTGTTCAACGGATAAGATGTTGATGATTTATTCATATCGGCACATGTTTCTCGCCGCAAAGATACAATTATTTAATTACAGGTTAAGAAACAAACAAAAAAATCCCGCCTTCCGGGGCCTGACGCCCGGCGCATTTTCCACCTGACAGTCCTTTAATCGCGGTCTGTGATGGGGAAGGTGGTGACGAGCTGTCCGCAGTAGCGTCCGGCGCCGCGGATGATGAGGGTGGCGGTGCCGGGCTGGCGGTTGTTGCGAAATTCGAGGGTGAAGTCGTCGGGGAAAAAGAGTTGCGTGAGCGTGAGCGTGCCGTCGGTGGCGGTGCCGTGCAGGGCTACTTCGGGGATGAGGGTGACCGGCGTGCCGGTGTACGGCTGCGGGGAGAGGGGCGCGAGGACGGCTGCGGCGATGTCGATGCGGGCGTGCAGGCGTCCGTAATGCTCGTGTACGAGGGTGTTGTATTTCTTTACCAGCACGCTGTACTCCCGTGCAAAGGCGGCAAAGGGTTCCGTTCCGTCGAGGATGACTTTTGCTTCGATGCGGTCGATGATGCGGTACAGGGCGTCGTCGCTTGCGCCGCGGGAGCGCCAGGCGCTGCCCTTCGGACGGGCGGCCGTTTCCCGCGCGGTGTCTTTCGCGAGGATTTTGAAGCGGAGGTTCAGCGCTTCCAGTTCGCCGAGCCAGGTGTGGAGGCCGAGCGTTTCGACGTCCACAAGGTACTCGTCGCCGTGCAGCCGTTCGAGGAGGTTGTCGATGGCGGCCGTCCCGGCGCTGTAGTCCGCATGGGACAGGTCGCTGTAGTTTTTCAGCAGGAGGTCGACCCGGTGGGCGGCGGCGCGCACGGTTGAGTCGACATGCTTCAACTGGGCGCGCACGAGGCTGCAGATGCCCCGGTACGCGCCGTCGCGCTGCCGGTCGACCTCCGCTTTCTTCTCCGTGTATTCGCTCCGCCGTCCCCGGCCGAAGGCGTCGCTTTCCCGCGCTGCCGCTTCACGGTAACGGGTAAGCAAGTCCGGCGAATCAATGAGCGATCCGTACTTTCCGCACAGTTCCACTCCCCGGCTGTGAAAACTGATATGATCGGCGTTCGAGTAATGGGTGACTTCGGGTTTCTTCCCGGTAAAGTTTTTCCGGTTCATGGTCTGTTATGAATTAAGTTTGTTATTCTCCGCTGCTTCCATGCTTCCGGGAGATTCCCGCAGATGCGGTAAACGGAATAAGGACTGTATTGCGATTCCCGCAAATGCGGTAAACGGAATGAAGACTGTATTACGATTCCCGCAAATGCGGTAAACGGAATATGGGCTGTATTGCGATTCCCGCAAATGCGGTAAACGGAATACGGGCTGTATTCCGATTCCCGCAAATGCGGTAGCTGGAATCCCGACGGATGGCCGGACGCTGCCGGCTGCACAGGGAGGCGGAGCGCCGCGTTTCGGCAATGTGTGACGGCCGGCGTGTGTGTAAGGGGAAGTTTTCAATTTTCAGCTGTTAAACAGTTCTTCAACGGCTATTTTGGCGACGATTTTCCGGATATCTCCCTGGCCGATGCCCGGGGCGTGTCCGTCTTCGGGAAAGTAGACGGCGAACTGGCCGGGATAGAGTTTGGTGTAGGTGGTCGGGAAGTCGTGGTAGAACATGACGTCTTTTTTGTCGTCGTAGGGTTCGGAGATGATCATCAGTTCGTCGCCGGCTTTCCATCCGATCGTTTCGACGCCTATGATCGGGGCCTGTATGTCGATGAATTTTTTGTGTGATTCGAGCACGGCGTCCTGCGGGTCTTTTCCCCTTGAACGGGAGATGGAGAAGTACAGCCGCGGATCGCTTGTTTCAATAACGCCTTCCTTCAGCTGTGAAAAATCCGTGTATTTGATAAAGTCGAATGCTTTTTTGAACAAAGGATGCAGCGACTCGTACTGCTGCGAGTTTTCCAGTGAATCTAATATCATAGCCATTTCATTTTTTTTTGGTGAACCATTATTCAGGTATGCAGGTATAACGGTTTATGTCCGGCATTGTTGCCCGCTGTTTTGCAAAATAGTCACAAACATATATAAAAAAGGTGCATCAAAATATTTTTTGAGGCACCTTTTGTAAATAAAGGTTATATGCCGCTGAAGTCCACTTTGTCGAACAGCAGGGAGGGGATTCGCCAGCTGGAGGAGAGGCGGGCGTCGTTGCCGGTTTCTGCCAGGTTGCTCCAGAGTTCGAGCATGTTTCCCGTGATGTTCATTTCGTTTACCGGCTGGGTGGTTCGGCCGTTTTCGATCAGGAATCCTTCTATCCCGTAGGAGAAGTCGCCGGTTGTGCTGTTGCAGTTTCCGCCGTTGAATCCGGTCACCAGGATGCCTTTGCCGGCGGACTGCAGCAGTCCGTCCAGGCCGTTCGCGCCGGGCGGCACCGTCAGGATGGACGGCGAGCCGATGGTCTGCGGCACGTTCAGCTTGTTCGCGTTGTAGGTGTCGAGATAGTGGATCATCAGTGTGCCGGCTTCAAAGACCGTCATTTTCCGGGTTGCCACTCCTTCGCTGTCGAAATAGCGCGCTCCGGAAGACTTCATGAGGTGCGGCTCGTCTATCAGCGTCATTTTGTCGCCGAATACTTTCTGTCCCTTTTTATCCGGCAGGAAGGAGTCCTTTTGCTGAATGGAAGAGCCGTAGATGGCATTGATGACGGGTGAGAGGAGGCGTCCGGCGTTCATGAAGTCGACGACCATCGGCATCCTGGAGGAGGCCGTTTTCCGCTGTCCCAGCTTTTGCAGGGCGCGTTCCAGCGCTTTTTTCCCGATCCCGTCCTTTTGCAGCGTGTCAAAGTACAGGGAGGATTCATACCAGTAGGAGCTGGGGCGGGCGTCGCCTTCGCCTTTGATGCTGGCTTCCCCGAACAGGGAAAAGTGAGACCCGGAAGTTTCTCCTTCGAAGCCGTTGCTGGCGATCCGGTAGCTGAAGCTCTCACTGTCGGAATAGGAAGAGCTTGCGTCTACGACGCGCGGATCCCGGCCCGTCATTTCATCACATACGTGCATGGCGAGGGCAACCTTGTCATCCGGCTGCAGGCTTGCAAACGCCGGGTCGTACAGTTGCAGGTCCGGGCTTCCGCCCCTGTAATAGAGCGATTCGGCGGGCAGCGTGCGCGCTTCGTCTTCGGCCAGGTAGCGGGTTGATTCGATCCCGTTCCGGATGAATGTCCCCAGTTCTTCCTTTTCGAGGCGGTTGGTCGAGATGGCGCCGAAGCGTCCGTCCACGAAGAGCTGTATGGACAGTCCGTTTTCGGAAGCCTGCTGCAGCCTGTCCATTTTCATGTCCCGGATTTCGAACGAGGTGTTCGAGTTGTTGTACAGGCTCAGGCGTGCGGCCCGGCATCCGTTTTTCAGGGCGTATTCCATGGCCCACTGTGCGAGTTTTTTCTGTTCATCTGTTATCATATCAGCTTTCTCCTCCTACGGTTAGTTTACTTACCAGCGCCGAGGGCATACCGAGCGTCACGGGGCATGACTGTCCGTCCTTGCCGCATGTCCAGGAGCCTTCGTCCATTTCAAAATTAGAGCCGGTCATCGTTATATCGGCCAGCGCTTTCGGCCCGTTTCCTATTATATTAATGTCTTTGACGGGCTGTGTCAGTTTTCCGTCCTCGATCAGGTATCCGTTTTTCACGAAGAAGGTGAAGTCTCCGGCGCCGATCTGCACCTGTCCGTTGGTGAATTTGGAGACGTAGACGCCCCGCTTGACGGAGGCGATGATTTCTTCTTCGCTGTAATTGCCCGCCTCCATGTAAGTCGCCCGCATCCGGGGGATGGGTATGGCGCGGAACGATTCGCGGCGCCCGTTGCCCGTCGGCGCCACGCCGTAAAATTTCGCGCTGATCCGGTCGTGCAGGTAGCTGGTCAGCATCCCTTCGCGCACGATGTACGTTTTCTGTCCTTCCACCCCTTCGTCGTCTATATTGACGGCGCCCCGGTTGAAGCGGATGGTGCCGTCGTCTACAATATTAATGTGCGGGTCGCAGACTTTTTGGTTCAGCTTATCCGAAAAGATGGAGGTGTTTTTCCGGTTGAAATCGGCTTCAAAGGCGTGTCCGATGGCTTCGTGGAGCAGGATGCCCGAACCTCCCGCACCCATGACGACCGGCATCTCGCCGGCTTTCGGCTTCACGGCGCTGAAAAGGATGGAGGTGCTTTCGACGGATTCCTTCACGACCGCGTCAATCAGTTCGTCCGTAAGAAATTCGGCGCCCATGCGCAAGGCCCGTGAAGCGCCGTTGCTTTCCATCCGGTCGCCGTCGGCCATGATGCACTGCGCGCCGATGATTACCATCGGGCGGTAGTCATAGCAATACTGCCCCTCGGAATTGCAGAACAGGATGTGCGATGTCCTGTCGTTCAGCCACGCGGAGACTTTCGTCACACGGCTGTCGGCTTCAAACATCCGGTCGTTGATCTTCTGCAGATGTGGCATCCGGTCTTTAACCGATACCTCCTCCCATCCGGTTTTGATTTCATACAGCCGGTTTTTCACCCGGATCTCCGTCAGGCTGACAGGCCCCGGCGAGCCTGTTCCGCCGTTCGCGATGCGCGCCGCCGTACGCGCCGCACGCAGCATGTCTTCCGGGGTGATGTTTTCAACATACGCATATCCGGTCCGGTCGTTGGCGACAACAACCCGTACCCCCATTCCGAAATCAATATTGGAGGATGTACGGTTCACCGCCCCGTCCTGAAGACTGATGCTGTTCGAAAAAGTGTGTTCAAAAAACAGGTCGGCATAATCACCCCCCTTTTCCAGCGCAGCGGACAGCACCTTTTTCAGCTCGCTGCCGGTAACCCCGAAATGTTCCATCGCAAGCGGCTCTGCGCTCAATCCGCTGTAATTGCCGTTCCCGAATACTGACGGTGCGGCGAATGATCCTAACATAAGCCCTCCCGCTTTAATAAAATTTCTCCTGTTAAACTGCATAATTGTTTGTTTACTGTACTGTTTTTTCCCATAGGCGGCAAATTTACATGAAAATTTCAGATTTCCAAGCGCCGGGAAGCTAAAATCGGGGAGACCGCGGGCCGGGGGGATTTCTTTTTATGACCGAAAATCGTATCTTTGCCGCCTCAATGATATGAACGTATGAAAAAAGTTGCATTAATAACCGGCATCACCGGACAGGACGGATCGTTCCTGGCAGAATTTCTGATCGGGAAAGGATACGATGTACACGGCATCCTGCGCCGCTCCTCCTCGTTTAATACCGGACGGATTGACCACCTCTATTTTGACGAATGGGTGCGTGACATGAAAAACCGGCGCACCGTCAACCTGCACTACGGCGATATGACCGACGGCAGTTCGCTGATACGCATCATCCAGCTGGTCCGGCCGGACGAGATCTACAACCTGGCCGCTCAAAGTCACGTCAAGGTGAGCTTTGACGTCCCCGAATATACCGCCGAAGCGGACGCGGTCGGTACACTGCGCCTGCTTGAAGCCGTGCGTATCCTCGGCCTGGAAAAGCGGACGCGCATATACCAGGCCTCCACCTCGGAACTGTTCGGACTGGTGCAGGAAGTGCCCCAGAAGGAAACGACCCCGTTCTATCCCCGTTCACCCTACGGGGTAGCCAAACAGTACGGCTTCTGGATCACCAAAAACTACCGTGAAAGTTACGGGATGTTTGCCGTAAACGGCATCCTCTTTAATCACGAAAGCGAAAGGCGGGGCGAAACGTTCGTCACCCGCAAGATCACGCTGGCCGCTGCCCGCATTGTACAGGGTTTCCAGGACAAATTATACGTCGGGAACCTGGATGCGCAGCGCGACTGGGGCTATGCCGGGGATTATGTCGAGTGCATGTGGCTGATGCTTCAGCATGACAGGCCGGAAGATTTTGTAATCGCGACCGGGCAAATGCATACCGTACGCGAATTTTGCACCGCAGCCTTCCGTGAAGCCGGGATCGACCTGGAATGGAACGGGAAAGGCCCGGAGGAAAAAGGCCTTGACGTGAAGACCGGGCGCGTTCTTGTCGAAGTTGATCCGAAATATTTCCGTCCGGCGGAAGTCGAACAACTGCTCGGCGACCCGACAAAGGCGAAGACGCTACTGGGCTGGAACCCGAACAAAACCTCTTTTGAACAGCTTGTCGGGAGAATGGTAGCGCATGATATGCGTTTTGCCCGCAAACTGTATTCCCGTTCGGAAGAAGAAGCCTGACGCACATGGAAAAAGATGCCAGAATATACGTCGCCGGTCATCGGGGGTTAGCAGGCTCCGCGATCTGGAACAATCTGAAGCAAAAAGGGTACACGAACCTCATCGGAAAGACCCGTGAAGAACTTGACTTGTCGGACGAAGCCGCCGTGAACCGCTTTTTTGAAGCCGCCGCGCCGGAATATGTATTTCTCGCTGCGGCGCATGTCGGGGGGATTATGGCGAACAACACGTATCGCGCCGATTTCATCTTCCGCAACCTGGCCATACAGCAGCATGTGATCGGGAAGAGTTTCCGGTACGGCGTGAAAAAGCTGCTGTTCCTGGGCAGCACCTGCATCTATCCGCGCGACGCGGAACAGCCAATCAAAGAAGACGCCCTGCTGACCGGCCCGCTCGAATACACAAACGAACCTTATGCGATCGCCAAGATTGCCGGACTGAAACTGTGCGAAAGCTTCAATCTGCAGTACGGCACAAACTATCTCGCCGTTATGCCGACTAACCTCTACGGGCCGAACGACAACTTCGACCTCGAAAAGAGCCACGTCCTGCCCGCCATGATACGCAAAATACACCTGGCAAAATGCCTCCGGGAAGATGACTTCCCCGCCGTCCGCAAAGATCTGGACAGGCGGCCCGTAGAAGGAATAAACGGCGAAGCTGAAGACGGTGCGATCCTCTCCCTGCTGGAAAAATACGGCATCACAGCCTCCGGAGTAAAACTGTGGGGCACAGGCCGCCCGCTACGGGAATTTCTGTGGAGCGAAGAAATGGCGGACGCCTGCGTTTACATCATGGAAAATGTAAACTTCAACGACCTGAGAAACACCTCCCCGGAAATCCGCAACTGCCACATCAATATCGGAACGGGCAAAGAGATCTCAACCGGCGATTTAGCCCGTCTGATCATAAAAACCGTCGGTTACGGGGGCGATTTATCCTTCGACGCCGCCAAACCGGACGGCACAATGCGCAAATTAACCGACGTAACCCGGCTCCACACCCTCGGCTGGCGCCACAAGATTGAAATCAAAGAAGGCATAAAAAAAATGTACCGCTGGTACACAGAAGCATAATCGGTAGAATAAATCCCATCGGGATGGCATGTCGGCAGCAAAAATAAAAAATTGCGTGCGGCATTTGGTGGAGACGCTGGACTTGAAGATGCGCAACGGGCCGTGGCAGAGACACGATGCATCGCGTCTCTACGGTTTGTAATCGCGTAACCGTTCCGGATTCACGACAATAAAAAAAAACGTGTAAACCTTTTTATTATCGGTTTACACGCTTTTGCGTAATCGTTCGGGGGAAACCTGTGATTTCGTCGGGACTCATGCCGGCAAATAAAAGGTTCTTCGTAACTTCGCGCTAAAGGGATAGCAGGTAAAATTCGCGTGGAGACAGGATGCGTGTCCGGAGGTAAGCGGACATTGTGAAATCGTTCGTATTGCCCGTTACAAGGAAGTCTGCCCCGCTTGCGGCCGCCAGTTCCGGACGATGTGATACGGATAGCTGCGCCGGAGGAGCGCCGAGACGACGATATTTGTATCGAGGATTATTTTCGGCATGTTCTCACGGCGTTAACTTCTTCCGATATTTCATCCATTGTCATGGAGGCGAGGTGATACTGTTCCGAGAGTTCCACACTGCGTTTGAGGGCTTGCAGGCTTATTTGCCGTTCGATGAGGTCGACCACTTCCGAAAATGGCAGCCGGTCTTTTGAGAAACCGAAAGTATCGTATTCCGTATCTGAAATCTGCACATTGATTGTTTTCATATTCTTCTTCCTTTTTGTTGCGCCAAAGATATGGAAAAGTTTCAGGATGTGCAAACCCCGGATTTTTATTTGCGTGTAAACCAATATGTCAAAGAACTTGTTTTTTTATTTTATACACCCTTTTCCCGTCCGGTAGCGGAGACCGGATATCGTCGGTCGCGTGTGTGCCGGACAGGATTCACAGGTGTAACAGTTTCCTGCCGATATGGCATCCCGATGGGATTTTATTAAATTTTCAAATTTCGGATGTGCGGCGGGGGCAGGGGCAAGCCCTACATTTCTTTTTCTCCGGAGAGGATTTGCTGTAGTTCTTCTGCGGAGAGGTTGATGCTGAATTTTCCGTTTTGTGCTACTGTGATGGTGCCCCTTTCTTCCGATATGATGATTACCAGCGCATCCGTTTCGAGAGACATGCCCAGCCCGGAACGGTGACGCAAACCCATTTCTTTCGGTATGACGACGTTATGCGCAACCGGTAATATGCACCCCGCCGCTTTAATCTCATTGCCGGCTATGATCATCGCTCCGTCATGGAGCGGGCTGTTCTTGAAGAATATGTTTTCTATCAGGCGGGCATTTACGTCGGCATGAAACATTTCACCGGTCTGGATGTAGGACGACAGGTCTATTTCACGCTGTATGGCAATGAGCGCCCCGGTTCTTTTTCTGGCCATGTTCATGCAGGCAAGTACGACGGGGGCTATGTATTTCTCTTTTGAGGTTTCATCGCGTTTCCTGAACAGGCTGTACAGGAAACGCCAGCCCTTGTTTGATCCCAACGCTACCAGGAAACGGCGGATTTCGTCCTGAAACAGGATGACCAGGACAATGAACCCGACACTGATGAATTTGTCGAGTATGCCGCCGATCAGCCGCATTTCCAGTACCTGGGAAACAAGCACCCATACTACTATGATAGAGACTACCCCGCTGAAAATGGTCAGCGTGCCGAAGCTTTTCATCAGCTTGTAGACCTGATACATTAAAAATGCTACCAGAAAGATGTCTATTGCGTCTTTTATTCCAAATGAAAAAAACATATCCCTTAATGTTTTAATTTATCTATAATTTTTACAGCTTCCACGGCTGCTTTTACATCGTGCACCCGCAGGAGGTCCGCTCCGTTTAAGAGGGCGAACGTGTTAAGTACGGTCGTGCCGTTCAGGCTTTCTTCGGCCGTGTGTCCCAGCAGGTCATAGATCATCTTTTTACGGGAGATGCCTGCCAGCAACGGACAGTCGAACATGGTTGAAAACTCATTCAGATAACGCATGAGTTCATAGTTCTGATCTAACGTTTTACTGAAGCCGAAACCGGGATCCAGGATGATGTCGTTCACTCCCGACAGCCTTGCCGCCCGTACTTTCTCCGCAAAATACAGCATGATCTCTTCAATAAGGTTTTGATAGCCGGTATATTGCCGCATCGTCCGGGGAGTGCCGCGCATGTGCATCAGCACATAAGGCACACGCAGCTGCGCTACGGTTTCAATCATTTTTTCATCCATGCCGCCGCCGGAAATGTCGTTGACCAGCGCAGCGCCGTATTCCTCCACCGCCCGGCGGGCAATATCCGCCCTGAACGTATCGACCGATACGGGAACCTGCGGATAGTCGTCCCGCAGGATGCGCAGGGCCGGTTCAAGCCGCGCCCATTCTTCCGCCGCGGGTACGTCGTCCGCATCCGGACGCGAAGAATAGCCCCCGACGTCCACAAAGGCGCCTCCTTCCGCAAGAATGGTTTCGATGCGTCCGGCGACCGCCTTTTCGCTTTGCTGCCGGCTCGCGGCATAAAACGAGTCCGGCGTCACATTCAGTATGCCCATGACGGCAGGCGTTTCCAGTGACAGCAGCTTCCCTTTTATATTTAGCAGTTTTCCACTCATTTGAATTGTCCCGGATTATTTTTAGCTTGCAAATGTATGAAAATAACCTAATATAAATTACTTTTGCGCCACAAAATAATAAGATACGGTGTATCTGCAAAATAGAAAGATGAAGAAAATAATTACGTATAAACCCGCCACAGGACTGTCGCTAAATGATATGGAAGGACTCCTGTTCCGGCAAAAACAGCTGAAGCTGTCTTCCGGCGCCCTGCAAAAAGTGGATCAGTGCTACACATTTCTGAAAAACTATTCCAGGGAAAAGATTATCTACGGCATCAATACCGGTTTTGGGCCGATGGCGCAGTACCGCGTGGAGGATGATTTCCTGAGACAGCTGCAATACAATATCATCCGGAGTCATGCAACCGGGGCCGGAGCGCCTCTTCCGCCGCTGTATGTAAAGGCGTCCATGATCGCGCGGCTGTCGACGTTCCTGCAGGGTTATTCCGGCGTGCATACGGACCTGGTGCATCTTATTACCGGGTTTATCAACCGCGACATTTTTCCCTTCATACCGGAGCACGGCAGCGTCGGGGCCAGTGGAGACCTGGTGCAGCTGGCGCATATCGCGCTCACGCTCATCGGTGAGGGAGAGGTGTTTTACAAAGGGAAACTGACGCCGACCGCCCAAGCGATGGAGGCGGAAAAGCTGAAACCGTTTGAGATCTACATCCGCGAAGGGCTTTCGGTCACAAACGGCACTTCCGTCATGACCGGCATCGGGCTGGTGAACCTGATCCGTGCCCGGCAGCTGATGGAGTGGGCCATTGCGGCGTCGGTGATGATGAATGAAATAGCCGCTTCGTTTGACGATCTGATGTCTCCGGTTCTGAACGGCACGAAAAGACACGAAGGCCAGCTGGCGGTGGCCCGACGGATGAACGAATGGGCGGCAGGCAACAAAACGATGAAAAAGCGCGAGATTGAGATGTACGGCAATAACACGGAAAAGATTTTCAAACATAAAGTACAGGCTTATTATTCGCTGAGATGCGTGCCCCAGGTGTTAGGCCCGGTATGGGACGAGCTTGAAAATGCGGAAAAAGTGCTGGTTAACGAACTCAACTCGGCATGCGACAACCCGATCGTTGACCCGGAAACGCAATATGTCTATCATGGCGGTAATTTTCACGGCGATTATGTCTCCTTTGAAATGGACAAGCTGAAGATCGCCGTGACAAAAATGACCATGCTCATGGAGCGCCAGCTAAACTACCTTTGCCACAACCGCATCAACGACAACCTGCTGCCCCCGTTCCTGAATCTCGGCGTGCTCGGCTTAAACTACGGACTGCAGGCGGCACAGTTCACCGCAACTTCTACGACGGCAGAATGTCAGACGCTGTCCAACCCGATGTATGTCCACAGCATACCCAACAACAACGACAACCAGGACATCGTAAGCATGGGCACGAACTCGGCGCTGATCGCCAAAACGGTCATCGAAAATGGCTTCCAGGTCATGTCCATCCATTTCATGGCGCTGGTGCAGGCCATCGACTGCCTGAAGATACAGCCGCGCATGTCGAAAAAAACACGCGCCGTTTATGATGAAATCAGGTCATTCTTTCCTATCTTTGCGGACGATACGCCTAAATATAAGGATATCGAAAGGATGAAAAATTATTTGATGACTAAAACAGCAGAGTAAAGGATGAAAGTTCCCGGGAAATATTACGACGAGGTTTTTGATTTTAAAGGACAGTGGGAGATCCCGTCCAAATGTGGGCTGAAAATTATTAAACAGGGCGCGAAAACGGTTGTGATCGCAACGGAACTGTACCAGGACAATCCCGGGACGTCCGTCACGTATGCCGGATACGCGCTGTTCAGGCAGATTTGCGCCGGCAGGGGATTGTCCGAAGAGGAGGTTACCTACCTTGAATGTAACCCCGATACCAATTCCAAGCTGTCCTTTTACGACGAAGAATATTTTGAAGTGACCTTTCCCGAAGCAACCGGCGGAAGCGGACGCGCCGCATACAGGCAGCTTTCGCCGGATGAAATAAAAAAACTGTTCACCTGATTCGACATGAATATCATACCGGAGATAGAAGCACAGCCCCAGGCGGTCATCAGGCAGTTTCAGGAAAAGAAACTGGCGGAAGCCCTGGAATATCTGTCCGGCCATTCGGCCTTTTACAGAAGGATGTTCGAGAAAAATCATATTGAGATAAAGAAGATCCGGAAACCGGAAGACCTGAAAGATATTCCCTTTACGGAGAAAGCCGACCTGCAGCACTATAACAGGGACTTCGTCTGTGTTCCCCAGGACAGGATCGTTGACTATATCACTACATCGGGAACGCTCGGCGACCCGGTGACATTCGCCATGACGGACGCGGATCTGGACCGGCTGGCGTATAACGAGAAGATTTCATTCCAGTGTGCAGGCGCCGGCCCGGGCGACGTCTTCCAGTTGATGACTACTATCGATAAGCGGTTTATGGCAGGACTGGCTTATTTCCTGGGGATACGCAAGCTCGGCGCAGGGATCGTAAGGGTAGGGAACGGGATCCCGGAACTGCAGTGGGATACGATCGCCCGCATACGCCCGAACGCGATTATTACCGTGCCGTCCTTTATCCCGAAGATCATCAAGTATGCGGAAGACAACGGCATCGACTATCGGGGATCAACTATAAAAAAGGCGGTTTGCATAGGCGAAAACCTCCGCCGGCAGGATTTTTCGCTGAACCTGCTCGGACAGAGTATCCGGGATAAATGGGACATTGAACTCTATTCGACCTACGCATCGACGGAAATGGCGACCACGTTCACCGAGTGCCCGTTCGGATGCGGCGGCCATCACCATCCGGAACTCATCATCTGCGAACTGGTCGGCGAAGACGGCGCGCCGGCCGGCGAAGGGGAAACGGGCGAACTGGTCATCACGACCCTCGGCGTGGAAGGCATGCCGCTGCTGCGCTTCAAGACGGGAGACCTGGCGCGCTTCCATTACGAGCCGTGCCGCTGCGGAAGGACGACGATGCGCATCAGCCCGATCGTCGGACGCCGGAACCACATGGTGAAATATAAAGGTACGACGCTTTATCCGCCGGCCGTCTTCGATGTGCTGGATCATATACCGTATATCGAAAATTATGTGATGACGGTCAGTGACAATGAATTTGGAAACGACCGGATCGTTATTAAGGTGGGACTCCGCCGGCAACCGTCATTTGACATTACGAAGGACTTGAAAGACCATTTCCGTGCGCGGATACGGGTAGCCCCCGAAATTGAAATCTGTTCCGCAGACGATGTCCGGAAAATCAACTTCCCGGACATCAGCCGCAAACCTGTAAAATTTATCGACAATCGAAATAATTCAGAAAATCATGCTAAACAAATTTGACGACATCCGTCCCTATTCCTCCGAAGAAATACCTGCCGCCATGCAGCGGATTGCAGAGAGCAAACAGTTCGAGGAACTGGCGAAATACATTTTCCCGGGCAGGAATGTGGAAGAAACAAGGCAGGCCGTGCGCAACATCCGTACCACCGGCGAATTTCAGCAGGAAGTGATGTATCACGTAAACCGGCAGTTTATTGACCGTTCCATCAGCGAGCTTACATACGAAGGGCTGGACGAACTGGATCCGGAGAAAAACTGCCTCTTCGTCTCCAACCACCGGGATATCATGCTGGATTCGTCCCTGCTGCAATATATACTGCACGTCAACGGGTTCCGGACTACGGAAATCACCTTCGGCAGCAACCTGATGGATTCGCAGCTGGCAGTCGACATCGGCAAGGCGAACAAGATGTTCAAAGTGATACGGAGCAGCAACAGCCGCGAATTTATCCGAAACTCCCGGCACCTCTCCGAATATATACGCCATACGCTTACGGAAAAGGGAGAATCCGTCTGGATCGCACAGCGCAACGGCCGGACGAAAGACGGCAACGACCAGACAGACCCGGGGATCATCAAGATGTTTTGCATGAGCCGGCCGCAAGACCTGGTGGAATCCGTCGGCGAACTCAATATCGTGCCCGTCGCAATCTCCTACGAGAAGGAACCGTGCGACATCCTGAAGACACGGGAAGTCTACCTCTCGCGCCGGGACGGGAAATATGTCAAACAGCCCGGCGAGGACATGAACAGCATCCTCACCGGAATCCGGCAACCGAAAGGCAGTGTGCATATCAGCATCTGCCCGCCTCTCACCGGGAAAGACCTGGAGATGGACTTTAAAAACCCGAAGGAGTTTTACAAACAGGTCGCCGCCCTTATCGACAAGCGGATCTACGGGGGATACAGGCTGCACGCCGGTAATTTCATCGCATTCGACCTCCGTACCGGAGAGGATACGTATTTTGGGGAAACTTATACACCCGATGAAGAACTGGATTTCATGATCCGCTTCGGCCGGATGTTCGCAGAGATTGACGGAGACCGTGAAACGCTGCGATCCATCTTCCTCGACATCTATGCCACGCCTGTTGATAATGTAATAAACGCGAAAAAATGACAGACAGCCTGAAATTGCAGCGCCTTCCCCTGCGGGAGATAAAGGCTTACCAGGAAAGGGAAATGGCCCGGACGCTTGCCTGGGTCAACGCCCGCTCCCCGTTCTACAGAGAGTTGTTTGCAAAGGAAAAAATCGACATCTCGAAAATCAGGCGCATCGAAGACCTTCAGCGGATCCCGGTCACCACCAAGCAGGATCTGCAGCTGCGAAACGGGGACTTCCTCTGCGTCCCCCCGGCGGAGGTGCGCGATTATGTCACCACTTCCGGGACGCTCGGCGAGCCGGTCACCTTCGCCGATACGGAAAACGACCTGCGCCGCCTGGCCCTGAGCGAAGCCCTTTCCTACGAAATGGCCGGATGCCTCCCCTCCGACATCATCCAGCTGATGGTCACCGTCGACCGCTGCTTCATGGCCGGACACGCCTGCCTGCTCGGAAGCCTCCGCTTCGGATCGGCCATCATACGCGCCGGGAACGGCATCCCCGAACTGCAGTGGAACACGATCCGCCGCCTCCGGCCTGCCGTCTGCGTCTGCGTACCTTCCTTCCTGGTCAAACTCGTCGAATTTGCCGAAACGCACCGCATCGACTACCGCCACTCCTCCCTGAAACGCGTCATCTGCGTCGGGGAAACCGTCCGGACAAACGAGCATACCTGCAATGTCCTCGGAGAGAAAATCCACGCCCTGTGGCCGGAACTGTCCATGCACGTGAACTACGCCTCCACCGAGATGCAGTCCTCGTTCAACGAATGTGAAAAGGAATGCGGGACGCATCACAAACCCGACCTGACTGTCGTCGAATTTCTTGACGACGCCGGCCGGCCCGTCAAACCGGACGAACCCGGCGAAATAACCGTCACCACCCTGGGCGTGGAAGGCATGCCCCTGATACGTTTCCGGACCGGCGACGTCTGCTACCGCTTCGAGGAACCCTGCTCCTGCGGACGCAACTCCCTCCGCCTCGGCCCCATCCTCGGACGCAAGGGACAGATGATCAAATACAAGGGCACCACTCTCTATCCCGCTGCCCTCTACGACATCCTCGAAAATATCCCGGAAGTGAAAAACTACATTGTCGAAGTCTACACCAGCGCCATCGGCACGGACGGCATCCGCATCCTCATCGGCACGCCTGACAGCAG
Organism: Tannerella sp.; assembly: GCA_031265585.1. Classification (GTDB taxonomy): domain Bacteria; phylum Bacteroidota; class Bacteroidia; order Bacteroidales; family Tannerellaceae; genus Tannerella. Next base: position 4,018 of record JAISCL010000008.1, on the reverse strand, counting down.
CGAAAATTTCATCAAGCAGCTGAAAGACCTCTTCCGTTCCAAAATACGCGTAGCCCCAGACATCGTCTTCGAACCGGTCGAACTGATCGCAAAAAAGCAGACCCCTCCCACCAGCCGCAAAATAATCAAATTCTTCGACTACCGCGAACCGAAATAATCCGGCGCGCCCAAAGTTGAGAGAGCTTTGTACATGCGTGTGCAAGTCTCCCGGAAGTTCCGGGAACCGATGTACATGCGTGTACAAGTCTCCCTCAACTTTGGGGAAGGTGTACGGTGGAATGCACGGAATTGCTATTCATTTACCGTAAAGTAGAAGATCCGGCAGCTTGTGCCTTTGGATGCGGGATGATGTTCTTTCGCTGTCCGGATAATGATTTCGTGGTCGCCTTCTTCCAGCTCCGATTCCAGCATGGTTACCCAGGGAATGTAAAGGCTGCCGCTCCATTCCGTAAAGGGGTCTTTTTTCCTGTAGGGTTTTCCGTCGATACTGTATTCAATGATGCCGGCATCGGGGCCGGCTGCGTGGAAGATGCCGATCGCTTTCCCTTTAAACGAAAGACGAAGCTTCGCTCCCGCTTTCAGCGTCTCCATGGCCGGTACATCGACAAAGCCTTTGCGTGTGCCGGCTTTGATTTTCGGTTGCCAGCGGGCTTCAAATCTCCATCCTTTTTCAGGTTTTGCTTCCCGTATGTCAACTAATTTGCCGTTAAAATAGCTGAATGTATCCAGGGGCGTCTCCGGTAAGGGATGCGGGTTGATCCTGTCCGTGGGGCTGAGGGGGAGATCCCACATTTCATCCAGTAACCGGCTGATGGCGGCTGCGTACAGTTTATGTCCGGAAGGTGCGGGATGCGTTCCGCCGAACGCCGTCCAGTCAAATTCACCGTCCCTCATGCGTTGGGAAACTTCCAGCGCCAGGTTGATGGAGGGTATCCGGTAATAGTCGGCTACCTTTTCATGGTTCAGGATCACTTGCGGCATGATTCCCTGTTCCAGCGGACGGATCATCCCGTCCCAGATAAAATGCAGCATCACCAGATCCGTGTTTGGATTTGCCATGCGCGCCTGCCTGACGATGCCTTCCATGCCCCGTATCTGTTCACGGTCGCTGAATTTATTCGTCTCGTCGTTGACGGCCGCTTCTTCAAACAGTAAATCTACCGGGCCGTTGCGCAGTATGTCGCGTTCGAAGCGGAAAGCGCCCGGTGTCGTGCCGGTCGAACTGATCCCCGCGTTGATAAAGTCAAATTCGGTATCGGGGAAACGTTGCTGCAGTTCTTCACAGATTATCTCCCTCCAGCCTTTCATTTCTGTGATGGAGCCTCCCAGGAAGGCGACACGTCCTTTTTTCTCCCGTTCAAACTTGATTTTGCTGTTCCGTAACGAGCCGCGCTGCTGCAGGTGCATTTTCCGGCGGTACGAATCATTTTGCTGCGTGATAAAGTCGACGATTGGCCCGGGATCTTCCAGGCTGTGCGGATGATGTTTCACACCCGGCTTCAGGATGACCTGCACATGGCCTCCCAGCGCAAGGTATCGCTGCCGGATCAGTCCCATGTTGTCTTTGTAGGGTACGACATCGTCGTCTTCGCCGCATACGGCAATGACCGGAATCCCTGCCTGTTTCAGGCGTGATACGTTATCTACCGGATTCCTGTCATATTTCCAGGCCTCTTCTTTAGAGAAACCGTATTCGTTCAGGCAGTCTTTCCACAGGGAAGACGGATGATCCGGGTTTCCGGCAGCCGGCCAGCTTTTAAAATCGCAAACCGGGGCGTCTACATAGATGCAGGCTGTCAGATCCGGGTATGCTGCCGCCCAGTTGAATGCGAATAATCCTCCGCGGCTGAACCCTTCCGGTACGGTTTTCGGATTCAGCCGGTATGATTTTGTGAGGAAACTGTAAAATTCATACCCGGAAGCCACTGCTCCCGGACTGCCGTATAGATGGGTGAGGTCATGATAAACAACATGCCAGCCTTTAGCCAGCAAAGCGAGATCCGCCTGCGGTTCATGACCGAAGAATGCAGGTCTCCATATCCAGGGATTGCCTTCGGAAGGTTTGTCCGGCAGAATGACGATGCTTTCCCGTCCCCGGAAATCGAAGTCAAAACGTTTATAGCCGTTCCATTCGCTTTGTTTGAATGGAATGTCCGCCGCCGAAAGGGAGGAATGGAGTGCAGATTCCATTGTGCCGGCCGGACTTTCCGCACTGAACGGGATCTCCTCCGTCCTTCCGTTTTGAGCGTTTAACCGGAAACAGGCTAAGAAAATCAATAAAAAAGCTGTATTCAGCGCTGTCGGGAACTGTTTCATGTGTATCGTTTTTTTATTTGTATATGGTTTCTGTGGAATCGCATACGGCACGAGGCTGGCGGTGGCCTCGGAACAGATATGTAATATCTTTTGTTTCATCTGCCTGATCCGGTTTTTATTTCCCTGTATTCGGATTCGTATTTTTTCCTGTTTTTATTCGTTACGATGTGCGCATGAATATAGCTGAATACCCCTTTTCCTCTGTACGGGATCAGCTTGAACAGGACCTCCTTTATATAAAAACGAAACTCTCCCCTTGTTCTTTTCACGAATGTCATCTCTGTATACAGTTCCGGGTGCTTGCCGTAAAAATAGATCGTTGATAATATTATTTTCCGTTTCATCTCGACAGGATCCTTTCGCAGACGCCACGGATGAATAACGAACGCCTCTTTTACAAACCGGACCGTCTGATTCTGTTTCCGGATTCTTAAACCCAGGTCGACATCTTCCATAGCAGCAAAGGGGAAATTTTCATCAAATCCTCCGAGTTCTTTTTCAAAATAATCTTTATGGATCATAAAGTTGCACGACCATAGAGATCCTCCGTTTTCGTTTACCGGTGATTCTTCCAGGAAATGACGCTTTGGACGGTCTACTGTTGTTCTGCCTTCAAATACCAGAATTTCGGGATGCTGTTCTATCGAACGGATGTAGTTATTGATCAGATCAGGATCAGGCAGGCAGTCGTCATCTATAAAAATAATCCATTCTCCACGTGCATTGCGGGCACCGTTGTTCCGGTTAGAGGCCGGGCCTTTCTGGGGGCCGTTGATCCATATAACCCCGTTTTGTCCTGCCTGTTCAATCATCATTTTCGTTTCGTTATCTGTGCTGTCGTCGGAGACTATGATTTCATAATCGTTAGGGTTTAGTTTTTGAACATCGGGTGATAGCTGATTTAAGCACTTTAACAGCAGATTTGCTCTGTTGCATGTGGGTATGACGATAGATAATTTCATCTTTCACTTTTGTTATTTATGATTCGGATTCCGTCGTGATCGATTGATATCAGACGCTTTTTGTAGAGCGTTCCTGCAGCCATCTTGAAGCTCTTTTTACTGCAGGAAAAAAGCGTATGGATTTCAGAAGCGTCACTTTTGTCGTTTACCGGAAGATATCCGTTGTTTTGCTTGAGTGCGCTTATTATCTTATCTGCGATTTCTTCGGCTTTTCCGTAACCTGTTGGGTACAGGCCAACATCAATTTTATCATCATCACGCACTTCTTTTATGTAGGCTTTACGTTTTTCTCCGGTGGAAAGTCTCTGGAAAATTTCATTATGATATAATAAGCCCCAGTGTGAATTGTTTATTATTACTTTATATCCGATTTCCGTCTCATCGGCAATCAGGATGTCTACTTCCTGATTCCGTTCGTAATCGGGGGGAGTATTATCCAGAAATCTGTCAATACGTGCGGATGCCGTTATACGGCTGGTCACGAAATCGAGGTAAATATATACGAGATAATAATGACCCGCCTTCATTTCTTTCTTTTGTTCGCGGAAAGGGACTAACAGGTCTTTCATGATCCCCCAGTCAAGAAACGCTCCCACAGGCGTTACGTCCCTGACCTTCATATACTGAAATTCACCTACCGTGCCATACGGATGATCGGTCGTGGCGATGAGGCGTTCTTCATTGTCTTTATAGACAAACACCTCTATTTCGTCGCCCGCTTCGACTCCCTGCGGAACATA
>JAISCL010000068.1 GCA_031265585.1 Tannerella sp. | reverse complement strand
CAGCGTTCCGTCTATCTGTCCGCGCAGGTATTCGTCGTCTTCGTTGATGATCAGCGACAGATGTATTTCTTCGCGGTTTACAATCAGGTGGGAGCGTTCCTGTGTGAACTGTCCCGCTTTCACTCGCTTTTTCAGGTATTCTGCCGGCACGCTGATGATGCCCGACAGTTTCGTTTTGACCGGGGGCCGGGGATCAAGTAGACCGATTGCCGGCCCTTCGCGCAAAACCATTTCTGCAAAATTTGTTCCTTCGGGGAAGTTTACTGCAATTTTTTTGTCTTCTTTTGTTTCTGTTTTCATTGTAAAATTGTTTTTAAATTATTAATATTCAAGTTTAAAGGCCATAAGACTGTAAGACTGTAAGACTTTAAGGCGAATGGCCTTTGATTTTTGGATTATTGACTGTCTGTTCCTGTTTTTGGTAATCCGATAAACAGGGTTGGATGTAATTCGTCGGCGGTTGCCGGACGGAGTTCTATCAGGTCGCCGTCGGCGTTGTAGTAGCCGGTTTGCTTTTCTTCGCGGTCAACGAATTTGTAGCATATTTCATGTACGTATTCGGCTTTCTGGCGAATGTTCTTTACCATCTCGCTTCGCTCTTTGGTTAGCGGATCAAGTTCATCTTTGTAATATCTTTCCTGCGCTTTCTTTTCTTCCTCGACTTCTTCGATTCTGATGGAGAGGTTGGCAAGGTTTTCCTTGTGGCCCTGTAACTCTTCCGGCGTGTAGGGTTTCATGTACCCTTTTTCTTCTACCTTTTCGCAGTTTGCTTTCAAAAAGGATTCGCGCCGATCCCTGTCTGTGTACTCTTTTCCAAGATAATTTTCCATACGTTTTAATTTTTAATTGTTTGATATTTTTTTTAAGTATAAGTCTTTAAGAATGCCTGCGGATGCCGGTTTCAGTTTCAGCTTTGCAGCCATTAGACGGCACCTCCGCGCCAGATTCCTGTCCCTTTCCTTTTGGGAGAGGGCCTCGACCGTTGTGGCGGCACAGGACAGCAGCCGGATGATTTCTCTTTCGTTTGTTTCGGATATTGTTTTCATCTTCTTTTTTTTTCATGCGACATAAAATGCCTGGAATCTCACCGTTCCGGAGTATTCGGGGGATTTTATCAGGCCGTCGCCGCGACCGTTGAGGGCTTCGGCGCCGGGTTCGTCGAGGACGACGATCGAATCGATTTCCCTGGGGACGCGGAAGCAGACCTGGACGGGGAAGTTTACCTTTGCGTCGCCGGTTATTACCTTTACGGAGGCCCGCTGCGTGGCGGCCAGGATGCGGTAGCCGGACGAGCGGCCCTTCTGGAGGAGGATGCGCATGTTTTCCTCGAGGGATTTTTCTTCGCCGGTGCATTCGCGCTTTATTTTCGGCGCTCCGTTTTTGTAGAGGCCGGTGACTACTTTGCTGTATATTTTCAGTTCGGCACCTTTCCGGGAGTTTGCGACAGCGTCGGCGAACTCGTCGAAGATGACGAGGGTTTTATTGGATTTCCCCGATTTGACGCGGCTTTCCATGTCGAGCGCCAGGAGGCCCATCTGAAGCTCAATGTCTTCGATTTCGTTTATGACGGTTATGCCCGTGCGGGAAGCGTATTGCCTGAATTCGTACTTGGGATCGAAGATGTATATTTCGCCGATACCTCCCAGCAGGGCGTATTCGATGACCGACCTTATGCAGACGGATTTGCCGGAGCCGGTTGCGCCGCATACGAGCATGTGGGGCGTGGACTGGTTGTCGAGATCCCAGTGGACGGTCTGACGGAAGTTGTCCATTCCCAGGGGTATGCGGTGGGCCTGGAGCTTTGATTTGTCCCAGGCGAGGGCTTCGGTTGACTTTTTGCCGGTTTCGATGGCGAGGTAGGATTTCCCTTCATATACAAAGAGGTCTTTCTGTATGCGTACGTTCGGCCTGTTCAGGGCGTTGGCTATATCGAGGCGGTATCTGCCGACGGAGGCGATCGGGGTGCCGGCGCTTATTTCGAGCAGGCAGGTGGTGCTTGAGTAGCCCTTGAAGGCATACTGTACCTTTGTTATGATTCCGAATGAACGGAGTATGTGTTCTATTTTTTCTTCGTTTGTCATGTCTTTATTTGTTAAGTCGTAGGGAATGAACTGTTCGGTGTATTTTTTAAAGTTGCGTATCGCGTTGGGCGAGAGGGTTGCGAGCGAGGCGTCCCTTATTTTTTTGAGGCGCTGGCGGATGACGGGGCGTTTCGCTTCCGGGATGTCGAAGTCTTCCACTTCGGCGATCATGGTTTTGGCCCAGAAATCGTAGAGTTCGGCCCGGTCGGTGAAATTGTCGCTGTCGTTGATTATATAGACGTAGTCCGGATCGCTTGTGGCCTGTATCATGCGGCGGAGCGGCTCGTAGAGGATGGCTTCGTAGAGGCGGCGGGTGTCTTTATCCATGATGATTTTGAGGCAGGAGAGCTGGGGCGAGCCGTCTTTGTTTTTTGATATTTTGTTTTCTATGAACCAGACTTCGTCTATCGTTTCGCCAGTTTCGGATTCGTAGCCCAATACGTAGGTTATGGCCTGTTTGGAGGCGGTGAATCGCAGTTCGGATTCGTCGGTCAGGCGGGTGCGCGACTTGTGGTCGATGATGACGCGCTTGCCGTCGTTTGTGACTGCGATCAGGTCGATAACCAGTACCAGGGGGAGGGGGATGTCCACGCCGTTGACGGTTACCCATGTCTCCAGCCTTGTTTCGCTTGAGATGACTTCTTTTATCCCTGAGAGGTAGATGTCGACTTCGGTCATGAAGTTGCTTATCAGCGCCGTCGCGTCCTTTGTCGCTTTCCGGATGCAGTCGGCGACGGTGGGTGTTGTTTTCTGGATTTTCCAGGCGTCGGCGGGGACTCCGTCGATATGGTTGAAGGCGACGGCCTGCATGTCGGCGATGTCGGTCGGGATGTTTTCCTGACGGTTTTTGAAGTAGGCGTCCAGGGCTGCATGGTAGGCCTGTCCGGCTATGGAGGAGGCGGAGGATTTGTCTTTTATTCCGTACAGGTAGGTCTTTTCGAAGCTCTTTTCGTTCCGCGCGAAGGAGGTTACCCGCGAGTATGACCAGTATTCTATCAGGTAGTTCGACAGCAGCTCCCCCGTCTGTTCGTTTGTGTAGTTTTTGTATATGCCGCTCATGGCATTTCGGGTTTTTGGGTAGATTGGGCGGTTGGGGACTTTTGGGACGCCGCCTGTCTGTTTTTCAGCTCTTCTTTCTTTTCCTGCGGGGTTTTGCTGATGCGCGAGAGGAGTTCTTCCTTTGTTGTGTCGCCGTCTTTCAGGGCTTGTTGGATGCCGAGCAGGAGGGCTATTTCGTCGGCGCCTATCTGATCGACTTCCTGCTTTCCGCAGAGTTTAAGTACGTCTTTTTCGGATATTTTGTACTTGTCGTCGAAGTGCCTTATAGCCTTCACTCTTCTTTCGTGCAGTTTTTTGTCGTCCGACAGGTCTCCGGTTATTACTTTCTGCGCGGCGCGGTAGACGGCGTCCGTGATGGCCTTGGGGATAACGGTAAAGACGGCGTTGCGGTAGGCGATGGCGTTCGCGGCGTTGCCGGTTACGGTGATCATGTCGTCGGAGAATCGTTTTTTGTCTTTGCCCGTGATGCTGCGGCGCACCTCAAAGACGGATGCTACGTTTGTTTCCAGATCCCAGCAGGTGCCGCGGCTGATTACCTGCCTGTCCGTTATCTGAACGACCTTGGCCTCGGTGCGGAGGTTGCCCCAGCTGGAGGCGATTATCTTTGCGAGGTGGACGCTTGGGCCGGTGACGGGCTTGTTGCCGCGGGGGAGTGCGTAGCTGCATGCCTGGGCAGTTTCGGCGTCCATGGTGGCCATAGTGATGGAGTTTTTGATGCTGCGCTCTATGTTTCGCGGATACATTTTGGCGGTCGCTACCTGTACGTCGACGTTCGTCTTTTCGATGGCGTCGTAGCCTGACGGCTGTAACGCGATTTGTACTTCTGTGTTTTCTGTGTTCATAATTCTGTGTTATTTTTGATAGTTATATAAATGGTCTATGTCTTTTTCCCTGATTTCCGCCTGATCCACGTTGTATACCGGGTTTACATCGTTTTCGTATTTGCAGGTGTAGAATCTTTCCTTTCCGTCGCGGAAGCCGAGGACGGTGTATTTTCCCGTGGCGCACGTCAGGACGGTGCCGGCCGGGACTTTAAATGGCGTTCCTTTTTCTGTTCTGTTCATAATGTTTCTTTTATCCGTTTTATATAGTCAAAGTATAATTCGTTTTTGCCTCCTGATTCCAGGTACCACCAGTCGATTATGATCCCTCTCGCTTCGCCTTTGTCATCGACCTGATAGCGTTCGATCACTTCGGGTTCGCTCATCTCTTTGAGGGCTTCGAGTTCTTCCTGCAGGGTTTCAAAGCTTGTGTTCATTTTTCTTCTTTTTGTCGGCGTTAATAAGGATCAGTGAGGAGGTCACAAACCAGGCGAATATGATTAATACCGCTGCCATGCTTGAGGTTTCGGTGCAGATTGTGCCTAATGCCATGAAGGACAGTAGCCAGTTTATTATGATTGTTGGTTTCATACTTTATCTTCTGTTAATTGTTTAACTTTCTCTATTACGGCATCCGTCAGGATCTCCCGGCAGATGTTGGCGGTTTGGCGCTGGTTTTCCTGCTTTTCATCAAGGGAAATATTGAAGGGGGCGTCCAGATAACGGGCATTGGCGGCCTCAGCTGCAGCCATATATGCGTCAGTGTAATAGCAGAAGACCGAAGTGGCGGCATGGGCGGCGTGATCTTCCGAAGATTTAACAAAAACAGTGCATTTGTAAGCATCGTGAGCAACATCGGAAAACACATCCAGCGCTTCCCGGTCGATCTCTCCGTCCGCATACCGCAGGGCGGCGTCTATTGCACCGGTGATGCGCTTATCTCTTATCAGGATCCTTACCGTGTTTGCGCAAAGGGCTTTTGCGCGGGTCAGGATGCGACTGTCAACTCCCATCCTTGATGCCATCCAGAGCATCCAGTCGCCGCGGTGGCAGCCTTTCCAGGCGGCAGCGAAGGACGGTTTTCTTTCGTAGTAGGCAAGGCCTTCTTTGCAGGGGTTGAATTTTTTGATGTCCGGTTTCATAAGTTTTTCCTTTCCGCTGCCAGCTTTTTCAGTTTTTTAAAATCAAGCATCAGGGCATAATCCAGCCTGAACTCATACTTGCCCCTCTCAACCGTCCTCATCTCCGGCTGTATCAAACCGTCCCGGACGTAATTGCGCACCGTTTGCGGGCTTATTTTGTGCATCCGGGCCACTTCATTAACGCCCGCAAGAACATCGCTGTATCGCTTTAGCAATGCGTTAAGCGAAGCGTTCGCATCCTTCCTTTCATACTCACCGTCAAAGTATGCCTTTAAGTCCTCCGCCGTTATCTGATATACTATATTCCTTTCCATCACGATTCACGTTTTACGGTTAACGTACCGTCCCCGAAAGACGTCACATACTTGCGCCCCGTTATTATATTCAGCTTCCGGATCGAAGCCCGGACAAGCCGGAGGAATACCCCGTCCTCCACCTGAAAGCCCACGAAGTCTCCGGCCTCCATGCCCAGGCAGGCCCTTTCAATCTCTACCGCAGTCCCGGACTTCCTTTCCGGTTCCGATGTTCTTTTCTGTATGTTCATATCGTTTTGTTTTAAAATTGTGTTACAAGTCTGTTTTCATTGGCGGCAATCTCCCCGCCGGGGATGCCTCCGCGAGTTTCGCAACGGACGGAGGCTAAATAGTCACTAAAAAATAGAATGCATTTATACTGTTCGCGTTACCGTCACAAAGTTCCCCTCCAGTTCCGTACTGTAAGCCCGATCCTGCGATCTCAACCTCCACAGCCGGCCCCTCAACGCCTGGTAAGCCTGCAGGTCTGCGATCCTGAACCGCCGGCTCTCCCCGGATTCAAATCCGATAGCCTCCGCTTCAATGCTCAGCACATTCGCCTTTCTTTCCAGATCTTTTTTCCTTTGCTCCAGGGTTTTCATAAGCCGTTTGTTTTCGGGAACATTACTGACTTAACTTGTCGGTCAAATCGGTAGCGAATTTCAGGGATATTAAGTCCATAAGGGTATTATTCCCCTGGCCGCCGCTTGTGACTACATTCGGCAGTTTAATCTTGGATATTTCAGCAGCAACGCCCACTTTGGTTTTGTAGTCCCATTCGGCTTTCTCCTGCGGGGTGAGACCGGCGGCTACCTTCGCCTTGTTTGCTTCCGCCTGGGCGCGGCCTTCCTGGATAGTCTTTTCGGCTACCTCTTTGGCCCGTTTGGCTTCCAGTGCGGAGACTTCGTACTGCTGCTGGGCAAGGGTGACGGCTATGGCCTTTTCTTTTTCCTGCGCCCACTTGGCGGTCATGGCGGTCGCCTTTCCCTGCTCCTCGGCGCGGATGGCCTGCTGCCGGGCTTCGATAGCCTGGGCCTTGGCAGTCTGGACAGCCATCTGCGCCTTCTGCTGCTCCTCTATCTGCATGATGATACGCTCATCATAGTTGATGGAGGAAATACTCAGCTGGCCGATCTCAATGCCGTACGCGCCGAACGGCGACCGTTCCTGGCGGGCATATCCGCCGGGGGCAAGCGAATCGACTACAAGGGAGGCTACGCGCTGTATCTTTTCCTCCTCGCTCAGGGCGTCCATTACCCTCACCTCGGCAGTTTGCGTTTTGTATACGCCGTTATTCAGCTGGTCGGTGATGTAGAAGATAAGGTCGTTTTTCTTTTCCGCATACGATTCAAACGAACTCATCAGCGTACCGGAAGCGTAGACTACCTTCACGACCGTCGGGCGGACAAGGTCATACATCAGCTTGGTCATGGTGGGATAGTCCGTGCGGATGGCGGAAAGCTGCGTTTCGCTCGTGGGGAGCTTGATGCGGACACTGCCACTGATCTTGCCGTTGCCGGCGTCGTTAAAGATAACGGGGATCGCCATGTCATTGGCCCCTTCGCCACCTTCGCCGTCGTTATCGCTAAACCACAGCTGCGTGGTGCGGTCGTATACGGTAATGTCGCCCAGCCACTGACCGTGCGGGCCGGGTTCGATCCAGTAGGAAAGTTTCCCGGTTACGTGCTGGCAGACGACGATTTTGTCTGCCGGTACCCATTCCACGAGTTTCGATATGGATACAATCAGTATCAGTGCGAAAATGGCCATAAAGCCTGCCAAAATTGTTCTTTTGTTAAGTTCCATAATCTTTTAATTTTAAATTGTTTATAATTATTTTTTGGTTTTGGGTAAAGTCTTTGAAGGACTTGAAGACCTTGAAGCCTTTTTGAAAAAGTAGTAAAAAGGCGTATAGCTGTATTGTCCTTTTTCCTTTGTCCATCTGATGATATTGAAGGCGTCAAGCAGTACCAGTGCATAGTACAGCAATACCGCGATGGCCAGTGTGGATATAATTAACTTGATAATCATAGTTTTATTTTTATGTTTTGTGTATTTTCGAGATTTACGAAGTCGCCGGCCGGTTCCGTATAGAATCCGTTCCCGGTAAGGAAGGTTTTTATTTCCTGCAGGCTGACGTGTCCGATGTTGTGGCATGTGAGCAGTTCTTCGAGGTCTTTGATTGCGAGCAGGTCGCGGACTGTTTCGATGTCTCTGTATGTAAGGCCGTTCTTTACGCGCATTGACAGGCCGGTGTCCCGTATTTTTGTGTCGGGGGTTACCGGCAGGGGCGGATTTTCGTCCGTTTTGACGGTCGCCTGCTGAACGGGGATTACGAGGGGGATTTTAAAAGTTACGCCGGATACTCCGGGTATTATTGACAGGTTGAAGTTGATTTCTACCGGCCTGTTTCCGGGAGCGATCAGGGCGCCGTCTTTTGCGGTTTCCTGGCGCGCCTGCTTTACTCCTTCAATGATGCCGCATAATACGCTGTTTACGGCTTTCGTAGCGGACGCTTCAATCAGCTTGGACGAAGACTTGTCCAGCTTGTCAAACTCGGCCGTAAGGGCCTGTGCTTTATTCGACAGTTCCTCCATAGCCTCATAGGACTTTACGAGTTCCTTATTTAATGTATTGAGTTCGGTTAGCGCCCGCTTACTGATCAGTTCATCTATTATTTCCCTGTTTGTCATTTCTACCTTTTCCATGTTGTTTTGTTTTAAATTATTTGTATTAATATCTTCAAAATTCGAGACTGCAACCTGATAATTTGTTTGCCATAGGTGTTTGTGCCTTAGTCTCGTTCTTTTCTTCTTTCTTCACCTAACTGCTCCCTTTCCCGTATATAAGCGCTCCAGCCGTTTTTTGCTGCACGGCGGGCGTGAATAGTGGAGACGAGTAATAGAGTACCCATACATTCTCTAAATCCTCCTCCCGATGCCGCAACCAGTACTTTTCTAAGGCTTTCCCCGCCATCATGCACATTAGGATGTTCATCCAGAAATTCCACGCCGGCAATAACCATTTTACGGCAGATCGGCTCTCTGTCTTTATGACCACCGTAGATGTTAGCGCATTTGTCTGTGTATTGATATTTTCCCATAGTCCCGTTATTTAATCGTTTGCTGTTATCGTGAAGTAAACACTGTTAAGATAGTTATTAACCTTCCTGTCTATTATTTCTACCTCCTCCTCAGAGATATGCCGTACTGTTGCATTCAGGCGCACAAACATCTTGCATTCAGCTCCCCTTGTTAACCGGATAAGCAACATCAATTCGGCATCACTCATAATGCCCCGTTCGTGATCAAACCACCACTGCTCAAGTGTCGTCAAGCGAAGTAAATAAAAAGCCGACAGCCTGTCAAGTTCCGGCCACGAAAGGCACGTCCAGATTTTTTTTCTCTGCTTATCGGAGTAGCGTAGCAGGCAGACCGCATTCGCTTTGGCCTGTTTTAATTCTTTCCAGAGTAGGTTTCTTGCTATCATAGCCGTTCAAATATTTATAAAAATGAATATCGCCGTAAGTATGATTCCGGTAAATAAAAGGATTGCCGAAAGCCAGTTCCGGGCATCAATGCCCCTGCCGAGTTTATTTGCCATATCATCCAAATCAATAGAAGCAGGAATGGATTGCTCTATATATTTTTTCAATATACCGGCACATTTCATTTTTACCATCACCCCGATAAGGAAAGACGAAATGTCGGAGATCAGGCACAGCAAAAGAGAGGACGCCCCGATGATGCCGACCGGCAAGCAAATAAGGCCCGAACCTTTTGAAATGATATAAGCAATAAATATCACTGTCATGCCGAATGCTATACGGGTAATCTTTGCTTCAAAACTCTCCGTATCTTTCACTATGCTTTTGTAAATGCTATCATACAAAGCATTAGCGTATTTTTTATCTTTGGTTTCTTTTGTATCCATAATCCTGTTATTTATTGTTTTAAATAGTTTAATAAGTAGCTCATTAGTAGCTTGTGCGGATCGGCCATGTCGTCGATAAGCGAATCATTCAGCGAAAGGCGGTATAAACAATCAAGATCGTCAAGGGCATTCATTTTTTTTACCTCGGAATCTGTGATTTTCGCCCGGTGAAAGTGGGTCATTATTTTGTCTGTTTCGTAGCGGTAACGGTAATCGTCAATAGCAAACGAATCCAGATACTCTATGTCGAAAACCTCAACTCCGGCTTCTTCCATCACTTCGCGGGCGACGGCATCTTTCAGATTTTTGTCGCGGGGGTCTACAAAGCCGCCGGGGAAAAGGAATTTGCTCCCGTGAATGTTTTTTCTGCCGAGTATCAGATTGTTGTTGCCCGTGAAGATGGCGACGTCCACGGTCTGGTAAACGGTGTTGAATTTCTGGTAGGCGCCGTATATTACGCCGTGGCGGTAATCTTTGTTGAAGCCGATTGTCGAGCCGTATTTTTCGCGATATTTTGTTGCGTTTTCGTATGTTTTCGGCTCAAATTCGCATGTCTTGAAGCGGCCATAGTATCTTCCGGCGAATGAATCGCGGGAGCCGTACAGGGTGATGTTGGCGGTGTGGGGGAAGAAGTTGCCGATGGTTGCGTCCAGCGTATCCGACCATATTTGGTCGGAAGGGTGGTCATGTATGGGCATGAACATGAAGCCGGGATAGCTTTCGCGTATCATGGCTACCCTTGCGCTAAAGTGCAGGGGGTTGTTCCTTGTGCATGGCGTGGCAGCGCAGCCGAGCGCTACGAGTATCTGATTGTGTCCCTGCTTCAGGGCAAAGTCTATGAGGTCGCGGTGGCCGGCTGTCAGGTCGGGGCATTGGAATCTGCCTATTATAACTCCTATTGATTCGTTCATGATTTTGTATTGTTTTTAATTTCATTCCATGTATATTCCCGGAGGATTTCGCCGTCGCGGAAAACGGGGATTAAGAGGTCTTCCTGACGGAAGTTCTTGCAGGTGGTGCAGAGTTTTCCGTTCTGGCCTTTTACCAGTGAGAAGCGTCCGGTTTTGGATATTTTTGTCGGGTCGAGGGGCTTCTTTTGAATGTTGTGGTATTCGCCGCCGTAGTACTGTGCGGAACATTTGAAAGCGTTGTTCTGGGTGTCGCGGGTGCAGGAGGTGTGGAGGCCTCCGCCCATGCCGAATATCATGTTTGCGGCAGAATATCCGTTGTTGCGCAGGTTAAACAGGATGTTTCGGATTCCTTCGTACTGTATGCCGTCTCCCCAGAGTACGCCGGTCTGAGGGTTTAGCTGGCGGTACCCCTTGCTGTTGAGTTCGCTTCCGAAGTATTTTTCTACCAGTTGGACGACTTCGAGGGAGGTGGATACGGGGTCTCCGCTGTCGGGGCGGAATACGATTTTGTTTGCCGGGGAGCGCTGAAGGAAGCGGTCGACGTCGGAGCGGAGGGCTTCGCCCATGTACTGTATGAAGCGGCGGTAGTCGTAGCTGTCAATTACGATTGAGAGGATGCCGTCGGGGGTGCTGTGGAGCAGGTATTTTATGACGTCCCGTTCGCCTTCTTCGCCGCGGGCGGTCATGATGCTGTGTTCGGTTGCGAGTACGCTGTATCCGTCGGTTTCGGACGTGGAGCCGTAGTATTTTTTGGGGAACAGGAGGGCGGGGATGGTGTCCGTGCCGAGGAAACTGATCAGGTGTGCGGCGCCGTTTACCATTGCGGCCTCTTCGGATGCTGCGCCGCGGTAGCCGAAGTCGTGCAGCATGAAGGGGAGCGCGTCGAGGCTGTCGGCTGTTTTTTCGAGGTACCAGGACAGCATGATTTTTATTTCCATGGACAGGGTTGCGACGACGGAGGGCGCCCATACTTTATATAATATGGATTCGAGGCAGTTGGTGAGCCACGGGACTTGCGGGTCTGTGTTTTCGACTGTCATCTGTACGTTTGAGACGGGGACGGGCGTTCCTTCTGCGACGGCATGTATTTCTACGGGCAGGCGTCCCTGGTGTTTGTCGAGGATGTATTGCCAGCCGTCGCGATTGAAGCGTCCTTCGCCCAGGTGTGCGATGGAAAGTCTTTCGGCTTCGTCGATTGCCTGCTGTGTTACGACCTGGCCTGCGAGGTATTCCTTGAGGAGGTATTGCAGGCCGAAGAATACGGTACTGTTGAATCGTGCGCCGTTCCTGCTTTCGAGATAGGAATAGACGTGTTTTACGTCGGGCATGTATTGCCGCCAGTGACCCCATTTGTAGGAGTCGGTTCTGAAGATGATGTTTGTGTTCATATTATATTTCGTCGTCAGTTAATTCTTTGAAGGTGGAGTCGAGCAGGCTGTCGTTTTCGCGGTCAAGCCATGACGATACGCAAGCATGTAATTGAACAATCAAACAATCTAAGTCTGTCTCTTGACAGCCGGCGCGCCCCGAATACTCATATATATCTTCTGCTACGCCGCGGCGGACTATTTCAAAATAATACATCGAATCTCTTTTTTCGATTTCGATATGTACCTTGGGTGATGAAATACAGCGTGCCTTGCGACCGATTTTCATCCATTCTGTTCCGTCCAGCTCCGTCTTTCTAATAAGCGCCCTTATTATATCGCATACTTTTGATTCTTTTTCGTTCATAACTTTGTTGTTTAATGTGTTATGTTATTTAATGCGTTATTGTTCAACTTCGCTAATTGTTTCTTTTAATTCCTTTTGCATGCGTATTGTTTCTTTCGCCATCTCTATCGCGCGCTTGATAATATCAAACCGGCGATGCTTACCCATCAAAGCATTGGAGGCTGTTACCTCCGTTACCCCGAACTCTTTTGCCAAAATAGTGCAGTAGCCTTTTGGCAGGTACTTTTTTAGTTTTCCCAAATCTTCTATCATCGTTTTTTTTGTTTGTCTGCTTGTTGTTTTAAATATTCTTGTTATATTTACGGCGCAAAGATAATTATTATTGATTACTCATAATTATTTATGATTACTTTTTTTGTTCTAATAAACAAATTTAGAATCAGTCTAAATGGTGAGGGAGGTTAGACTGTTTGATCTTCACCCTTTTAAATGCAATTTTTGGAGTATAAGTAATCAAATAACATTACTATATTTTTTGTAAACAACTATAAACCAAATAATTTTGTATAATATGAAATATGATCGCATACATATCGGAAACATCATTAAGGAGGAGGTAAAAAAACAAAAAAAAACTTTTACTTCTTTCGCTCAAGATATTGGAATACAGAAACAAAACGTCGAAAAAAAAATATTCAGTCAACAAGGATTGGATACATGTCTTTTGATGCGTATATCCGAAAATCTCGACTGTGATTTCTTCGAATATTATCGCCCGAAATTAGAAGGTAATCAAAACAGATTACCTGGAGAGATAAAAGCGACTTTCTCTATTGAGTTCGGTGCAAAAAAACAAGATCGATCCTTTCGGTTTTTATTCGGGGAAAACGATATAAAAATAGTCGATAATGAAATAATGGATTCGTGATAAACTAAATTGTAGGCGAATAAAAGAAGCGGACATTATATCTGATAAAATTACTTAGTGATATTAAATAATTAATTACAAACAATTTAAATTTATAAACATGGATACGAATAAAGAAGAAATTAAGGTGGGGGATGTCGTTAATCTCAGGTCTGGGGGAGGCAAAATGACGGTAGAGAGTATTGAGAATGGGGTGGTGTTATGTTGCTGGAAAGATAAATCGGGATCTACCAAAAGGGAGTCTTTTCAGTTGTCGCTTCTTAAAAAGGCTTCGGCTATAAGAATAATAAATTTTTAGAGAGACGGTATGATACAAAAAATTTCATTTCAGAATTATAAGGCTTTTGAGAAAGGCGAAATAAAATTGAAGCCCATAACAATATTGTTAGGCGCAAATAGTGTTGGTAAAAGTAGTATTATCAATCTTTTATTAATGTTGCAACAAACCACTAATGCCACAAACTATAAATCAGCTTTTAAACTCAATGGCGAAAATATTAGTATGGGGGAGTGCGAAAATATTTTTAGAAATCGCGACACGTCTAAGGAGTTAATTCTCGAATTTGAATTCTCAGATAGAAAACTATTTGAAATGCTAAAAGGAGAACTTATGAGTGATTTGATAAGTGGCGTATTAAGGCCATTACGTTTTTATGACGAAAATAATCAGACAATAGACAGAACGATATATCTTGACAAAAGCGGCGAAATAAAAAAAGAAGTATTTACAGATAAAAATATCTTCCAGAGCCTTTTGAGGGGAATGACTAAATTAAGCGAGGAGCGTTTTGCAAAAAAAAATAGCGAAAAAATCAATAATAGTCTTGAAGATCATATAAACTCCAATGATGAGACATATGATTTCCTTAAATTATTATCGGCCATAAATCAAGATAATTTTATTTTATCCTTTGAGATAAAATTTGTCCTTCAAAAAGAGAAAGGGTTAGAACAGCAAAGTAAATTGCTAAAAGTTAGCAAAGCTACATTAAAACAGGCAAATGAAATTGTTTTATCAATAGAATTGGTTTTTAATGAAGATTATAACGGCTATAAAGCAATTAATATAACTAGTGATTTTGCGAGTAACGTTTCTATTAGCGAAAAATCTCAAAAAGAATTATTGCAATCAATCAATTACAATTCAACTATATTTTCAATTTTTCCTAGGATTAAAATAAATAACGATTTCTATTTTGGTTATAATAGAGAAAATTATTCAATTCTCCCACAGACTATATTTCAAATTTTTTCACAAGCTATAAGAAATATTGAAAATCAATTTATAGCAGATAAAACCATTAATCACATTAGCCCATTAAGAGCATATCCACAGCGGTATTATTTTTTAGACAAGGCTAATATTAACACATATTTGAATAGTCTTGACGGAAACTCTTTAACTGAAATATTAAAAGAGAATAAAGACGTAAGAAAAGGCGTAAATGATTGGCTGGAAAAATTTTTAAGGATAAATGTAAATGTTGATACACTACACGACGTTATCCATACATTAAAAGTTAAGCAAACTAAGTCAAACTTTGATCTCGATATTACCGATGTAGGGTTTGGCATTTCTCAGATATTGCCAGTTGTCGCACAAGGCTTTATGTCCGACAAAGATTCAATAACAATGATAGAACAACCGGAAATACATTTACATCCAAAGTTGCAAGCCGATTTGGCCGATTTATTTATACACATTGTGAAAATAAACAATCGACATGGCTCGCAAATAAAGAATATCTCATTATTTAAAGATGACGATTGCGAAGTAAAAAATATTGAAAAATGTTTACTGATAGAAACTCATAGTGAATATTTATTGCGAAGATTAAGGCGGAGAATATCAGAAGGGAAAATATCAGCACAAGATGTTGCTATATATTTCATTGAACCACCAAAAGATGAAAACGGTTCGGCCGAAATTCAAGAAAGGGAGATTTCGCCTGATGGTTCTTTTGAGTGGCCGCAAGATTTTTATGCAGATGAATTAAGAGAAGATACGACAGAATTTATTAAACAACTATTTCGTAAAAAATGATTTGCTATACATTGTCTGATTGTGTTTTGAGAAATATAAATACAGATTCTCGGAAAAAGGAAATAATAACTGATTTACTTATGGTTTTTCCACAAGAGAATAATCCGCATAAAGTTGTTATTGATAGAACGGGGAAAATAATAGAAATTTATAATGAGGTAATTGACAGCAGTAGTAATCCGGCTATTTTGTATTGGTTGCAACTTATGGGAGATTTTCCTCAAAGTTGGGAACCCGTTGATATTGATAATATAGAACAAGTGACCATTAATAGGGAAGTTTTTTTGATGGTTTGCAGTCAGACAGAAGATAAAATGATGATTGTACATAATCATAATGGATGGACAAAAGGCAAATATTGCCATAAAAGAAATATTTTACATAATGATGCTATAGTAATTAGAGTTTTAGATAGAGATGAAGCAATTAAATTATTAGCACTTTCAGAGGAAGATGCTGTAAAAGAAATAGACAAACATAAAGAAGAATTAAAATCTTTGACAATAAATAATATAACCTATCAAGTCAATAATGGCATACTTGCAACAAACGGAAGTAGAATTGATGATATACAAATTCAAAAATAAAATAATGGAAACAAAAATTAGCAATTCGGTAGTGGCTACTGGCAAAAGCACAATCAGTAAGGCAACAATTAAGGTAAATCAAGATTTGTGCGACAATGAATCTTCCGAAAATGCCACAACAAAAAATTCTGTTGTCGCCCAAGATGGAAGTAAAATTACAGACGTCGCTATTGTTACAAAAGAAAAAAGGAAATCTTTTTGGCGCAACTTTTCCATTGGCAGCATAATCGCCTCTGTGGTGGCATGTGCCATTTGGTATTTTATTCAAAAGCTTATTGAATAAAGGTGATTTAGTATTAGATGATAATAATAAAACATTATAATAAAAACGATTATGGAGACATCAAAAGCAATAACAAAATTAAGGTTTGAGAATGAAAACAGGTCTATTAATTTTTCTTTTCATGAGGGCGAATTAAGTATGGAAATGGAAATATTTAATGAGCGTGACAGTAACTGGTATTTTTCCATTGACATTGAGGAAGAACAAATAAGAGAGTTGATTCGCTTTTTGTCAGAACGGATAGAAGAATAGCCATGTAAACGTTTGCGTACAGATAGAAAAAATGAAAGGGGCGTAATGTATTGAAATATTACTTTGTGGTTAAATTAATAGTTTATAGATTATGAATATAGTATATATTATCTTATGCGGCGAATTGCTGTTAATTATGCTTGGAATAGGGTGGATTATACGCCTTTTAAGTAAGTTGAAGGGGATTAATGAATCTTTGTCGAAAGAAGGGTGCAGCAATAAAAAGTCAAAAACAATTTTTTATTGGATTTCCGGGGCTTCTTTTTTGTTCAGCGTTATTGCTGTTTGTGGCGCATTCGTGTATAAAGATACGGTTATTGTCGATGAATCTATTGTATTGATTCTTGTTGGAATGCTTGCTACGTTTGTGGTAGTTGGCAATTATGTGCAGGTAAAGGATGCAAAGGATGAGTTTGTTAAAACGAAGGAACGATTAGAGGGGCAAATAACAGCGATTAAGAAAAAAGAAGAAGCGCTTGTGATACAAATTAATCGTAAATCACTATGGACTTCGGCGCAATTTACGCCCCTTCATGCCTCTGTTTTTTTTAAGCATGGCGTGTATGAAGGTGCGCTGGGACTCTATATTTCTACGATAGAAGATTACTTGAGGCTGAAAAATGAATGTGGCGAAGACAATTGCGAGTCGTTTATAGGTAGGATTGTTAATAACATATTTGATGTAGTCAAATCAATGCAAAAGAAGGGCGAAACTATAGAAATCAGCAAAGAAACAAAGGAAGATTGGATAAAGACCCTAATAGCAACTGGCGATCCGCACATCACAGAGATCATCGACTTCATCAAAAACATAGAGATAGCCGACGAAAATACGCAAGCTTCCGAAACGAATTAACAGATAACAAATGCAAGAGAGAAATCAAAAGAAAAGAGTGGTGCAGATGCCAAAGGAAATGAACTTGAACATATAAATCATTAATATAAAACAGTGTAGATATGAAAAAGATTTTATTATTAACGGCAGTATTGCCATTTATGCTTACATCATGTTTTGTAACGCGCTATGTGAGTGATGAACCGGATTTGCAGCGCAAGTTTATAGGTGCGCATGTGGAAGATGTAACATTCGAGCTTGGAGACCCGAACAAAGTGGAAGAACTCCAAAGTGGATATGCTTACATCTATGAACGAGAGGGGTATGACTGGAAACCGTCAAAGATGGTGGATCAATACATCAGGATATCATTTAACCGCGAGGACGTAGCGAGATACATACGGAGCACGACTACCAAAAAGACGAAACGGTTTAGCGGAGCGCACACCTTCGGTGTGCCGCTCGCGGCACTGGGGGCAGTAGTACTTGTCACGGCCGCAGCAGCCGCGACATCTGATTAGCAGATAACACAAAAGGATTATAGATATGAAAAAGATTTTATTACTGCTATTATTATTGCCGATGCTCACGTCCTGTTTTACGACGCGGTATGTGAGCGAAGAACCCGTCTTGAAAAAACAGTTTATGAATGCTCATGTTGCTGCGGTAGAATTTGATCTGGGGGATCCGGACGAAGTGCGGGAGACTAACCGCGGATATGAATATGTTTACCTGAAGGACTGCCCTCCGGGTGATTGCTATCGCTTATTTGCCTTTAATGGGGAGGATCAGGTTGTCGGCATAAAGAGCACGGAGAGAGTG
>JAISCL010000028.1 GCA_031265585.1 Tannerella sp. | reverse complement strand
GCCTGTCTATCGGACTGGAGGACGTCAACGACCTGATAGCCGATTTGGAACAGGCGTTCGGCAGTTAAAAATCAAGGAAGGGGCTAAAGCGCCCCTTCTTCGATCAGGTTATTCATCAGAGCATACATGGCCAGGCCGGCAACAGACTTGATGTTTGTTTTGCGGGTGATGTTTTTGCGGTGCGAGATCACCGTGTGGATGGAGATCGTCAGTCGCTCGGCGATCTCCTTGTTCATAAAACCTTTTGCGATCAGTACCAGGACGTCTGTTTCGCGCTTTGTCAGTTCATAGCTGTTATCTTCGGGAACTTCGGCGACGGTCAGGGAAAAAGAACATTCGAGCAAAATTTCACCGATATGTTCCCGCGGCTCGCGAATGTCAACCGTCCCGCTGTACAGGCGAAGCGTCGCCTGTTCGACATACTGGTAAACCAGTGCGACAACCGCCATCCGGGGATACTCCCGCATCATGTCGGTTAATGCAGAGCGTTTGACGTATGGCAGCAGGGTAGGGTTCAGTAACAGGATATCCGGCTTTCCGGCGACGAGGCGGCCGTTCAGCGACTCCACCTCATGCAGGGGAGGCAATACGGACAGGGAAGGAGATTCTCCCAGTATTTTTACCAGTCCTTCCGTTATAATCCGGGAGGGTTCTACAATCAGCACTTTCTTCCGGTTACTCATACGAGCTTTTTTTCTAACAGTTTCACGTACGGGACAAGCACTTTTTCTTCGATAAGCGAATGTTTGTGAAGATCGGAGGAAAGCTGGAAAATATCGAATACCACCCCGATGGAATCTCCCTGAGGCACATTTTCGGGTAAATATTTGAAAATAATCTGCCGCAGGTCATTCAGCTTATCTTCAATATCATTATGCGCTTTTTCAAAATCATGTATGCGGTACGTTCCGCACGGTTTATCCGCTGTCAAGCTTTTAATGTACGGGAAAACGGTCTCTTCCTCGTAGAGGAAATGTTCGGAGACCTCATTCCTGTATCCTGCGAAAAACCGTTTCAGTACCCGGCCGTACTTTTCATTCATGTGATCTGCGATGCGGTTCAGGTGCTGTTCGATATGGGGGAGCCTTTCGTTCAGGTAATATTTATGGGAGGCCATCAGGTAGGGTACGAGCGGACTCATATCCGTCGATATCACATCTTTTTCATCCGGAAGAAAGGAATCGAAAGAATAAACATTGCATATCAGCAAAAAGAAATCTGCCGGCACGCTGTATTTCGCGCACACTTCCGTTACGCGCTTGTCGCCAAAGCCAAGGGGTATGCCGAAACGGGGCAGCATAAGAATAAGACTGTGATTGGCCGATATTAAATCGGCGAGCTTCATCTTTCCCGAAAAAAGTATTTTATCCATATCAATCTGCATTTAGGTGTATTCCGGCTGCAAAGATACTTATTTTATTTTTTATTAACCGGCCTGCCTGCTCCCCATTATTGGGGAATAAAAGCGTCCGCATCCCTATTAGTTGGGATATGGAATGTGGAATTGTTTCCGTAATTTTGCAGCAAAAATAAACAGTATGAAGCTATCCGATCTGCATAACGGCGAATCGGCCATCATTGTAAAGGTGTATGGCCATGGCGGTTTTCGTAAGCGCATCACGGAAATGGGATTCGTTCGCGGAAGAAAAGTCGCCTCCATCCTTGATTCTCCCCTCAAAGACCCGGTTAAATACGCCATCATGGGATATGAAGTCTCCCTGAGGCACAGTGAGGCGGAGATGATAGAAGTCCTGTACGAACCGGATGCAAATGAACCGGTAGAGGTGAGAGCCTTTCCCGTACAGGATGCCCGCACGGACGGATCTGCCGGATCGGGCGGAAACAGCGGGACGCCGGGAAAACAGCGGAACCGGGATAAAGACCTTGCCTTCCGTAAAAATGTGATAAACATCGCCCTCGTCGGAAATCCCAACAGCGGAAAGACATCCCTGTTCAACGCCCTCTCCGGAAGAAGCGAGCATGTGGGCAACTACAGCGGCGTCACGGTCGATGCAAAAACAGGACACTTTAACTATATGGGCTACCACTTCAATATTACCGACTTGCCGGGCACGTACTCCCTGTCTGCCTATTCACCCGAAGAACGCTATGTGCGCCGGCATATCTTTGAAAAAATGCCCGATGTAATTATTAATACGGTGGTCGCCTCCAACATCGAACGCAACCTGTATCTTACGACCGAACTGATAGACCTCAATCCGCGCATGGCCGTCGCGCTCAACATGTACGACGAGTTGCAGGCCAGCGGCGCCGAACTTGACTACGGGAAACTGGGAGGAATGATCGGAGTGCCGATGATTCCGACCGTAGCCAAAAACAAAAAGGGACTTGACGTCCTTCTGGATACGGTGATTGATATATTTGAAAACCGCAATACCGTAGCCCGCCATATCCATATCTATTACGGGACAGTGCCGGAACCCGAAATAGCGGCGCTCGACGGGATGATACGCCGCAGCAACGATGTGCCGCAGCAGTTCCCCGCACGTTACTGGACGGTAAAACTGCTGGAACAGGATCCGGAAGCTGAAAAACTGCTGTGTCACTGTGACGGTTACAGCAAGTGGAAAGCGTTTGCCGCCAAAGCCTCGGAGCGTATACGGCACCAGGCGGATGAAGACGTGGAAACCGTTATTTCCGATGCCAAATACGGCTTCATTGCGGGAGCGCTGAAAGAAACCTATATGGAGGGAACGGTTGATTCCAACAAAAGAACCCGTTATATCGACCGTCTTGTCACGGACAAATGGCTGGGTTTCCCCCTGTTTATCCTGCTGATGTGGATCATGTTCATGGCCACGTTCTACCTGGGTGCATATCCTCAGGAATGGATTGAACTGGGCATCGCAAAACTCGGCGACCTCATTTCCGGGAATATGCCGGACGGGCCTTTGAAAGACCTGTTGATAGACGGCATTATCGGGGGGGTGGGAAGCGTCATCGTATTCCTGCCGAACATCCTCGTCCTGTTCCTGTTCATTTCCTTTATGGAAGATTCCGGGTATATGGCGCGCGCCGCATTCATCATGGACAAAATCATGCATAAAATGGGGCTGCACGGCAAATCGTTCATCCCCCTCATCATGGGGTTCGGGTGCAATGTCCCCGCCATCATGGCGACACGGACGGTCGAAAGCCACAGCAGCCGCCTGATCACGATACTGATTAATCCCTTTATGTCGTGCAGCGCGCGGATACCTGTATTTGTACTCCTTGCCGGCGCATTCTTCCCCCGCTATGCCGGCACCGTTTTAATATCCATGTACGTACTGGGCATCCTCATTGCCATCCTGACGGCCAAAGTTTTCCGGAAAACCCGGTTCAAAAAGGACGAAACCCCGTTCGTCATGGAGCTGCCGCCCTACCGTCTGCCGACAGCAAACACGACCCTGAAACACATGTGGGACAAAGGCGAGCAGTACCTGAAGAAGATGGGAGGCGTCATACTCGTCGCTTCCATCATTATCTGGTTCCTGAGCTACTATCCACAGCACTTCCCCGGCAAAACCGCCCGGACAACAACTGCCGCCGTAGCCATGCCGGACGAAACGCTCAACTGTGAAGAAGACCCGTTCGAAAATTCTTACCTGGGACAAATCGGCAAATTCTGCGAGCCGGTCATGCGTCCGCTGGGCCTTAACGGGAAAGCAACCGTCGCCCTCCTTTCGGGAACCGCCGCCAAGGAAATTGTTGTCTGCACGTTAGGCGTACTGTATCAGGACGAAGACGAGGCGACGCTCCCCAAAACGCTGCTGGCATCGGGAGATTTTACGCAGCGTTCGGCGCTGGCGTTCATGGCGTTCATCCTGCTGTACTTCCCCTGCATCGCGGCGCTGGCGGCCATACGCAACGAAGCAGGCCGGAAGTGGGCTTTGTTTTCCGCCCTGTACAGTACCGTCGTCGCGTGGATCGCAGGCTTCGCCGTATATATAATCGTCGGTTTTTTTTAAGCCATATAGCCTGAAATAGTTAGTTTTTCCTCAAAAACCGCTAATAATAGGGATTTTTTATCCGGATAACAGCTGCTATTTTTGCACCGTGTTTTTAAATAAAAAAAATTAAAATGGATAAAACAGCTATCATTTTCGGATCTACCACAGGTATGACGGAAAACATTGCGAACAGAATCGCTTCACTGCTTAACATCTCTACGGACAACGTATACGAAGTTGCCGGTATCACACCCGAAATCATTTCCCGCTATGACGTCCTGTTACTCGGCAGCTCCACCTGGGGCAGCGGGGAATTGCAGGACGACTGGTATGACGGGGTTGAAGTATTAAAAAAATCAGACCTTAACGGGAAGAAAATAGCGTTCTTCGGGACAGGCGATTCCGATTCCTATCCGGACACGTTCTGCGACGCGCTGGGGTTGATATATAAAGACGTCGAATCATCCGGGGCGACCTTTATCGGACAGGTTGATCCGTCGGAATATACGTTTGACGCTTCCGTTGCAGTAGTAGACGGAAAATTTGTCGGACTGGCGCTCGACGAAACAAACGAATCGAATAAAACCGGCGATCGGATTAATCGTTGGATTAAATCTTTAGTTATATAATGTTTTTCCGAAAGAGGGAGCACGTGATTGTGTACCCTCTTTTTTTCCCTGTTTATATTTTATGGAACAAACAGAAAATACGGTTCCCGCCGAAATAAAAGTCCTGCACAACCACATCTACGAATACAAAAAAGGAGTGCGGAACCTCGTCCTTTTCACCCTGAACAGCAAACATTCCGCGATGGCGTTCGAGAGGCTGGAGCGCCGGAAGATTGGCTATCTGGTTCAAAAAGCAGGACGGAACAATATTAACCTGTACTTTGGCCACCCCGAATGTCTCGAAACGGTCAGGATGTTCGTCGACCGCCCCCTGAACCGCCTGACTCCGGAAGAGGACTTTATCCTCGGTGCCCTCCTCGGATACGATATCTGCGACCAGTGCAAACGCTTCTGCTCCCGCAAAAAAGAACGCACCGCCATTTGAAAATGAAAGTAAAGGGCTGACGCGCGGAGGAACTCGGTAACGCTATCATGCAAAATAGCGCCTTTTCACAAAGACGCTATCTCCAATTAATTTCATTCATTCACTCAAAGCTCACACTTATTTAATCCGTTTATATCCATAAACGGCTAAATCTCCCAATTCTTCTTCAATGCGTAACAACTGGTTGTATTTAGCCATACGGTCGCTACGGCTCAAAGAACCGGTTTTTATCTGGCCGCTGTTGGTTGCTACGGCGATATCGGCGATAGTGGCATCTTCCGTTTCGCCCGAACGGTGGCTTGTCACGGAAGTATATCCTTGACGGTGAGCCATTTCGATTGCATCGAGCGTTTCGCTTAGCGAACCGATCTGGTTTACCTTGATCAGGATGGAGTTGCCGCAGCCCAGTTCGATCCCTTTTTTCAGAAATTCGACGTTTGTCACGAACAGGTCGTCACCTACCAGTTGGCATTTGTCGCCAATCCTGTCTGTCAGTAATTTCCAGCCGTCCCAGTCGTTTTCGCTCATCCCGTCCTCGATCGAGTCGATCGGATATTTTGCCGCCAGTTCGGCCAGGTAGTCGGCCTGCTGGGCGGAAGTGCGTTTTGCACCGCCGGCGCCTTCAAACTTGGAATAGTCATAGATGCCATTTTCATAAAACTCGGAAGAAGCGCAGTCAAGACCGATCATTACGTCGACACCGGATTTGTAGCCTGCCGCCTCAATGGCTTTGATAATTGATTCCAGGGCGTCTTCCGTTCCGTTCAGTGCGGGAGCGAAACCGCCTTCGTCGCCTACCGCCGTGCTGAGGCCTCTATCATGAAGTACTTTTTTCAACGCATGGAACACTTCGGCGCCACAGCGCAGCCCCTCTTTAAAAGAAGGAGCGCCTATGGGGCGAATCATAAATTCCTGGAACGCGATCGGGGCGTCGGAGTGGGAACCGCCGTTAATGATATTCATCATCGGAACCGGCAGCGTATATGTATTTGTTCCGCCGATATACCGGTACAGGGGAATATCCAGGTAATTTGCCGCTGCTTTCGCGACCGCCAGCGAAACACCCAGGATCGCGTTTGCACCCAGTTTCGACTTTGTCGGCGTCCCGTCCAGTTTCAGCATCTTTTCATCAATCGCACGCTGCTCAAGTGTCGACATGCCGAGGAGGGCCGGGGCAATCACATCATTCACATTCGCAACAGCCTTCAGGACTCCCTTGCCCAGATAACGTGACTTGTCGCCGCTGTCGCGCAATTCCAGCGCCTCGTTTGCACCGGTAGAAGCGCCCGACGGAACAGATGCACGCCCCATCACTCCACATTCCAACATTACATCCACCTCAACCGTAGGGTTACCACGGGAATCAAGAATCTCACGAGATACAATTTTTTCTATTCTCATAATCTTTACTCTTAAAATAATTATATAAAATTTTCGGCTACAAAGGTCGGTTAAAAATCCGGAATATACAATACCTGATTACAATGATTTTCACCCGGCGCTGTCAGACAGACAGGTATTACGTACAATATCCCCCGAGTGATAATATGATAACGTTTACTGATAAAAATCATTAGCGACAGGATGAAACCGCTGCTCTATATCTGAAAATTAGCCGGAAATGTTTTTTTATGCTTTTTCCTTCTATACTTTTAATCAATTCAATTTTCCCCTGAATCGCTGAATTGTCATGGAATGATTTGATTGTTTAAATATATTATTACCTTTACGGCATGACAGTAGGAAGAAAACCGGCATCTATTACAAGAACGTTGGGCGGGCATCTACCGGCCGTAAATCACTGAACCCTCGGATAGTAGTTGGTTCACTGATCATCAAGTACCTGTGCCGCCCTGATGATCGCGAGGTGGTGGATCAGATCTCGGAGAACATCTACATGCAGTACTTCCCGGGCTACCCGAGCTTCGTA
>JAISCL010000019.1 GCA_031265585.1 Tannerella sp. | reverse complement strand
TCCGGTCGTCTTTCTCCTACCTTTACAACAAGGGACAGTATCCGAACACGTATGCCAATAAATTCCGCTATACCGTAGGAGGAGAAATGAGACTGGGACAGAAAGTATCCGTCGAGGGTACGGCGGGATTTACCAAAACCCTTTCTCCCAATACATCCGGATATGGATATATGTCTCAGGGTTATATTTATAATCTTCTGCTCTGGACGGGCACGGAATATGACATAAGGGATTATAGGGACTACTGGGTCAAAAAGGATGAAGTACAAAACTGGCAATATGAAAACTGGATTGATAATCCCTACATGATGGCGTATGAAAAACTGAACGGGATAGACAATAACAGGACAAACCTGATGCTTTCGGTCAATTATCAGATTCTTCCCTGGATGAAGGCCACCCTGCGCTCCGGAGGCGATTTTGCATTCAATCAAACGATAAGACAGGCGCCCATGTCTACCAATGCGCAAAGAGACTGGGGAGCGACGGATAAAGGGTATTACTCGGAAAGTTACAGTCATGATTATAACCTGAACAACGATCTTTTGTTGCTGATGAACGGACAATGGGAGAAATTTTCCGTCGAAGGCTTGCTGGGAGGTTCGATGTATATGTACAACTACCGGAATCTTTCGGCCACTTCGCGAAACGGACTGTCGGTTCCCGGATTTTATTCGCTGGCCGGCTCGGTCGAAAGCCCTTCCGTGGGTTGGGGTGTATCAAAAAAACAGGTAAACAGCCTGTTCGGAAAGATAACACTGAGTTATCGGAATGCGTTCTATCTGGATGCAACGGGGCGTAACGACTGGTCGTCCACTCTGCCATCCGACGACAATTCCTACTTTTATCCGTCGGTAGCCGGCAGCGTGCTCATGTCCCAGCTTGTACGGATGCCCGAATGGATTCCCTTCTGGAAACTGAGGACTTCATGGACAGTCTCGAAAAGCGACCTGGGCATTTATGATCTGAACCAGGCCTACTCAATAAGCAATAATGTATGGAACGGATTAAACTCCGCATCCTATCCAACCTATATCCGGGGAGACGTCAAACCGATCACCAACCGGACATGGGAATTTGGCACGTCACTGTACCTGTTGAAGAACAACCGGCTAAAGGTGGATTTGAGTTATTACGACAAACTGACGTATAACAATACGACACGGGTTTCCATTTCGCCGCTTTCGGGTTATACCCAGAAATTAGTGAATGTCGACGAAGAATATGTCCGTAAGGGTTTTGAAATAATGCTTGACGCCGTACCCGTACAGACGCGCGATTTTACATGGAACGCGGTTATCAACTGGAGCACTTCCCGAAGATATTATGCAAGTCTGGACGATCAGTACAGCGCGGACAATTTATGGACAAAGAAAGGAGGCCGTACGGATGCCTATACGGGTAGCCGGGTGAACCGGGATGCTGCGGGGAATCAGATCCTTTACGGCGGCATGCCGCGCAGGGAAAACTACAGTTACGTGCTTGGATACAGCGACCCGGACTGGGAATGGGGTTTGACCAATACGTTTCGCTATAAAAACGTAACGCTGTATGTCGGTTTTGACGGCCGCGTGGGCGGCATGTCTTCGAATAACACGGTCGGCAGTATGTGGCAAACCGGAATTCATCCGGAGTCGGATACGCAATGGCGCTATGACGAAGTGGTGAACGGAAACCCGACGCCCTATCTTGCGCCGGGCGTGAAGGTTATTTCGGGAGACGTGACGTTCGACAAATACGGGCAGATCACGGAAGACACCCGCACGTATGCCCCCAATGACGTCTATGTTTCCTACGAAAACTATATCAAGAACGGGTATCGCTATGATCCGGATGTTTATCTGAAGGAGGAAACGTTCTTCAAACTCAGGGAACTGTCCCTTGCTTACGATTTGCCCAAACCCTGGGTGCAAAAACTGAATCTCAACACCCTTTCCGTTGCCCTGGTCGGACAGAATCTGCTCCTCTGGGCAAAAGAATACAAATATGCAGACCCGGACAAGCATCTGGATGATGCAGCTTCGCCTTCCGTCCGGTATATGGGTTTCAATCTGAAAGTAGAATTTTAAAAAACAGGCATTATGAAAAAGATTTTAATATACGGTTTATGTTTTTTGGCGTCAGTGTTTTTCCTGACCGACTGTGAAAGTTTTGAATTTACGAATACCAATCCGAACGTGTCCACCAAAGTGACGCCGGGCATGCTGGCTACCAAACTGATAACGGATATCACGCGGAACGGTTCCAGTTCCAGTCACGGGATTGGAAGTGATTACGTCAATTGGCTGCGGGATAATATGATTTCGAAAGAAATCTACTGGCTGGAAGTAGCCGAGCGGAGCTGGATGTACAACAGTTTCGGAAGAATCAGTTTCGACCCGCTCACAACCCTGAACAATATTTCCTCCATGACCGGGTTTGCAGGCGACAATGAAGCCGTCGTAAATTCATACAGGGCGCTGGGGCATTTTGTCCGCGTTTATATATTTTATCACCTGACCATGAAAGTCGGCGATATTCCCTACAGCGAAGCCATGCAGGGCGACGATGGAATTTATTATCCGAAATATGACAGCCAAAAAGATGTTTTTATCGGATTGCTGAACGAGCTGGACGAAGCCGACAGACTGTTCGCTTCCGGCGCTTCGTTCGACGGCGACATCCTGTATGGAGGCGATCCCGCCCGGTGGCGAAAGGCGGTCAATGTCCTGCAGCTTCGCCTGCTGATCAGCCTGTCGGACAAGGAAAACGATTCCGGTCTGAATGTAAAGGGACGGTTCCAGACGACAGTCAACAGCCGTCCGCTCTTTACATCGAATGCGGACAACTGCCAGCTGGTTTACGAAGACAGGGCGGGAATGAAATTTCCTTTCTACAGGGAGAATAATAATTCCGAACAGTTCGTTCAAACGTCTTCCGTTGTCATTGATATGTTGAAAATACTGAAGGACAGGCGTCTTTTTTATTTCGCCAATCCGACGCCTCAGTCCGTAAGCGCCGGTACCCCTTCTTCCGACTGGGAGGCTTACAACGGTGTGGAACCGTCAAATACGTTCAATGATGTTCAAGCGGTTGTAACGGCAGGACAGGCTTCACGCCTTAACCTGCGCTATTTCGAACTGCCTGACTGCGAGCCTCATGCGATATTGAGCTATACGGAGCAACAGTTCATGCTGGCCGAAGCTGCCGCAAGAGGCTGGATTGGCGGCGATGCGAAGGCGTATTATGAGGAAGGTATCCGTGCCGCCATGTCGTTCACGGCCGGAAATACGCCCGACAACCCCGATTATCATCACAATATGATGATTACGGACAGCTACGTCGAGGACTATCTGCAGGAAGACGGGGTGAAATTCCCGGCAAACGTCGACGAACAGATTCATCACATTATGATCCAAAAGTATCTTGCAAATTTCCTGCAATCGCCGTGGACAAGTTTCTACGAATGTCGGCGGACGGGCATCCCTGCGCTGCCGGTCAATCCGCTGTCGAACCTGAATGTGCCGGGAGACAGGATGCCGGTACGCTGGATGTACCCGCAGGTTGAGTATGACATCAACAGCGAGAACGTAGAAGCCGCCGTTGCCGCCCAGTTCAACGGAACTGACGACAATAACGGCGTAATATGGATTTTGCAGAAGTGAAACATTCGGCAGGGACATTTGACTGTGACCGTTTGAATTGAAAATCGACACAGTCAGATGCTCCCCTGTCCGGTATAAAATAAATAACAGAAACAGTATGAACAGATTTATTAAAACGACACTTTTTATTTTTATTTGCGGTACAGCTTTGGTATCGGCGCAAAATGGGAAAGACAGGGAAGCATTACCGCGCTTTGCGGTCATCTCCGACACGCATTTCGAGTACACCGGCTGGGGCGAAGGGGCAAAGGTGAAAGTGCCCCGGGCGCTGAAACATCTCTTGAGCAAAACGCCTCGGGTAGACGCCGTTTTTGTAGTCGGCGACCTCACCAACGGGGGGAAAGCCGAAGAATATGAACAACTGGTTTCGACGTTTGGCGACAGAAGCAATGTCCCGGAAGGTATCGACGTCTATTTTACGCTGGGATACAACCACGACGTCCACGGCGATGAAAACTGTCTGAAAAATTATCAGACCATCGTAGGGCAGCCGCTGTACCATTATGTCGATATCAAAGGCTATCCGTTTATTGCCATCAGCGAATGGGGTTCGGGAGATAATTCCATTCCTGCCCGCAACGGCGAGGCGCGACAGTTCCTGTCGGAAAAACTGGCCGATGCATCGCAGCGCTATCCCGGAAAACCCGTCTTTGTATTTATGCACATGCCACCGCTGAACACCTGTTACGGCTCGTCGCAGAGCAACGGATGGGGTACGGACGTATTTCTGGACATATTGAACCGGTATCCGCAGGCGATTGTCTTTTCGGGACATTCGCATTCTCCGCTGAGCGACCCGCGTTCGATTCATCAGGGCAAATTCACGGCGATTAACGACGGAAGCACCGTGTACTGCGAAATAGAATCGGGTGTGCCGGATATCACCACGCTGCCGGAAAACTTCAAATACGTGACCGAAGGCGTGATTGTGAACGTCCGGGCAAACGACGATGTGGAAATCGAGCGCTGGGACACGTACCGCAACGAGGAAATCCGTCCGCGCTGGTTAATTGAAGCCCCTCACGACGGCAGCCGCTTTACGTACAAAAACCGCAACGGTCTTCCGGCGCCGGCATTTGCGCGGAGCATCCGTCCGACGGTCGAGCACGTCGCCGTCGATTCCATCTCCGTCACCTTCCGGCAGGCGACGGACAACGAAGTGGTACATCATTACATTGTGGAGATCAGGGACGACAGGCAGACGGTGGCTTCGTACTGTGTCTTTTCGCAATATTACCTGAACAGCCGGGCGCCGAAACAGCTTACCGCAGGCTTTTTCGGCTTGCCTGCAGGCAAAAAACTTACGGCGCAGGTGGTAGCGGTCGATTCATACAATAACCGCTCCACCCCTGTGGTGAGCAAAGTATTCAAGGCGGGCAAATAATGTTATGCAACCTATTTATACTTCGCGTGGGATAGTTTTGTGTATGCAGGCTGACACCTTCCGGTGTCATTCCGAATGCATAAAATCATGCCGCGCGCAGTATAAACTAAGGGAGGGAGGAGGATGCCTCAAGTGCTACTAAGGGATGCGAAATAAACAGGATATAACAATTCCGCCCGGTACCTGTAGAGACGCGATGCATCGCGTCTCTACAAAAAATTCCGCATGACTGAGGGCCCTTTCTGAAAATAAGGGAATCCTTTTCATCTCTTTTTTGTGTCGTATCGCAATGTAACATCTGCTGCCGGCTTGACCGTATGTGTGGCAGTGGTATGCCGGCAATATCTGCGTAACATGAGACAATAATTAACCCGGAAACCAATTTATCCGGAAAAGGTGCATATCTTTGATGCGAATAAATTGTTACAATATGACAGACAAAAAGAATTTGAGCCGGCGCCGGTTTCTTGGCTATTCGGCACTGGGAATAACAGGATTGGCTGCCTTTCCGAATGAAGAAACAGCCGGAAGTTTGCGGACCGTATCTTCTGCCGGGACAGTGAACGGTGATGCGCCCCAAATAACGGCTACCGCACACGCTGCACCGGAAGACCACGGTAAAGCGCTCGTCAATCCCGGAATGGGATGGGTGACTTATTTTTATTCCAATCTGTTTCAAAATTACGGTTCACAGTTGGAACCTTCGGATGCGGTACGCTATTTTCCCGGGATGAATACGGTTTTTCTCCGTATTCCCTGGGCTTTTATTGAGCCGGAAGAAGGATTGTTTGTATGGGACATATTGGATACGCCTGCCCAGCGATGGGTGGATCATGGCGGTAAAGTGGCACTCTGTATCACGGCTACCGAAAACTGGATGCAGTCGGGTACGCCGCAATGGGTATACGG
>JAISCL010000357.1 GCA_031265585.1 Tannerella sp. | reverse complement strand
CGCTTCATCCGTCACGTATCCTTTCAACGTGCTCCTTCCTCCCTCTTGCGCCCACAGGCTGACGGTTGCCAGACATGACAACGCGTGTAACAATACAATTTTCATTCTGTTCATAACTATTATAAATTTCCGGCAAAAGTAGCGTGCGGATGTTACGGAACAGGGAACAATCTGTTACATACATATTAAATCGACGGGTGCGTTACGGGTCGCTCAGGGATACGGTTATACTGTGTACGGCATTAATTTGTATACAGGTACGGTGTAGAGACGCGATGCATCGCGTCTCTACATTTCCTGTCCTGTACGGATAGATTCGTTACGTTTAGCTGGATTTTCCCGACGATGCCGGAGCATGAGATTTTTTCTTCCGGAAATTTTTTAACCCGGCTCCGTAGTCTTTTAAAAATTGAAGATCGTTATTGTAACCGGCTAAATATTTATCGTCTACATAGACGGCAAAAGAAGTGATATTCCGAATGCCCAGGCTTGCATATAACGCGATATCCGATTCAAAGACTTCTTTATGCCACGGCAATTTTACGGCCGGTTTTTTCCAGCCGCTGAAAAGGGATACGTCCAGCCAGTATTCCAGTACGACGGCAGTTTCCACCGGAAAGACCGTCAAATTTTCTTTAAGATTTTGCAGGTACGATTGATGGCTGATGCCGGTTCGTCCTGTGGCCTGTCCGTCGGACAGCGGTTTTTCCCATGTCCGCTCAAAAGGAGCAAATTCGAGGAAAATGCCTTCCTCCGGCTTTACACGGCGCGGGGCAGGTATCGTACGGTGATAGGCTAAATGGGCAAGCTGGGCTTCCGGATCGAAAGTGCGGAGCACTTTGATCATTGCATTTTCCAGTATCAGGGCCTGTTCACTGTCGGAATACGCCGAACATTCCGGACAGGAACACATGGGCATCCCGTCGTCAATCCAAAAGTAGTAGCGGTGGTTACCGGAAGGAGACAAACGGGCGCTTTGCAGTGCATTTCCCGTAACAATATCAAGCGCCTTTTGCGAATGAACGCACAAATTACAGTCATTGACCCTGCGTCCCGATCCGTCCATGCGAAACAGGGTGGAATCTTCGCTAAACAGTTCCCGCGGCAACAGTTGCGCCATCGCATGTTGTTGATTTTCTACGGAAATGTTATATTTCTTACAGTCAGCCAGAAATTGCCGTCCTTTTTCCGTCTGAAAAAAACCATTCGTTGAAAAATGCGCTCCAATGGTATTGATGCCATTCTCATGCGCCATTCTTGCCCAGTCGACCGTTTTAATATCTTCGACAGACAGGACAATGCCCCGCATTTTAAAGTAAGAAAGTTCATTCGCATTGTACGCTGTCTTCTGTTTGCATCCTGCAAACAGGAGGCTGAGCGTGATAAATGAAAGGAGATAATAGTGTTTCATTGTATTTATTTGTCAGCAGGAAGCTAATCCAAAGGTTTGTATCAATGATTATTCTGATTTTTTTTTGCATAACGGGCCTGTCTAACTGTTTCCACTTCTTCGGTTATTTCTTCCAGTGAAGGAACTTCGGCTTCGTTCCTGCGAAGTTTTGCCAGCATTTCCGACAAAGCAGACTTGGGTTTAATATGAATTAAATCCATTTCTGCTAAATTCATCAAAAGTATTTTTGCTTTGGGATTGACAATTTCAATATTTAAAATTTCCATCTTTTTATTTCATTACAGATATAACATGCTGCAAAAATACAAATATTATCTAACAAATTGCCTCTTATGTATTCTTTGTCATTTATATTTCGCGCGGAATGGTTTTGTGCATGACATGCTGATGCCGGAATTAGAAACGGATTTAATCTGAGTTCCCGGTATGAAACGTCGGGAAATTGTCGGCGGCAGATAAAACTTATGCCAGCATTAAATACCCATATAACCCCACAATGGCAAGAACAGTAATACCTGCAATACCCCAGCAAAGCCATTGATATAAACGGCGTTTTTTACGGCGAAAGATAAAGCCGCCAATAACACCGGCAATGACTACGGGCCAGACTATCCCAAAATTCCACTCCGCATCGGGTATGATTAAGGAAATCTGCTTTTATAATAAACAAAAATGTGGCTTATATCCCATAGATACAATCCTTTATACTTTATCATACTGTCATCTTTAAATTGTCTCAATCGTTGTTTCCAGTATCCAAAATATGTTGTCTTTATACTGTGGAAGTTCAGTCCAACTGTTCCTTTATCGAAATGAAACAATTCCCATTTTCTAATTTCTCCGTCGTCCCATACAACAATTATATCTTTTTCTTTATCGTCGTATTTATCTATAATTTCTTCAGACAGAGAGTCTTTTCTATTTATTTCCCAATCTCCGTATTTTAAGATTATTACCCTACCACGAAGTCCTTTTTTATATGCTGCACCTCCTTCTATCACTATGCCGATAGGCAAATCTTTTGGACTATAATCTATTTCTTCCAAATAAGATTTGGAAATGCTGTCAAGCAGCAATTCATCAGAATTATATATATATAATTCTTTCAGACTTACAATTTCTTTTGGTAATTTTATGATTTTATTATCTAAATCTAACCAATATAAATTAACTAAATTGCCGATTTCGGGCGGCAGGCTTGTTAGTTGATTTCCTCTTAAATATAATGCTTCAAGATTAGTTAATTTGCCAATTTCAGGGGGCAAATCAGTGAGTTCATTATTGCCCAAATTTAATTTTTTAAGATTGGTTAATTTGCCAATTTCAGGGGGCAAACTATCAAGCAAATTAAAAGACAGATCCAATTCTTCCAGATCGGTTAAATTTCCGATTTCGGCTAATCCGTTTGTAAAGTTGTTATTCCATAAAGTTAACTTCTTCAGATTAGTCAATTTGCCGATTTCAGGGAGAAAATTTTCAAGATCACCAGACAGATCCAATTCTTCCAGATTGGTTAAATTTCCGATTTCAGCAGGTACGCTTGTATGGGAAGTCCCATATAAAGTTAACCTCTTCAGATTAGTCAATTTGCCGATTTCAGGGAGAAAATTTTCAAGATCACCAGACAGATCCAATTCTTCCAGATTGGTTAAATTTCCAATTTCAGCAGGTATGTTTATAAAGAAATTCCCTCCTAAAGTCAACAACTTCAAGTTAGTCAATTTGCCGATTTCAGGTGGTAATGTTGTTAATCTACAAGAATTTAATTTTAAATATTTTAAGTTCAAATTAGGTTCCTTCCCTATTATTAATGAGAAATCGAATGAACTGCTTGGTTGTCCTGATAAATCCAATGCCTCAGCACAATTCAATTCGTT
The DNA here is from genome assembly GCA_031265585.1 of Tannerella sp. Lineage (GTDB taxonomy): Bacteria > Bacteroidota > Bacteroidia > Bacteroidales > Tannerellaceae > Tannerella. The sequence goes on along the minus strand of JAISCL010000357.1, from coordinate 26,717 downwards.
GATACTTTTAGAGTATTTATATGTCATTCCGAGCGTGTCTAACAAAAATTCACCTTTATCACATTCACTCAGTCCTCTTCCTCTATATCCTGTAACTTTGGCAAAACCGGTATTTTCATTAAACTGCTCTGCCTTATCCCAATAACCTAAGTTATCAACAGGGTCACCATCTTTATCAATAAAATAAAAACCGTGTTTGCTGTTTGCCAATGCATATTTATTGTCGTAAAAATAAAATACACTATATGCTTTTTCTGCTATCGCTGATTGCTTTATTGCTTCCTGCCATTGCCAGATAGCAAAAACAAGCAAAAGTGATACAATGACAAATACGCCTACAATACTCAATCGTTTTCTCCTTATTCTCCATTTACACTTTTCAACCCATTTTTTTTCTTTTTCTGTCAAAAATAAACGGTTGCGGCATCTGTCTATTTCTTTGAGTTGAAATTCCGTTAGATAATCCTTGGGGGATTTGTCACTCATTTTTTGGTTTATTATACTTTTGAGGCGGATTTCATTATCTAATTTTTCACGGATACATTTTGCCAGAGCGTCGTGGCGTAACTCATAACACATTTCGCCTTTCTGTTCTATTCGGTTCAGGATACTGCCTTTCTGTTTATTACTGAAAAAGTCGGTAATCAGTTTAATTTCCAACTCTGAAAATTCATCTTGCAATTCTTTTTCCATCAGGATTTTTTTTGTTCTTCTTTCGGTTACAAGTTCAAGCAGTACGCCATAAACGACTTTGGATTTTATTTTTTCTTTTCGTGATAAATCACTTACCAACTTTTCAAGATATTGCCATAAAATATCCTGAATTTTGATATTGCCGTTAAATTTTTCCTTGAATTTGCTGTAACTGAAAACAACATCGGGCGTGGCAAAAGTATTGTCCTTAGTTAAAGAAAAATAGAATTCGTCAAACAGTATCTGCAAACTTGGTAAATCTACCGTTTTGGCGTCGCTTTTGAACATTTCCGTTATTTCGTTTACCAGTTTGTCCTTGTCGCCGTCCTGTATCGAAATATAACTTTCCGCTTTATTGTCAATAACGCTTTGTAACATTTTGTCAATAATGCTCTTTTCGTCTTCAATTTCCAGTTTTAGCGGCTTTACCCAATATTTATGCGAAAACAACTGAGGAATTTTCTTTTCAAATTCATACAGATAACCCAGATATTCCTCACGAATGGAAATTATGATTTTTACAGGCTGATTGAGTGAAAGTATTGTTTTGACATTTTCATAAAAAAGTTCTTGTTCTTCTTCCGTTCCGGAAATATAAAGTTCTTCAAACTGGTCGAAAATCAAATATACAGGCTTAAAGCATTTGCTGCACAACGATTGAATTTGCCTGGAAATATCTGTTTCATTACTTTCATCGCCAATATAAATGTTTAATTTTTCGGTAAGCGAATTATTTATATTATGGCCTCTGCGCACAGGTATCTCCAACCATTCATACGGTTCAAATTTGTTTGCCAACCCGCAACTAATCAAACTTGATTTTCCTACACCCGAAGCGCCGTAGAGTAATATCAGATCAGTTTCAAAACAGATTCGATACAATTCCCTCGTTTCTTTCTCACGCCCGGAATAAAACGCTTTGTCTTTGCGTTCGTATGCTGCTAAATGTTTAAAAGGATAGTCCATATCTACTTATTTATCCGATTAAAATTTCCTTGATTTTTTCAAAAGATTCCAATACACAATTTATATTGTGCTTCTCGATATTACTTTCAGAATATTTACTGTTTGCATCCGTTATTTCTTCATATTTCATCAAACCTGGATTATTTTTATCGGATTGAAATCCCAAAATATCATATTCCAAATAAGGATTATCGGCATAAATATTTTGATAATTGAAGAATGCGATAGCAGTTTTTCTTTCATTTTTCAACGCATTGCGGTCAATAACAAAAGGAAATAAATTGAGCCGCTGTTCTTCGTCTGTTCTGTTTTGCAAGAAAACGGCATGCGTAAAAGTTACGTTTTCGGTAGCTTTATGATTTATTTTACCACCTTGCGAGAAATCTATCGAACTGTAATGTTGAATATATTTCGGCTTGCATTCTTTTATATTATGGTATTCTATCCCTTGTATTGAAGTCAGATTATAATTGGCTAAAAAGGCGAAATATGTAAGAAATTCTGTCAATATTTTTTCTGCCCGGTAATTGTCGAACCGATTAATATCATATTCATGTAACTTGTCTATTTCTTTCCATAAAACCGACAAAATGCCACTTTCACTGAAATAATCTTTTAAATTCAACAATTCCTGCAGCAGATTTGAATCTGCTTTTTCAGACAAAGACAAAATATTCATGAATCTGTAAGCGAAAACTATTTGTTGTTCGGTAGATTTCGATTCGGTTTCAAAATGTTCTTTTATTTTCAATTTATCTCCGTCTTTTATATGAATATTTTCTTCCAGCAAATAAGCCAATAGCACATTAACAGACAAATCAATAACAGTTTTTATGATTGTCCGGCATACATAAATATAACTTTCTATTTGTTTTTGTTCGCTTAACTGTTTGTCTTCATTTTTTTCTATTGCAAACAGCGAATTTATATAAGGTGTAATAATGCCAAGGAAATTTTGTTTTATAAAATCCTGTCCATCCCTTAATATTGTATCGTTAATAATCCAGTTTTCATTATGTTCAATCCGTCCATAAATACCTTTACTGTCCCACTTACTACAAGTATTTTTAATAGCGTTCAGCAAATTGGAAATTAAAATGCGATTAGCTTTAATCCTTTTTGTAAAATAATTAAAATCATCTTCGGTTAAATCGTCAATAGAATGTGAATATCCTTTGTATTTGAAAAACAAATAATCTTTTGTTTCTTCTTTGAATTTTTCCAAATCGGTAGAAAATTCCTGACTTTCTGCTCCCGTTAATATATCGCCTCGTAACGCTTCTATTTCCAATGTATTGGATTTGATATATTCCTCTATGATAGAGTGTATCTCATTTAACCGAACATTGATATTTTGCAAAGAGTGGTTTATATCGTCTATTGCGTTAAGCAATTCCTGACGGCCTGTTAATTCATTAATTCGTTGCCAGATAATTTCATCATTCGGTATGCTGCTGTTTTGTCTGATTGCATCAAACATCAGACTCTGCACCTGTCGTTGGTAGGCGATTAAAGCTTTGTTATATTCGTTTTTTTTCAGTAATTCACCAAAATAAAGCCGATAATATTTATTAAAATTATCTCTGAAATATTGATTAAATGGATTTTGTTTGCAGATTACCGGCAAATCTTCGCTGATTTCTGTTACCAGTGCCAGCATTGCATTATCAGCTGTCGGATTCAAACCGTCAACATATTTAATTATATCGTTATCAAGCATGTTAGCGGCTTGTTTTTCATCATTGGCTTTTGCGTCGAAATTCCTGATTGCCACTTTTTGAAGTATTTTGATTTGCTCGTCGATTGCTCCTTCAAATTCGTTTCCAACTTCGTCTTTATACAGTTTACCAATATTCTTTATAGACAATTTCAAAGCAATTTCTGATAACCTCAAAATATCGTGATTCAATGCATTGGGGTTTCTTAAGCTAAACTCCAGAAGTTTAATCGTATGTTTATCTATTTCGGAAGACAGAATACTGCCGGCAACTCCACCGGCTGTTGCAATAATGGAGTCTAAATCAATGTCATATCTTTTTCCAAGCCTTTTAGCAATGAGACTTGCCGAAATACACAGACCTCCACATGCAATATTTTTTAGTGTGTTTATTGTATTATTCATATTTGTCCATACATTCTTTTGTCATTTAAAAACGATTCAAATATACACAATATTTTTAAATTGTATGAAAAAATGACATATTGTTTTAAAAATATAGTTGTATCTGTTTATTCCCGAAGGGGTCGGAGCAAATCTCCAGAGGTATGTTATAAACAAACTGTAGACCTTTAGTTGTCATTTGCCGTTTTTTTCCTACTTTTGCACAAATTTTTAATGAGGATAAGCTATGAAGAAATTTATTTTATTTTTAGGCGCATGTTCGATACTGTTATTCTTTTCTAACTGTACGGACAAAGACAGTAAGGTGACAGTTGAAATACCCGATGCAAAGTTTAAAACCTATCTGCTGGAAAATTTTGATAAAAATGCGGACGGCAACATTTCCCTGTCCGAGGCCAAAGCAGTAAAGGAAATCAACTGTTCCGGCCTGGGGATCGAAGCGCTCGACGGCATTGAAAAGTTTGCCAACATCGAAAGCCTTGATTGCAGTAACAATCAGCTATCTGAGCTGGAAATCCGGTACAATAAAAAATTGAACAAACTCGTCTGCACCGGTAATAACGAGCCTCTGACTATTTATATCGGAATGTCAAGCCCTTTAAGAAATCCGGGCCTTCAGACACCCAAAGCCAACGAACCGCCCCAGGTTACAGATATGGCCCTTAAGCCGATAGACAACAGTAAGGCCACTTACGATGAGGATGCGGGCAAAACAATTATCGTAATCAACTTTGACGATTAGGACGGGGAAAGAGGTGCGCCCCGATGCGATATGCACATCACCATGAGATTGAAGCTGACAGGAATATTTATTTTCAGTGTGGCATTCGCTTTCTGCGGATGTCACCGGAGATCATTCGGAATGACGGACGATTCCGAAATGATACGGATCAACCGTTTTGATTCGGCATTACTGCAATGGATCGAATCCGACAGCCCGGTAATCCTGGCGCAGATAGAGACCCGGTACGCCCAAATGCTCGAAGTACTCGGCAAAGCCCTGTTTAAAACCGGGCCTGCGGATTCTTCCATTTTCTTTGATAATCTGATCAACTATTATTCCGAGCCTGCACTTCACGCCCTGTATAAAGACGCAGTCGGTTTTTATTCGGCCGGTTCCATCGAAATGGCCGGCCTGACCGAAGAACTGTCCCACGGTTTTGCCCGGATGAAAAAACTGTTCCCGGCGCTGCAGGTTCCGGCCGTATACATGCATGTTTCCGGACTGCAACAAAATATCATCGTCGCAGACAGCCTCCTGTCCTGTTCGATTGACAAGTACATGGGATCCGGTTACCCGCTGTATGAAGATTTTTTCTACAGCTACCAGCGTAAAAGCATGATTCCGGAACGCATCGCCAAAGACTGTCTGCATGTCTGGCTCAAATCCGAATACCCCTACACGGGAAAAGAGAATGTATTGCTTGAGAGGATGATCTATGAAGGAAAAATCATCTATATACTCACACAAACCGGAAAAGACTGCACATTTCAAAACCTCCTCTCCCTGACGGATGATGAATACAAATGGTGCCGGCAATACGAATCCACCCTGTGGACAACTATCATCGAACGAAAGCACCTCTATACCCCGGATATAGCCACAACATCCAACTATTTCCAGCCTGCCCCGGCAACATTCATATCCGCCGAGGCGCCCGGCGATTTAGGCTATTTCATCGGATACCGGATCGTGGAAAAATATATGAAACAGACCCGGTCAACCTGCGAAGAACTGATGAATAACGATGATGCACAGGACATCCTGCATAAATCAAAATACAAACCGTAAACAATCAATAACGCACAAATGAAACTTATCGACAAAAAACTGCTCGACGAAACAACCCAAAAAGCAAAACAGTCACCCCGGCTGCGAATGAACTATAATTTTCACGAATCACTCGACGATCCGCTAAACCGGCTGATCAATGCGATGGAACCGGATACGTACCTGCGTCCGCACCGGCATAAAAACCCGGATAAAAACGAAATCTTCCTGCTCCTGCGCGGCAAGGCGGCATTGCTGCTCTTCGACGATGAGGGTAACGTGACAGAAACCGTCATGCTCGACCCGTCTGCCGGCATCTACGGAGGAGAACTGCCGCCGGGCGTATGGCATACGCTGATCGTCCTGGAATCCGGAAGTGTCATTTATGAAATCAAGCAAGGCCCCTTCGCCCCCCTCTCGCCCGAAAACATGGCGCCCTGGAGTCCCGCAGCCGAAGATGCGGATGAAGCAAAAAAATATATGGAGCAATTGAAATCCTGTTTATGTATCAAATAAATCAGGCCGCACAAACGTACCTGAAGGAAAAGGGATACAAAAGATTTTCACTCAAAGCCGTACTGTTCGACATGGACGGGGTATTATACGATTCCATGCCCAACCATGCCCGGTCATGGGCAATGGTTATGCAATCGCACGGATTCAATATGACCCCCGAAGAAGCCTATCTGCACGAAGGACGTACGGGCGACGACACGATCAATATCATTTCCAAACGCGAACGGAAAGCCGTCGAACCGGAAGAACGGAAAAAAATCTACCGGGAAAAAACGGAAGCCTTTAGTTCCTGCCCTCCGGTTTTACCCATGCACGGCAGCATCGAACTGGTACGCAAAGTGAAAGACAGCAAGTTGTTTGCCATGCTGGTTACCGGCTCCGGACAGCCCTCTTTACTGGATCGCCTGAACCATGATTTTCCCGATACATTTATCCGGGAAAGAATGATTACTTCTTTTGATGTAAAAAAAGGAAAACCCCACCCGGAACCCTATCTCAAAGCCCTCGAAAAAGGCGGATTAAAACCTTTCGAAGCCCTTGTGGTAGAAAATGCCCCGCTTGGAGTCGAAGCGGCACACGCGGCAGGACTGTTTACCGTCGCAGTCAACACCGGCCCCCTACCCGACTCCGTACTGCTCGACGCCGGAGCCGATTTTCTGCTCCCGTCCATAACCGTACTGTGCCACAATTGGGAAAACATTTACAAAAATCTGCAAACCGCCACCTGCATTTAAATACTGTGTGCGGCATTAATTTGTATGCAGGTACGGTGTAGAGACGCGATGCATCGCGTCTCTACGTTTTCATCCCGCAATTTTAGCCCGCGCACAGTATAAATTCCCGGATAGTTAAGCCCTCAAATCATTTTCGTAAATTTATTTATTAAATAATTTGGTTTACAAAATAAACTATATTATCTTTGTGGCGTCAATCGATTGAAAAGAGAATTTTACTGGAGTTGAGAACTTATTAAAAGAAAATGATTATGAAAACTTTAAGACATTTAGGATGGATTGTAACGGTATGTATGTGTACCGGTATGGTTTGTAAAGCCCAGACTGCGGATGTTACGGTTGTCGTCAGGGGCATAAAGGAGGTGAAAGGGAATATTCTTGTTGCGGCGGGTGACAGGACGGATTCGCAGGACGTGAAGTACGGCATGATCGAAGTTACGTCGAAGGACAGTGCGGTTTACGTTTTGAAAGAGGTGCCGGTTGGCAGGCATCCTTTATATGTTTACCAGGATATGAATGGCAATCATCAGTTGGATATGGATGAAAACCGGATACCGGTCGAACCGTGTTACAGGAAAGAAAAAATGGATGTTAAGGAAGGCGCCAACAGGATAGAGGTCAGGCTGGTCAACGTGAAGGAAATGATGGGGGCGAAGAACTAATGCGTAAATGTATTGTGACCGTATTTGTATTCTTGCCGCTTTCCTTTGCTGCTTCATCGCAGGAACGAACCGGCGCTGTTACGGATCGGAAAGGTGAACCCGTGGATTTGGCAACCGTGGTATTGTTGTCCGGGGAGGAACATATTGCTGTTGCCGTCACGGATTCGGCGGGAAGATTCGCTTTGTTTGCGGCGGACGGAGAATACAGGCTGCATGTCCGGAATATTGCCTGTAAACCGCTGGAGCAGACCGTTCGCCTCACATCCGAAACGACGGATTTGGGACGTTTGGAAATGGAGGAAGCGGATTTCCGTCTGGATGAGGTGGTGGTGACGGCGTCTGTTATTACGCGCGAAGCGGACAGATTCGTTATGCATATAAATAATGTACCGTCGATGCTGAACAAAGAGGCTTCGGAACTGCTTCGCCTGGCTCCCGGCGTCTGGGTGGACGATACGGGCGTCTCCATAAACGGAATGAAAGGCGCGAAAATCTTTATTAATGAAAGGGAGCTTAAATTGCCGGACAGGGAACTGTCGGCTTATCTCCGTAATTTTCATTCTTCGGATATTGCGCGTATGGAGATTATCCCGCAGGCTGGCGCCGAATACAATGCGGATTCGTACGGCGGAGTGATAAGGATTTTTCTTCGTAAACAGACGGAGAACGGCGTGAGCGGTAATGCTTTGTTCAGTACGTCGCAAAGCAGGTATTTGGGCGAATATCATCCTTCCGGCACGGTGAATGCCCGCACAGGAGCCTTGACGCTGCATGCCTCTGCTTCCGGGAATATAAGGGCGAAGGGGAAAGACAGACTGACATCCGTACGTGCGTTTGAGGATGAAGAAAACAACGGTTATCATTCACAGTCGGATATAAACCGGGAAATATGTTCCACGACAGGCCGTCTCGGCGCTGTTTATGATATGAATAAACGAAACTCGCTGGGCGCTGAAGTTGAGTTCACCTCAAACGGCACGAAAGCGCCTTCTTCGGCAAGAACGGTCATAAAAAGAAACGGCGCCACAGCGAACGGGACAAGTAATTATCGCCGGAATGAAAACGACAGGAACATTTCCGCTACGCTTAACTATGTTTACAGTCTTGATTCGCTCGGCTCGGCCGTGAAATTTATCGCCGATTATACGGAGAAAAGGGTTTCCGGGGAGAATGATTATCATTCGTTTTTTGAAGTGCAGGGAACGGATGCCGATTCGGTGTACAGGAGCAACACGTCGTCTGCCTATAAAGTTTTTGCGACCGATTTGTCGGTAAGCAAACAGCTCGGTCGCGGCCTGAAATTTTCGGTCGGAGCAAAATACACGCACAACAGGATGTCCGACACGGTTCTTTATGAAAGCCGTTCTGTCCGGGGATGGCAACCGTTGCCGGATTACAGTTTTTCGACGGACTATACGGAAGATATCCGTGCGCTTTACGGGATATTCGCTGCAAACCGGGGCGGTTTGAGCCTGTCTGCCGGCGTGCGCGGGGAATATGCTTCCGTCAGGGGACGGCGGGGCGATGTCCGTCATACTTACCCGGATCTGTTCCCGAACGTCAACGTGACTTATTCGTTTGACGCTATGCGGATGTTTATGCTGACAGGCCAGTATTCACGCAATATCCGGCGTCCCGATTTCCGGTATCTGAATCCTAACCGGATACAGTATTCGGACTATTCGTACATGATTGGGAATCCGGACTTGCGCCCGACTTACATGAACCGTTTCAGTCTGACGGCGGTCTATAAATACCGCTACATCCTGTCAACAGGCGGAACGATGCATCGCGACCTGATCCGTGAAGTTTGCAGGATTGACCCGCTAAATCCGGATGTGACGTACATAATCCCGGAAAATCATCATACGGAAAACCATTATTATGTGGCGCTGATTTTTCCGTTGCGGCCGGCGGGCTGGTGCGATATAAATGTCAATCTTACAGGCGTGAAGCAGGATATACGCGGGACGGAGAATGACGGGAGGCAATCGCATTATCTGTATTTCAATAATATAACGGCAAATTTTACGCTGCCTTCGAAACTCTACCTGGAAGTGTCGTACAGCGGGACAAGCCGGTTATATTCGGCCAATTCGGGGATTGAACCCAGTCATCTGTTTCATGCCTCGTTTAAGAAGCAATTATTCAACGACCGCATCACGGCATCGTTCGGCATGAATAATATCTTTGACCGCAAAACGTCGTATTTTTCAACTACCGGGCGTTTTGCAGTCTATTCGGACGAGCGGAGCGCCGGTGCCGGCAGGTACGTGAAACTCGGTTTGCAGTATCATTTCCGTACGGGTAAATCCTTTAAGGGGAAAGTCGTGGAAAGCGCTTCCGAAACGGATAAAGAGCGGCTGGGGGAATCGTCGGGAATAAAATAAATAACGGTTTACAATGGATAGATTATAATAAACAATTAAATTTACACTCAAAAATTTTATGATTATGGAAAATAAGGAATTACAGGATAAGGCTCTGAACGAGAAGGAAAGCCTTGAGTTGATCGCGCGTATGATCCGGAATACACAAAAGGGACTGGAACGGGGCGCCGGCTTCCCGATGCTGCTGTGGGGATATGCTACCGTCGTGACGACTGCGGTTGTATGGCTGGCGTTGAAGCTGACGCTGGATTATCATTACAATTTTCTCTGGTTTTTAATTCCGCTTATCGGCTGTTCCGGTATGATACTCCGGAGGAAACGTCCGGCGCCGGGGGTACGGACTTATATCGACAGGGTTGTCCGGTACGTATGGCTTGTGATGGGGCTTACCGGCTTTCTGCTGTCGGCGCTGTCTATCATGAGTTCGATGTGGACGCTGCCGATTTTGTTTATCATCCTCCTCATTATGGGCATGGGTTCCGTGCTGACGGGACTGGTTATCGAATTTAAACCTGTGATTATCGGCGGAATTGCAGGCCTGCTTATCAGTATTGCGCATTATTTAATCCCCGGTTACGACCTGAAAATGCTTACGTTTGCACTTGCTTTTGTGGTGATGTATATTATGCCGGGACACGTATTGAATTATAAAGCGAAGAAGGCATGTTCAAAGAGTTAAATCCGTTGTTGCACAGTGAACTGCGCCTGGGCGTGATGTCGATACTTATCGGCGTCGAGAGCGCTGAGTTCACGTATATCCGGAAAGAAACGGGCGCCTCTGCCGGCAACCTCAGCGTGCAGCTGGAGAAACTCTCGCAAGCCGGATACATAGCGATCGAAAAGGGCTTTAACGGCAAAATGCCCCGCACCACCTGCCGCATCACCACCGAAGGCGTCAGCGCCTTCCGGGAATATGTGGAAGCGCTGCAATCGTATATTGCGAGGGGGTGAGATTTATTTCCTGAAATTTGAAAACCCTCCTGCAATCCGGTTTTTCACCTCTTGCAGGAGGGTTTTGGACAGCTTAAATGATTTCTTCCATTTCAAACTGATCCTTGCCAATGAATATCAGCGAAAGATACCGGACGTCGGTGCGATCGGCAAACCGGTACGAATCGTGATATTTTTTCAACTGGATACGTGACTGTTCACGTGTCTTCTTCAATGCAGTTTCTGTTGCATCCTCCTTTTTAAGATATTTGATTTCCCAGACCCATTCGTATGGAATCTCCGGCAGCAGATGACTGCGCTGCATGTATATGTCGGTATAGCCCTGACTTACTTCCAGCTCACTGATGGTCAGGTACAGATTACTCTGCCACAGCCCGTTTAATATCATTATTTTGATATATTTTTCATCGAAATAGATCAGGTCGCGATTCGACAGACGGCTGAAAATGTTTTTGCTGATATGTTCGATAAACAGCGACGGATTGCCGCGGTATGCCAGTTCCCGCAACGCCAGCCTTTGATCATTCATGTTTATCAGGACGTCGGGATTGCCGTCGGCAGTCATCTCCTTGATATAATCCCAATAGATCGTGCGTATGGAGTAGTTCGGGATTTTCAAACGCGGTACATTATCTTCGGTTTTGTCGACCGTAAGCAAACCCAGATAGAATAGCAGCGACACGAAATATTCATTTTCCTGCAATTTGGCAAGTGGAAATCTGGGGATTACTTCCGATTCAATCGCGTTATCCTTTGTTATTTTAATCAGCTGTTTACGGTTGTCTTCGTTTTGCATCAGCATTTGCAGCCGGCCGTAGTCGGTTTTCAGATTCTCGTCGATAATGTTTCTCGTTTTGCGACCGAATTTTAATACCTGATCAAACAGATAGAGCATCATGGAAGGATTATACACTTTGTTTTCTCCTTCGGACTGGAAAAGATATCCGTCGTAATAATACTCCATATCTACCTTAATCATATCCGGGTCGACGCCGGCTTCCCGCATTAACAGATTCACTTCATCCTCTGTGAATCCCAGCATCTCGTTATATCTCGGGTCGAGTGAGAGATTATTGGAAATGTTGAATCCGCTGGTGATGTCGTCGAGCATGATGGGGGTGACGCCCGTAAGGACAATGCGGTCGATGACGGTTTTGCTGCCGTCTTTCAGTATTTCGTAGAAGTCGCGTATGCTTCCGTTTGCATGCACTATGTTATGATAAATCGTATTGCCGGTATAAGTTCCCTGGGCAATCAGGTCGTTGGCGAAGTGGTCGTATTCGTCAATGATTATATACAGTTTTTTGTTGAGCAAACGTGCTATGTTAAAAGTTGTCAGCAATGCCTTGACGCCCGGCTGTTCGACGGTAATCTGTTCGTTATAGTTCTTCCAATCCGGGATGAAATCTCTATAATGTATCAGAAATCCGCGAACATATTCCTGCATTTTATACGAAAGGGAGATGTTGAAAGATTTCTCATCCGAAGTGTCCAGACCCGAAAAATCAAGGTTAAGCACCATATAGCTGTTATGTCGCGGCGTCGGATGTTTTCCGATATACAGGTCGCCGAACAGTTGCTCGAACCTGTCCGCCTGTTTGATGTCATAGTAATGCGACAGCATTGTGAAGAACAGGCTTTTGCCGAACTTCCGGGGACGGGTAAAGAAAAGATTGTCATTATTTTCGTTTTCCAGCAGTTCGATATACCGTGTTTTGTCGATATAGACAAAGTTTTCGGTTCTTATTTTTTCGAAATTCGAGGCGCCGTAAGGCAGCCGTTTTTTTTGCATTCCTGTTTCCATGACGTTTTTGTTTGCAAAAGTAGTGAAAAATTATCGCAAACTACCCAAATAAATGTAGAGTCCTGCGTTGTGTCATTACGGGCACAGGAAAAACAATCCGGAAATAAGGGTGATATTAATCCGGATTGTTTTAAACTTCGTCCCTGCAAACAGATGTGATTACAGGGAGATTTACGCGTTAGCGGACACTTTAGAAATCATCGGCAGGGAATCCCGTGCGACGGAAACCGGAGATCCTGTACCGGATTCCCTCATTGTCATCATCGAATTGAACGTAATAGATGATACTGTCGGCCGGCATCCCCGACGGAGTAGTCGCCGCACCTTCCATTATTTTCCCGTCGGTGATGCTTACCTGGGATTCATAAGCCTGGTTGTCGACCATTCCGGATGTTGAAAACGTGCGGTTTTCATACTGTACATCCACCTTGAGCTTATAATCCCAGAAATGACCGCCGTCTTCCAGCCACATTTCAGTCATTTTGTTTGCTGCCGTATTGTACGTGTACATCAGTATATGTCCGAGTCCGTAATCGTCACCCAGATTGGTTTCGCCATCAATGACATCGACCGTCACCCACCAGTCGCCGGCCATTTTCTTCACGGCCGTACCGCCCGGATCGGTTTCGTCTTCACAGCCCGTAATGAACAGGGAACATACGGCAAACAGTGCCGTCAAATATTTTTTTATTTTCATATCCATATTGTTTTAAATTATTTGGTTAATGTGATATAGAAGACCATAATGCCGGCATAAGCCACTTCCCAGTAAACATTTCCCGTTTCCGGGTCGTATTCGGCATTTTCCATTTCGTCCATTTCATCGCCCCACCCCTGCACGTAGCTGGATAAAGCTTCTATCGTGTTGTCCGGATTGAGTTTGAAATAACCGGTCATTGCATAAGCGGGGCCATATCCGGTTCCTTTGTCATAATAACCGCCCATAAAATCGGAAACGTAAAATATACCGGGTGCCTGTCGTGTAACGGCGACGCTGTAACCGGAAAAAGAAGTTCTGGCTCCACTTGACAGCGAACGGTAAGAACCGGCGGCAACGGCGTAGTTTCCGGAAATATCGGTCGTTACGTCCGGATCGTAAACGAGAACGGTCCGGTTCACGGAACTGCTAAAACCATCCACGTTTGCAGCCGAATAAGAAATTGTATACAGACCTATTTCATTCGCATTAACACTCCCTTTGGCAGTCACGGTTGATGTGATATCCGTGTCGCCTTCCATCGCAATGATTCCCGGATCGGTGAAACCCGTTCCCACAGGAACAAGCATGATTTCGTCTCCCTGTATTTCGAATGAGACAAAATAGGTGATTTTTGAAGGATCATCACTTGTTGTCTCGCAGCCTGTAAGCATACTCAAGCTGCATATAACCGATAAAATATAAATTATTTTTTTCATAAGTATATGATTAATTTGTTATTTATCCCACCACACAGGAACCGTACGGCCAGCCTGCGCCGGAGTATTATTATTCAATTCTACAGCAGTCTTCGGATAGTACAGGCGGCTAACCAGCTTTCCTCCGGATTCGGCATTTACCCAGGGGGCAATGAAATCTCCGGCCGTATAAATGGTCGCGTCTGCATTTATACTGTTTGCCGGATGGGGCGACAGCGCCGGATAATTCATGCGCCGGGCTTCCGCCCATGCTTCCGCATTGTTCACCATGCAAAGGGCCACCCATTTCTGCATCGCAATCAGTTTCAGTCTGGCTTCGGGCGTTGTCGCCGTACTCCACGCACACGGCGCATTGTCTCCGAATATCGTCGCCGGATCGTCCGCTAAACCGCGCGTTGTTGCAAAATTTGAACGGATAGCCGATTCATAGGCTTCCCGGGCTTTTGCATCGTCGTTGAAGAAGCGGACGTAAGCTTCCGCAAGGAAAAACTGCAGTTCACTTTGCGTATACAGGTATGCCGGAGCCGTCGGACGGTCGTAAGCCGTCAGGAAACTGTAGGAATCGTTCTTGTCGCTCAGCATTGTTTTAGAACCGGGAATCATCCCTTCATAGTCGCTTGGCCCGGTAGCCTTTTTGAATATGTCGGCGATTCGCGGGTCGTCCGTGATTTTCAGGTAACTTACGATCGGATAGCTTCCCACATGGTTCGTTGCAGACAGGGTAAACGAGTTGGTGCTGTACCACGGGTTATGCCTTCCGGATTCGTTGACGAACACATCAAATTTGATGTCTCCGCTGAAGAAGTTGTCCTGCTGAATCAGTTCCCTGACTTTAGCGCTGTTATCCTGTGCCTGCGATGAACGCATATAGAGGCGCAGGCGCAGAGCGTTTGCAAACTGAACCCATCTGGCCAGATCCTTGTTCAGGATAAGGTCTGCCGAAACCCTTGATGCGGAATTTAGCCTGGCCTCCGCTTCGTCCAGCTCGTTCAGGATGCCGGCATAGATTGATTCTCCGGAATCCCATTTGGGCATCGGGATCTCGTTCCCTTTCAACGCTTCGGAATAGGGCGCCTGGTCAATAAAATCCACGATTACCTGGAAAATGTAAGCCCTCAGCACCGTGGCTACAAAACTGTCGCCCCATTCTTCGTTTTCGGCAGCCTGTTCCATGATCACTTTTGCATCTTCCAGCGCGAGGGCATAGAACCTCATGTAAGGCAGGGTGAACAGGTCGTTGTCAAAACTGTTTTCACAAAGCGAATTGTACTGGTTTGCTTCGGGCGCCTGCTCCGTGTACTGGACAAAAAATCCTGCTGTATTGAATAAATGGCCGCCGACCATTCCGGCGAGCGTTGCTTCAACGGACGGTATGAGCAGGTTGTTTTTGACTTCCTGCGGGCGGTTCGGGTTTTCGTTCACATCCAGCCAGCTGTCGCAACTCACCAGTCCGGTGATAATGGCTACTGTTGATACTATTATCTTTTTCATATTTTTTCCTCCTTAAAATTTAACTGTGACGTTGAAGCCGTATTTGCGTGTAGTCGGGTTTGCGGAAAATTCTCCGAATAAACCTTCGAGGTCATTACCGTAAGTGGTTACTTCCGGATCAATAAAGGTATTCTCCTTGGGCGTCCACAGGAGCAGGTTCGTGCCGAAGACGGACAGTTTCGCATTCTGTATCACTTTGCTGTTTGCAAACCACCTGTGGGGCAGATCCCAGCTCACGACAACGGAACGGAGTTTTACGTACGATTTGTCAATCAGGCTGGATTCGTCTAATTTGTCGGTGCCGTTCTGGAAATATTCCCAGATTGCTCCGGAAGAAATGGGCGTTGTATTTTCCACATACGTACCGTCGGCCAGTTTTTGCACCGAATTGGGCACAATAAACGTATTGCGGTCATTATAGAGCGTCTGGACGGCATTCCCGGTAAAATATATGATATCCTTTGACCTTGAATACATCAGTCCGCCCTGCCGCACGTCCAGGTCGGCGCGTAACGAGATGTTTTTATATTTCAAAGTAGAAGAGAATCCCATCGTATAATCATGCTGCGCATTTCCTACGACCTCCTGTTTTTCAGCCTCGACAGGCTGGCCGCTGTTGTTTACGACGACGTTACCGTCCGGATCCCGTTCGGAGACCGGGGACACAAACGAGCCGAGCGGCTCTCCGACAATGGCATAAAGCCCGACTCCTCCGGTAAAAGCCCAAATGCTGGCCTGTCCGCCCAATTCTTCCGGCAGACTGACCACTTTACTGTTATTTTTCGTGTAGTTCCAGCTTACATCCCAGCTAAAATCTCTTGTCTCCACAGGTCTTACTTCCACAAGCAGTTCGACCCCCCTGTTCGATATTTTACCGAGGTTAACGGTCTTCGTGCTGTATCCGCTTGCCGGATCCATGTTCAGGTCGAAGATTTGCTTGTCGGATTCTTTGTTGTAGTAGGCGGCATCAATATTGATACGGTTATTGAAAAAGGAAATATTGGCGCCGAGTTCCCATTCCGTCGTTATTTCCGGCTGCAGCGTGTTGCTGCCTAACGTATTCCCTTTTGTGAACGCATTTATCCCTCCCAGCGGGAAAGTGATATCGCCGAATCCCAAACCGACGGATGTCTGCAAATAATAGGGGTCGATCTTGTAGGGGTCGGCGTCGTTACCGGTTTGTCCCCACGCTGCACGGAGTTTGCCGAATGAAATGATTTTTTTCAGCGGGTCATTGAGCAGCTCGGAAAATACAAAACTGCCGGTTACCCCGGAATAGAAAAAGCTGCGGTTTTCCTTCGGCAGCGTTGACGACCAGTCGTTACGGGCCGTGAGGGTTAAGTACAGCAGGCTTTTATACCCCAGTTCGGCTTGTCCGAACAGACCGACTAACCGGCGCATGGACATGCTTTCCGATACGCCCGGAGTGGACGGGGAGTTGCTGAGGTGCAGCCATGTCGGAATATCCAGGCCTGTGACGCCGGCTGCTATGGTGGATGCTTTCCGTTCATTGGCATTCCATCCGGCCAGCGCATTGATATGAAAATCACCGACCGGCATGTCGAATGTGAGCAGGATGTCGTGATTTAATTCATGACGGCGCAACATCTGTCTTGCAATCTGGCCTTCATTTTTTATTTGCCCGTAGTTGGGCGTTCCCTCGGCCGCCTTCATTTCCGGCACGCCTATTTTATCCTCAGTATTCGTGGCGTCGTAACCTAACCGGTAGGTAGCATTAAAATATTTCAGGAAATCGAATGAAAATTCAACCTTACCGTAAATCCGTTCGCTGTAAAATATGTTTTTCATATCCCGGACTAAAATATACGGGTTGGTAACGCCATAAGGCGTATAGTAATAATCGAGGGTATTGAACGGGTCGTCCAGATCTTTCAGTCCGATAATACTTACGTCGCGGGGCATTTGATACAGCGAATTTATCATCGTCAAATTCTGTCCTGTCGGCATAAACCGGTTCTCGCTGTTTGCATAATTCAGCGAAGATGAAACCTTCAGGTTCCGAACCTTATAGCTTCCTCTCGTAGACAGAGTATAACGGCTGTATGAATCCGCATTGGTGGGAATCAGCCCGTCGTCTCCGACATGGCCTAAGGAGATATAGAATTCACCATTCTCATTCGCTCCGTTGAAGGATACACTGTTTGTGTAGCGAAGTCCCGTGTCAAAGAAATCTTTCACGTTGTCCTTCAGTGCGGAATACGGTTTTAATTTCTGGGAATTGTTATATACCTGGCCCCATAACTGCATGGAGCCGTCCAGGCGTGCGCCCCAGCTGCCGTTTTCGATGGTCGTATGATCGCCGCTCCATCCCATACCAAATTCGTTCTGGAACTCGGGCAGGCGGAGAATATTGGCAAACTGAAGTCCTCCGTTGTATTCAATACCGATACCCCTGGCCTGTTTGCTGCCCGATTTCGTAGTAATCAGGATGACTCCGTTTGCCGCCCGGCTTCCGTATAATGCGGTTGCTGCCGCACCTTTCAGGATTGTCATGGAGGCTACGTCTTCCGGGTTTACGGCATTGGCGCCATTCCCGAAATCATAAGAATCGTTCAGATTGTCGGTGCTTTTTGTTGCCGTGTTGTTTAACGGTACGCCGTCAATGACAAAAAGCGGTTGGTTAGAGCCGCTAAGCGAACTGAATCCGCGTATAATGACAGAGTTCGACGAACCGGGGTCGGAAGAAGACGAGGAGATGGAAACCCCCGCCATTTTACCGGCAAGACCGGTCATGATGTCCGTACTTCGCGCTTCAAGCAATTCCTGTCCCGATACCTGGCTGGCTGCATACCCCAGCGCTTTTTCGGAACGCTTTATACCCATTGCGGTCACAACAACCTCATCAAGTTGCAGGTTTGATGATAAAAAGATGGTCATCCGCTTTTGAGTATCCGCTTTGACTTCCTTAGGCGCCATGCCCACATAAGAGATTTGCAAGATTACATCGCCGGCGGGAACATCCAGCGTGAAATTCCCGTCAACATCCGTAATCGCACCAATCGATGTCCGCTCTTTTACTACAACCGTTGCACCCATAACCGGTTCGTTATCGTCTTCGGAGATGACGGTACCGGTCACTTTCAACGTCTGAGCAAAAGTAAATCCCATGCTTATAAACAAGCAGATAAATAAGTTAATAAACTTTCTCATAGACATACATTTTTAATTTAAAGTTACATACTAAAGATCAAAGAGAAATATCTAAGTAATGAATATTTTTCTTTCCCTAAATTCCTATTATTTTTTATTCTTGCAAAATTATTATATTTTTTGCATAAACAAAATGAAATCACAAAAAATACAGCAATTCAGGGCAAAATTATTTTTCAGTTACTTCAAAACGGTTGCTGCAGGCATGTTGCGCTGCTTTCTGGCAAGCGTCGGCAGTACGGTCGTCGACCGGCACGTTTCCATTCTTTGTCCTGAATGAATTTCCGGCGACGGTCTTCCCCAGGCAGGGTGCAATCAGGGCCTGGAACCAGGTGCAGGCCAGCGTATAGCGTCCTGCCCCCAGGTCGATGTGATAACCGTCCCGGGTGAGATCTAACGGCGGATTGTTCATTTCGCCTGTCCGGAGATTCTGTACAGCCGTTCCGGAAGGGATGATGATGTCTATTCCCGTATCGGCAGTCAGGGTTTTAACCGTCCGGACGATTGCGTCGTACATGTCTGTCTGGCTGCGGTTGTAATTGGCGAATCCCGGATGTTCGGACGCCCTCCCGTACGCCCATGTCATTTGCCACCCGATGCATACGCCTGCGTTGGAACAGTTGACGGCGATGGCATCCATTAACTGTCTCAGGTAGGGCTGGCAGGTTTCATACATCCCGGCATCCTGCGACACCTGCTGGAGAACAACAATATCCCAGTTCTCGTCCGCCACGGCATCCCTGAACGTACATTGCCCTTTGGCTTCTTCCCAGACATTTTTGCCGGGATACGACTTCAGGTATTTATAGGCAGGATCGCCGGATGTATAGAGCCGGTAGTGCCGCTCAAGCGAACACCCGCCCAGTACAAGCCTGCCCAGCGTAACATTTTCGATGCCGGCATGTTCCAGCAGATCGGGCAGGTACTGCATGCCGTCGTCCGTAAAACTGTTCCCGATGCCCAGTATCCTCAGTGAGGCGGGATTCCGTGGCAGTACATTATTCCTGAAACCGGCGGCAGGCGCGACCTCTTCCTGGCTCCATACCCGGTTTTGCTGCAAAAACAGCGACAGCAACAAGATTAATCTAAAAAAGAAACGTTCCATAATATTAATATTTGAGTTCAACATTCACCGTTCAGACAGTTGATTTTTACCGCTTGTCACCGCAATCCTGCCGGTGGTCAAAAGTTTTTTGCGGCGCATTTACCCCCTGCCGACCTTTATCGCCGGAAATATAGATATAAATTTTAGAATCATGAAGTAAATATCAGTTTTTTTATCGCAACAAGAATCGGCATTTTTGAAAAGGATTAAAAATGAGCAAAAAACGAAGAAGCCAACTGCTCAGACAGGCAAGAATCAGGTAGCGATAAATCCCAATAGCGGATGATTGCCTCGCCTCTATTTAAATCCGGTATCTCATGGCCACGGGTAAGTTCTATGTATCTCAAGCCTGGATTGTTTGGGCAATACAGTTTGATCACATTTTTATTTTTCCGCAGATCCAATTCCGTTAATGAACAATTTCTGCAAAACAGGCTCTCCAAATTCGTGCATGCATCCAGATGCAATGTCCCAACAGGGCTGTCGCTACAGTCTATGGAAATAACATTCGGGCAGTTGTCGATGTTAAACGCTTTGCATTTGAATTTCAATTCTTCAAGCGATGCGCATCCGGAGATGTTCAGTGTCGCGAGTTCGTTGCCGGTAATTGTTTTCAACGCCGGACAATTCTTGATATTTAACGACACCCTATCCGTTAAATTGTTTGTGACAACGCTTTCCAGGACGGGGAGATCTTTCAAATCAACAGCATTCACCTTTATGACATAATCATCATTAAAAAAAATATGGTACACATCGAATGTCCGAAGCGCCTTACAGTGGCTCAGATCTATCGGGACGTCCAGTACCGCACAACGTAAATCCTCCAGCACGGTCTGGTTGCTCAAGTCCAGCGTTTCTACGTTTTTTATCAAATGGAAATTCAGCGTTCGCAGTTTACGGAGGTTAGTTATGTCTCCAAGAATGTGCCGGACGAAAACCTCTTCCAGTTCAGTATTCTTCGAGATGTCAACATCTCCATACTGATATACCAGTTTCCGCAACGAGGTGAGTGAACTTACGTCGATAAAGCCTGATCCGAGAACCTCCATGGTGTTTAAGGCGGTACATCCCACCAGATTTATGTTTTGAAACGTCTCGCCTGCAGATGTTAAACGGAATACCTCCAGTTTGTCACAGCCCGAAAGGTCGATTGGGAAAGACGGTTGAAAGGCGACTGTGCAGTTAAACTCTTTCAGTGGACTGCCGCTAAGGTCAATCTTCTCAACTTTTACGCCGCTTAAATTCAGCTTTTCGAGCGAACGGCAATTATCCAGTCCCGTCATCGTCATAGTGCTTCCATTGTTAATATGGATGCAAAGTAAATCCCGGAGGTTCGTGACACCGCTCAGGTCTAAGGACGAGAGCGTCGCATTCCAATTGCACGACAATACCTGAAGATTTGCGTTGCTACCCAGGTTCAGCGACGTGAGGCTGTAATTGTTTTCGCAATATAAATCCCGGAGGTTCATAGCTCCGCTCAGGTCCAGCAACTTGAGATCATAGTTGTTCGAAAAGTACAAATATTCCAGCGCCGTGTTTTTACTCAAGTTGATGGAGTTGGATAATCCGCACGAATTACAGACGAGCGAACGTAACGCCGGATTCTTTGCCAAATCAAGGTCATTGAGACTGTTTTCGCTGCAATTAAGCGATTGTAATGCCGTGTTTTGCGTCAGGTCGAGTGCTTTGATATCGTTCCCGCTGCAATTGAGTGTTTCGAGCGACGTGAAATACTGAATACCTTTCAGTGATGTGATCCGCATATTCGAACAGTCTATCTCGCGCACAGCTTTTGCTTCATGGAGACTGATCAGTCCGTCGCCATCGGTGTCGAAATTTTGTAGCATATATTGCTCAAAAAGCAGGTCGGGGAAAGCTTCCCTCGGGATAAGTTCATCTTCATCCCGACATCCTGCTACGGCAAATAACAGGATACATAAATAAATAAAACAGTTTGTTTTCATAAATTTGATAACTTAATTTTATTAATATTATTTGAACGATAAAAACAGTAAATTATTTTGCTGTTATTCAGAATATAATTTGTCGAAATTATAGTGGATAAATGGCATCATGCATGAATAGTCTGTATCAGGGCCATCCGACAGGTTATCTCATTGCGTAGAGTAATCCTGATATGTCATCATTAGCGCTTACGAACGTGTGAAAATAAAGATTACCTTCCACCCTGTCGAAGGGACGAAACTGCGTTTGAAGAAGAACAAACAGGTTAAACGGTCATGCGTTTCGAGTTGAAAATCTGAGAGAGGTCGTCTGCTGTTATTTTTGAGTGGAAGGACGGTTGCGCCTGGTCATTGTATAGGCCCGTTTCGGGAAGACAAAAATAGGGATGGTCGCACCTACAGCTAACAGGAAGACGGTACTGAAGGTCACAATCGCATTCGAAAGAAGCTCCTGCATGTATTTTTCCGCTACCGCCGATTCTTTCAAATGCTGCATGAACATCACCAGGGCAAAAACGGTTCGGTAGGCGTACATGCCCGGTATCATGGGCAGCAGTGCCGGGATATACAAGACGGTCATCGGACAAAACGACCGTTTTCCAAACCACAGGGACAGCAGGCCAATACTCAATGAAGCGCAAAAAGAAGCGGAAGCGATATCCATGGAAAGACCGTTCATCAGCGAAAAACGAAGGGCATGGCCGGTTGCTGCCAAAATCGCAATATAGGGAAAAACCCGCCTGGGCGGAAACGAGATAGCGCCGAAGCCGATGCCGGCTATGGCTGCCAGTAACCCGTCCATTACAATGTCGCATCCGGTCATAATAAACTGTTTTTAAATAATAATAGAGGACAGGACAGGCCGACGGCAATGCAGATGATCAGCAGAAAAGCCTGTATCAGCCGTGAACCGCCCGTCAGCGTATGTCCTTCCACTACATCAATCACGCCATTGATGAGGGGAACGCCAGGCATTAAAAACAGCACGCTGGTTGCAATCGCAATTTCTGCCGTAGCGTTGAACAGGAGCGTTGTCGAGGCACACATGGACGCGACGAAGGCCGAAACGGTAAATACAATGAAATGGTTGATCTGTTTGCGCTGCATTTGCTGGCGGGTAAAAAATCCTGCCAGCGTAGCGGCGAAAACAATTCCCACGGCACTCCAGTCGCCTCCGAATAACCGGCAGAAAGAAGCATTGGCAAACCCGACCAGCAATAAAATCCAATACGGCGACATCTTCGCTTTTGTCTTGATTTGCAGGTATTCTTCCTGCAAAACTTTCAGCGGCAAGCGCTTGTCGTATGCTTTCCAGCTCAGAGAACTCAGTTCCGAATTATATTCAAAATTTACAGGCAGCGCTGGAATATCAACTACTTCCGTATGAACTTTTTGATTGTTGTAAACTGTGAGGATAAGGCTTTTGTGAAAGGTTGTCATCCGTATCGTTACGCCTAAGGATTCCCCTATCCGCTTTGAATTGCGGATCACCCGCGAAGTATGTACGCCGGAGCCCAAAAGGCAGGTAGCATAATCCGCTATAAATTTCGCAATATCTATTAATTCATCCATCGTGACTGTTTAATTAAGGCGACAAAAATACAAATAAAAAACAATATTCCGCCCTGAAGTGCTGATGTTTTGTCTGTTTTGAGAGATGAAGCATATTCACAAAATCGTCCCCAAATTATATCAAAACACAGGATTTCCAAAAGAGCCACTGTTCTTTTGTCAATCTGTTTCATTTTTTGTTGGGATTTCAAAATATATTCCGTAACATTGTGGCCGTCTATAAATTCAGTCTTAACATGAAAAAAACAATTACAATTTCAGCAATACTCCTGTTCGTAATGGCAGGATGCCGGCAGTCCGTTACGCAAAGCGACGGCTTCATCACTGTCGATGTGACGGCCAGTTACCCAAAGAAGGAACTGATCCTTCAGGACTTTATGGACGTGGAATACATTCCGCTGGAAACCACGGACGAATTTGTTACTATGGGGTGGCCACATGCCATAGGCAAGGAAATCATACTGGTTAGAAACAGAAACCGTACTACCGACGGTGATATATTTGTTTTTGACAGAAACGGTAAAGGCTTAAGGGTAATCAACCGTTTAGGCCAGGGCGGCGAAGAGTATTCGTTTCTTTTAGGGATTACCCTGGATGAAGACAGGAATGAACTGTTCGTCAACGACCGCAGTACAGGCAAACTGTTAGTGTATGACCTGTTCGGAAATCTCAAACGGAGTTTCCGTAATGCGAAAGATATTCCGTATGAGATGGGAATATACAATTTCGACCGGGATCATTTAATTTTTCAGGACGGACGTTTAGTTGTCGACGGACATCCCAACAGATTTCTGGTTATGTCCAAACAGGACGGGAGTATTACCCGGGAAATTGAAATTCCCTATAAAGAACATATATCGTCGGTTGTATTCGGGGAAATGATTGCTATGCCGGTCCGTAACCGTGTGTTAGTTCCTCACCGTGACAACAGTTGGATGCTTATGGAGGATTCTTCCGATACGGTATACAGGCTTATGTCAGACTGCAGTCTGGTTCCCCTTATTGTCCGGACTCCCCCGATACAGTCAATGCATCCGGGAGTATTTCTATATCCGGCGGCTTTAACCGACCGTTACTGCTTCATGCAAACCGTAAAGGCAGAATGGGACTGGGAGACCAATACCGGGCATACGCGAGTTAACCTGGTGTACGACAGCGAAGATAAAGCCCTGTTTGAATGCGTGGTGTACAATGCCGACTTTACCGGTAAACAGCCTGTACTTATGACATCGGAAGTCACTTTTGGAAATAACGAAATCGCACTTGTGCAAAAATTAGAGGCAGACGAACTTGTTGAAGCTTATGAAAAAGGTCAACTGAAAGGCCGGTTGAAAGAAATTGCCGCCGATCTGGATGAAGATTCCAATCCGGTGCTTATGCTGGTAAAGTACAAGAAATAAAAAATCATACGAAATGAAAAAGACGAATACAATTTTGGCAATTATCCTGTTCGTAATGGCAGGGTGTGGAAGTGGAAATAAACAGTCGACTGATGATATCATCACAGTGGATGTGACCGCAAGTTATCCGAAGAAGGAACTGATCCTTCAGGATTTTATGGATGTGGAATATGTTCCGCTGGAAACTACGGACGAGTTTGTTACGCAATGTTATGTGCGGGACATCGGCAAGGAAATCATACTCGTAACAAACCGGAACCGCGACGGGGATCTGTTCGTTTTTGACAGGAAAACCGGCAAAGGCTTGAGGAAGATAAACCGGAAGGGACAGGGCGGCGAAGAATATGCAAACATTACAGGGATTATCCTTGATGAAGACAACGGTGAAATAATTGTCGATTCGCCGGCAGAAAAATTCCTCGTGTACGATTTGTACGGAAATTTCAAACGGAGTTTTAACCATCCTGGAGGCGCCTCCTGTTCGGATCTGTTCAATTATGACAGGGATCATCTGATTTGCTATGATTATTCCGAACATTACAACATGGGGGAAGACCGGGTCAAATCACATCATGTGATCCTGTCTAAACAGGACGGGAGTGTTGCCCGGGAAATACGGATTCCTTTTAAAACAATCATAACGCCGGTTGTGAAAATGGGAGAGGGAACGGCATCGGCTGCCGTAGACCAGATCATCCCGTATCATGGCGACTGGGTGCTGGTGGAAACCTCTTCCGACACGCTGTACCGCTATATGCCGGACGGCAGGATAAGCCCCTTTATGGTAAGAACCCCCTCCATACAGGCCATGGATCCGGAAGTATTTCTTTCTGTAAATATCCTTACCGACCGTTATTATTTTATGAAAACCATTAGAAACGAATTTAACTTTGAAAAGATGACAGGATTCCCGATTACCGGATTGATGATGTACGACAGGCAGGAAAAGGCCCTGTTCAATTACACCGTATACAATGATGATTATACATACAAAAGAGCCGTAGATATGGTGTTGAGACCTGTAAATCACGAAATCGCATCCGTACAAAACTTAGAAGCCCACCGGCTGATGGACGACTGCGGGAAGGGAAAACTGAAAGGCCGCTTAAAGGAAATCGCCGCCGGACTGGAAGAAGACTCCAATCCAGTGCTTATGCTGATAAAACATAAGAAAAGTAATAACTAAAAACCGATAAAAATGAAAAAGACAGGCACAATTTTGGCAATCACCCTGTTCGCACTGACAGGATGCGGAGGAAATAAACCATCAACAGATGACCTTATCACGGTCGATGTCACGGCAAGCTACCCGAAGAAGGAACTGATCCTCCAGGACTTTATGGACGTGGAATATATCCCGCTGGAAACGAATGACGAGTTTCTTTGCCAGGGTATCGTACAGGATATCGGCAAGGATATCATCGCAGTAAAAAACCGTGTTAATGACGGGGATATTTTTATTTTTGACAGAACGGGTAAAGCCATCAGGAAGATAAACCGAAAAGGGCGGAGCCGTGAGGAATATGCAAATATTTCAAAGATTATCCTTGATGAAGATAACAGTGAAATGTTTGTCAATGACTATTTTGCAAGCAAAATAGTAGTGTATGATCTGGGCGGAGAATTTAAGCGAAGTTTTAGCCACAAAGACAGTACCGGTTACCATGATATATACAGTTTCGACCGGGGAAATTTAATTTGCCATGCCAGTGATTGGGCAGCAGACAGGCAGGTTTTTATGATTGTCTCCAAACAGGATGGACGTGTTACCGAAGAAATTTCAATTCCGTTTGAAAAAAAGCTATCCATTATGCTGAGGTTAAGAGATGAAGCGAGCGGTGTAACTTATACTGCAGGTCCTGACATGTATCCCATAATCCCCTACTTTGACAGCAGGATACTGGTAGAACCCTCGTCCGATACCGTATACAGCTATTTGCCCGATCATAATATGATACCGTTTATCACAAGAACTCCGTCCATCCA
>JAISCL010000345.1 GCA_031265585.1 Tannerella sp. | reverse complement strand
CACCGAAAAGCAGCGGGCAATCAACAATACTCCCCCCCTGTCAGGCATAGATACACCTTTTTCAGAATTATATCTGTCGAAAAATCAATCAATTAATCTTCTTAAGTTGACGGCTATGGGCTGAAGGATCTCCTTTCAGCCATCGGCGGTTATACACAAGTACTTACAAGCCGGCTGAAAGCTGAAAGATAGGGTAAAAAAAGTACTTGTATAGGTAGATAACGGCCGTCAACTATATAGCTGACGGCCGTCGATTAATAAAATTCCACTAAGCGCTACTAACTACTAACTACTAATAGTCTTTGTATCCCGGATTTTGTACCAGATTTATATTCACCTCCAGTTCGCGTCGCTGGAAGGCATAGACCAACCGCTCCTGAGTCACGTTGAAGGCCGAGGGGAGAATCTGCGGGTCAAGTATTTTCATCCGTTCTCCGAATGTCGTCATGACGCTGATGGCCTGCCCCGTACGGATCAGGTCTGTCCAGCGGTGATTCTCGAAAGCCAGTTCGTGACGCATTTCGTCAGACACCTGCTGTTTGTTGACAGAGGCCAGGGCGGGCAGTCCGGCACGCTGACGCACGGCGTTGATATAGGGCAATGCCTCGCCGTTCTTGCCTTCTTCTACCAGACATTCGGCCAGCAGCAGCAAGGCTCCGCCGTAACGGTAAACGGGGAAATTGTCGCCCGTCCGCAATCCGTAATTATACGGCGGATGGTAGTATTTCTTTACGAAATAGCGGAAAGCCTTCCCTTCGGGCAATGTATAGCCGAGCGGTTCGACAAGTTGTTCGAAGGTGAACTGTTCCATCACATCCGTACCTTCTGCCACAGCAATGGAAGCAGACAAGCGTTTGTCTCCCGCTTCATACGAATTAATCATTTCCTGCGTTGGCACGCTCCATCCACCACTGGTGTAGGCGTAATTGTTGGCGTTGATACCCATCAGCAGGTCATTGTTGCTGCATTTGGGAATCTGCCGCCAGGTCAGGTCGTTGTGCTGGCCGCCATCGCCATCCAGGTACTGAATCTCGAAAATAGATTCCTTCCCGTTCTTGTTGCCCAGACTGTAAATATCGGCATAATCGTCTTCGAGCGCATAGCTCATGCGGGTCACGTCAAGCAAATCCTGCTCTGCTTTCGCATATTCGCGAGCAGGCTTAGACATATAAGCATAAGCCCTCAGCATTTTCGCTGCGCCCATCGTTGCCCGTCCCGACTGCGGAAAAGTAGTGGCAGACGGCATTCCGATAGAGATGGATTCGCTCACGTCGGCAATAATCTGATCGTACACGGCTTCTACTGTAGCATTGGGCAGAAACGATTCCGATTCGTTGGTCACCTCGTGAAGCATCAGCGGCACCGGCCCCCAGTGCGTTGCCAAATCGAAGTATAAAAACGCGCGCAGGAACAGCGCTTCGGCGCGTACACTGCCCTTTTGGGTGTCGGTCAATTCTGAGCCATCCAGGCGGTCCAGCAACGTATTTACCCGCGAAATGCCCGAATAGAGTTCATTGTAGCGGTTGTTTATCCAGCTACCGGTTGATTCGTCGTCAAGGAACAGACCGATTACTTCAGTTGACAGATACGGCCCGCGGTCACCCGAATAGCGGGTGAAATGAGCATTGTCCGAACGCATTTCATCCATAATCATACCGTTTGCCACGACGGTGCGCGTCCGTTGGTAAGCGCCCATCAGCGCCTGGTCAAAATGCGCCTGCGTTTTATAAAACGTATTCGATGAAACAGATGTTTCGGGGTAAATTTCCAGAAAATCATCCGAACAGGAAACGAAGGGAAGAATCCCCGCAACAGCGATGAATAATATTATTTTTTTCATATTGTTATTCTTTTTATATTCTTAAAACTTGAAGTTTACTCCGACACTGAAGACCCGCGCTGTGGGGTACGAGCTTTGGTCAACACCCTGACGCAGCCCGTCGGAACCGTTGTTGTTCACTTCCGGGTTCACTCCGGTATAATTGGTCAACGTCAGAATATTCTGTCCGCTGAGGAATATACGTAAACTGTTGATGTACGGATTCGGTTTGAACGGGAGGGTATAGCCAATGGTGAAGTTCTTTACCATCAGGTACGAGCCGTCGGATACCCACCGGGTATTGTTGTAGCGGAACAACTCGGTTGTACCGGCGCGCGTACGGGGAATGTTTCCCATTCCGGGATTGCTTTCCGAACGCCAGCGCTCGGCCACTTCTTTGGTGACGTTGAAAACACCGTCGATATTCTCCGTCCACTCCAACTGGTCGTCGATAATGTCACCGCCAACGGCTCCCGCTATCACGATACTGGCATCAAACTGTTTATACGAAAATTCATTGGTGATACCGTAAAGGAAATCGGGATTCGGGTCGCCGATAAACGTCCGGTCGCTCATGTCGATGATGTTGTCGCCGTTCAGGTCTTTCATCCGTACGGTACCCACCATGGAGGAAGCGTGCTTCGGCCCGGCTTCGTATTCGGCCTGGGTCATAAATACACCGTCGTAGATGTATCCGTAGAACTGTCCCAATGGCTGGCCGACTTCCGTGCGGTTATAGTCGCCCTGATTGGCATTTCCGCCGATGGGCGTATCGTTGGTACCCAGTTTGACGGCTTTGTTCCGGTTGAACGTAATGTTCAAATTGGTGTTCCACTTAAATTCGCCGACCATGTTTCTGGTTTCTATTCCAAATTCATGTCCCCAGAAATGAAATTCACCGATGTTGGAACGGATGGTATTGAAACCGGCCTGATTCGGAATATCAATGTTGTACAGGAATCCGTCGGTTTTCTTCCAGTAATAGTCATAGACGAAGAAAATACGGTCGTTGAACAGTCCTAAATCCAGTCCAAGGTCGTACTGTTCAGTCGTTTCCCACGTTAGCGCGTTGTTTCCGATGCGGTTGGGGGCGCGTCCGGCAGCGATGGAGCCGTTGATGACGTAATTGTTCGACGTATCGTTATTGTTCGACGTCACTTCCGGTATCCATTCGTAATTACCTATTTCATAGTTTCCCAGTTTTCCGTAGCTGCCTCTGATTTTCAAATAGCTCAACTGGTCTATTTTCGATAGGAACTCCTCGTCGGAAGCAATCCATCCGACCGATACGGAAGGAAAGTTCGCCCATTTGCTCAGGGGGCCGAAGCGGGAACATCCGTCTCGCCTGAACGAGGCCGACAGCAGGTATCTCCCCATGAAGTCGTAATTCAGACGGGCCAGATACGAAATCATCGACCAGTCGCCTCTCCCGCTGTCATTGCCTGCGTCTGCCACCCGGCTGGAAGCGGCCGTAAACCAAGACACTTCGTCGTCGGGATAGTTCGTCGCATTGATTCGCGCTTTTTGATCCTGGCTTTTCTGCGTGGTATATCCCAACAAAGCGTCTACATGATGCTTTTCGGCAAATGTTTTGTCGTAATTCAGCGTATTTTCCACCAACCAGTTCAGGTGTTTCTGGGTGTCGTAGCGTCCGCTCGCGGGATTGGGCGGAGCTGAGAACATAGCGCCGTTGACCTGCGAAGGCACCCATTCCTGATAGGTACGGTTGAAAAATTCCATGTTACCGCTCAGGCGATATTTCAGTCCGTCGAAGAGTTTGATTTCCGTATACAGGTTGTTCCGGCTGATAGCCCAGGTCTGCGGCGTTTCCCTGTCCCGCAGCACAAGATAGAAGTTCGGGTTGGCAAACATGCCCGGCTGGGTATACGCAATCGGATAGGTGCCGTCGTCGTTCTTGTACTTCAACTGCGGGTCCATCAGGAACGATGAACCTATAATATTTCGCCCGTTACCGAGCCCCGGCGTAATCTGTCCGTTGCGGTAGGAAGCCGAGATATTCAGTCCGAACGTGATGCGTTCGGTGGCGTCAAAACGATTGTTGGCGCGGGCGGTGAACCGTTCGGAATAAGTGTTCAACACTACGCCTTCGCTTTTGTTGTAGTTCACATTGACCGACGACTTGATCTTATCCGTTCCCGAAGTAAGCGACAGGTTGTAGTTTTGGGTTTTAGCCGTTCGCAGCAGGATGTCGTACCAGTCTGTACCGTCCTGAAGATTTTCGGGATGCTGATACACTTCGGGTACGCCGCCGGTATAACCTTCATAAATCGCGGCGTCTTCGTAGTATTCCTTTTTGAACTGTGCAAACTCCCGGGCGTTCATCACATCGGGACGTCGCCCCTGTCCGACGCTCTGCCATCCGACATTGGCGCTGAACTCAATCTGCGTCTTGCCGGCTTTGGCGGACTTAGTCGTTACCAGGATAACGCCGTTGGCAGCACGCGAACCGTACAGGGCAGCCGACGCCGCATCCTTCAGAATCGTAATGTTTTCTATTTCATCCGGGCTGAGCGAATCCAGTCCCGTGGTGGAAGGGAAACCGTCGATTACCACCAGCGGCGAGTTACCGCCATTGGGCGAAGCCTGCCCCCTGATGCGGAACGACAGGCCGGCATTGGGTTCGCCGTTAGCCTGGTAAATCTGTACGCCGGAAAACTTCCCTTGCAGCTTTTGTCCGATGTTAGACACCGGCATGTTTGAAAGTTCCTCCGTATTCAGTTTACTCATGGCGCCGGTCACCGAACGGGCCTTCTGCGTACCATAGGCCACTACCACCACTTCATCCAGCGCTTTGCTGTCTTCGTTCAGTGTGATTTTTAAGTCGGTGCGGTTTCTCACGGCAATTTCCTGCGTAATATAGCCGATATAGGATACTTGCAGTATAGCATTGGCTGCTACATTCAGCGAGAAACTCCCATTTACATCGGTAATTATTCCGTTGGTGGTTCCTTTTTCCATAACGTTCGCACCAATGACCGGTTCGCCTGTTCCGTCGATTACCGTGCCGGTGATTCGTTTGGTTTGCCGGTCTACGGCTTGCGTCCGGATGGGCGCAGCTTTGCGGATGACGATGTTCTTGTCATTGACTTCGAACGTCAGGTCTTGCCCTGCGAGGATTTGATTAAGTACTGCATCCAGAGACTGCTCTTGGGCGCTGACGGAAATGACTTTCTGGGTATTTACGTCGTTCGATTCGTAAACGAACAGGTATTGATACTCCTTTTTCAACGCCTCAAGAGCGTCTCTCACTGTTACGTTGTTCATATTCAGGGTAACGCCTTGTGCAAACAGCATCAAGTGAAGACAAAGTAGCATCCCTGACATAAAAATAATTCTCTTCTTATGTTTCATAATTGATATAAATATGATTGTTAATTGGTTAACTAATAATTTTGCCCGAAAGAGATTAATTGCTATTTTTGCCGTCACTTTCGGAAATTATTGGCAATGACCGAAGAAAGTATGGAGTCGGGAGATGGATGTCAGCCTTTTCTCCCGGTTCTTTTTTTGTATCCGGTCGAAAAATGGGTTGTGTATCAGGTTGTGTTCATAATGTGATATAATTTAAGGGTGAATACTTTGGGTTATTATTTCTCTTGCAATGTGATATTTTTTCCTTCGATTGTGTAACTCAGTTTATTGGTGGATTTCAGCAGGCGGAGGATGTCTTCGATGCTTTGTTCCTGCCGTGAGAAATCGCTGTAGAAACGGGCGGTCTCCAACGATTTGTCGGCGATGTTTATCTTTACGTTGTAGCTGCGTTCGAGTGTTTTTACAATATCGGGCAGCAGTTCGTTGTCAAAGTAGAGGTATCCGTTTGTCCATTCAGACGAAGGGCGCGTCCGATGGCTCAGGATGCGCATTTGTCCTGTTTTCTTGTTGAGGAAAGCTTTTTCGTCGGGCGCCATGTTTTTTTCTTCGTCCACATTCATCAGGTTTTTTACCTGCACTTTTCCTTCTATCAGGCTTACGATAGCCTCTTCGTTGTCGGGATAGTTGTTGAAATTGAACTTGGTGCCCAGTACTTTTACTTGCAAACCTTCCGTTTTTACGAGGAACGGAAGTGTCGCGTTTTCGGTTACTTCAAAATAGCCTTCACCGTTCAGCCCTACCTGCCGGTCGCTTACGCCAAAGCCTTGCGAATAGGTGATTTTAGAGTTTGCATTCAGCCAGACGAGCGTTCCGTCGGGGAGATACATTTTCGTTTTTGCACCCATTGGCGCCTCAATGACGATGTCGGCAAAATGGCTTTTCACTTCCTCGCCGCCCTGCCGGTACGACATATACGAAACAATCAGCAGCAGAGCTACAACCGCAGCCGTATAAGCCAGATAGCGTATACCGAGACGCAGCGCTTTCTTTCTGTGGATGTTCGTGCCGTTGCCTGTGCGGGCAAGGAATCGTCCGGCGGCACGGTTTTTATCAAAACGTCCGGCATGATCGAGGACGCCGCTTGCCAGCCATATTTCGCGTAATGCACGGAAATGCTCCCTGTTTTCGGGAGAAGCGTCGAGCCACTCCTTTAGTTCAGCCGTTTCGCCCGAATTTGAACGGCCTGATAGAGACGACAGAATCAGCTCGTCTATATGCACTATATTTTGTTCCATACTTAGAAGACAGCCAAGAAAAAAGAAAGGATAGTGGAAAAGTAAGATTTAACACTTTGAAAGGGCGTTTTTAACATTTTACTTTATTTCAAATACACTTGCAATTCATCTTTCAGCCGCAAGAGCGCGTTTTTGATATAGTATTTGACCGTATTGACGGAGATACCTGTTTCTTCGGCTATCTGTCCATAGGGTTTGTTTTCGAAGCGGCTCATCATGAATATTCTCCGGTATTCCGGCGGCAGGTTTTCGATGGCCTGACTGATTTTACCTTCCAGTTCGTTTTCGAGCAGAACGGCTAATGGGTAGTCGCCGGATTCGGGTGACAGAATCATCTCATACTCATTTGCGTTCATGGAGGAAAAGGCGATTTCACGCCGTTCACGTTGAAGCGCGTTGATGCAACGGTTGCGGATAGCGCGCATAAGGTAACTCCGCAGAGACGCCGTGATTTCGAGCGTTTCCCGCTTTTCCCAAAGATGAAAAATAAGTTCATCCACCAGATTCTCGCTCAGGAAACGATCGCCCATATATTCGTACGCAATGGCGCATAACAGCGTATAATACCTGTCATATAAATATTGGTATGCTCTGCCGTCTCCTTCTTTAAGCAGGCAAATCATTTGCTGCTCTTCGTGTCTCAATTCATAATGTATCACGGAACAAAAATAAAGAAAAATGACAGAAAACACTCAGGTAAGCAAAAGAATAAAATGGAAACAGGCGCTCCATATAAAAAAAACACTTACTTTAGTCTGTTTAATTTTAACGATAAAAATATCTTTATAGGAATGTTTTACGAACGAATACGCCACTTCAGGGGGCATGGCATTCACTCTCCGTTTGTTTATAACCTTATTACAAAGGTTATTGAAGAGCGTTGCCGGTATTATTCTTTGGATGCAATTGTATTGATTGAGAGACAGCTTCTTTTCAATGAGGGGAAGCTTGTCAAACGGAAAGCGATTCGTCCTAAACAGGGGGCGTTGTTGTTCAGGCTGGCGAATTATTTTCACCCCCGAAATATCATTCAAATTGGGGCTACAACGGGGTTGTCTACTTTATACCTTACTTCGTATGCTACCGGGATAAACTGTATTTCCCTGGAAAATATGCCGGAGTATTTGCCTATTGCAGGCCGGACCTATGAGAAAGCGGCAAAAACGCCTGTCGATGTAAGGGAAGGAGATTATAAACAAACGCTTCCGCAAGCTTTGCAGGAGATGAAACAGACGGATTTGGTCTTTTTCAATCTACGCCATGAACAAACAGACGAGCTTTGGTTGTTTCATAAATGTATGGAATATATACATGACGATACATTTTTCGTTTTCGGAGATATAAAAAAGAGCCATCAGGCACGGGAACAGTGGAAACAGGTGTGCGCCCATCCCGGCGTAACGGTAGCTATCGATTTATCTTCGACAGGTATTGTATTCTTTAATAAAAAGTTACATAAACGGACATACTTACTTTATTTTTAAACTTATTCATTAAAAGATATGAAAAAGAGCGTAGTTTACACCCGTACGGGAGACAAAGGCATGACGTCGCTGGTAGGAGGGCAACGGGTATCCAAAGCGGATAAACGGATTGAGAGTTATGGCACAACGGATGAGTTGAACTCTTTCGTGGGCTTGTTGATAACCGAATTAACAGACCGGGAAGAGTTGGATTTCTGCCGGTTCATCCAGCATAAATTATTTACCATTGGTTCGTACCTGGCAACCGACCAGGAAAATACCGACCTCAAAATAGAAAGTAAAATTACCCCCGAAAGTATCGAAAAGATAGAACATGAAATAGACCGGCTCGATAGCAGCCTGCCTAAAATGACCCATTTCATTTTGCCGGGAGGCAGCCGTTCGGCAGCGTTGGCGCATGTGTGCCGCACGATTTGCCGCCGTGCCGAACGGCAGATTTACCGGTTGGCCGAAACAAGCGATGTAGAAGAGCCGGTGTTGGTTTTTATCAACCGCTTGTCGGATTATTTCTTCGTTTTAGCGCGTAAAGAGTGCCTAAAGAATAATGGCAATGAAATTATATGGGATTATACTTGTATCTAAGAAATAAAGTTATACTTTTGCGGAAAATTTGATAACCAAGCCACTAAGTGGTAAAAATTAACTTTTAACGTATGTATTGGACATTAGAATTAGCCTCAAAGCTGGAAGACGCTCCCTGGCCTGCGACAAAAGATGAATTAATCGATTATGCGCAACGCTCCGGTGCACCCTTAGAGGTAATAGAGAACTTGCAGGAGATGGAAGATGAAGGAGAAATTTACGAATGCATGGAAGACATTTGGCCGGATTATCCAAGTAAAGAAGATTTCTTTTTTAACGAAGAAGAGTATTGACGTGTAACGTGCGAAAAAGGAATGCAGTTCTGATAGAATAAGAACGGGGCAGTGGCTTTTTTTACAGCCTCTTGCCTCGTTTGTTTTTTATTTTAATACAATTTATTGGTTTTCCCGCCGTTTTTCTATCGTATGAAAAGGATTTTTCTTTCCATAGTAGCCTTTATGGCTTTATGCAGTACTGCCCGGGCGCAATATGATGCGCAGCTTAGCCAGTACTTCATGGCTATGGGCTATTATAATCCGGGATATGCCGGAACGTCGGGCAATCTGAATACCTTCGCCCTGTACCGTATGCAGTGGATAGGTTGGAAAGGCGCGCCGCAATCGCTCTTCGCTACTGCCGACATGCCCTTTGCCGCCAAAAAGGTGAATCTGGGGATTGGAGCGATGTTGTTTTCCGAAAGTATCGGTTTATTTCGCAATACCCATTTTGCCGCTCAATTGGCCTATAAACAAAAACTGTTTGGCGGGACGCTGAGTATAGGCGTACAACCGGGAATTGCGAATATTTCATTTGACGGAAGTGAAGGCAAGCTGGATTTGGGCGAATCCGACTATCACCAAAAGGAAGACGAGGCTATCCCCAGAGTGAAAACCAGCGGCATGGGTTTCGACTTGAATGCGGGTATTTACTATACGCATAAAAACTTTTATGCCGGCGTGGGAGCCATGCACTTAATGGAGACTGAACTGGAAATGGAAGAAAATATTTCTACATTTATAAGTCGGTCATATAATTTAACCGGCGGATACAATATTCAACTTACAGACCCGTTGTATGAATTACAGCCTTCCGTGTTCCTGAAAACAGACCTGATTAGCTTCCAGGCTGACGTTACGGCGCGGATGGTTTATAATAAGATGTTTAACGGCGGGCTTTCCTGGAGAGTCAATGAATCGGTGGTAGTTATGTTGGGAGCTACATTCGGCAATATACAGGTAGGATATGCTTAT
>JAISCL010000332.1 GCA_031265585.1 Tannerella sp. | reverse complement strand
GAGGCGGTTTCCACACGTGACCCTCTGCGGCCAAATCCCTATTCGAAATCAAAAATCGACAATACGATTCGGGGAACCAATCCGTACGTTTACCCTGCTGTGGACTGGATGGACATGCTGATAAAAGACAATACATCCAATCAGCGTGCGAATCTGAACATATCGGGCGGCGGAAAGGTGGCGAGGTACTATGTGGCAGGGTCGTTTTCACAGGATAACGGTATTTTGAAAGTGGATGACCGCAACAATTTCAATAATAACATCAACTACAAGAAATACCTGCTCCATTCGAATATCAACATCAACCTGTCGAAGGCGACGGAAATGGTTGTCCGCCTGCACGGTACGTTCAACGATTATCAGGGGCCGATAACGGGAGGCAGCGATTTGTATAAAAAGATATTAAAGGTAAGTCCGGCCCGTTTCCCCGCCTACTACGAGCCTGACGCGGAATACCTCAATGCCGGTCATATCCTTTTCGGACGTTCGATGGAAGGAAATTTCTTCAATCCCTACGCTGAGATGCTACGTGGATACAAGCAGAGCAGCAATTCGACCATGATGGCGCAAATGGAGTTGAAGCAGGATTTCGGGAAGCTGATACCGGGCCTGACAGGGCGCGTCATGGGAAACACTACCCGTTACGCTGCCTTTGACCTGACGATGGATTACAATCCTTTCTACTATGACGCCTTTGGTTACAACCGTCTGACGGATACTTATTCCCTGTTCGAACTCAATCCGGAGGGAGGTACCGAATATCTGAACTATACGCAGGGCGGTAAAACAGTGAACTATTCGCTTTACGGCGAAGCGTCGCTCAATTACAGCAAACAGTTCGGGGAAGT
Organism: Tannerella sp.; assembly: GCA_031265585.1. GTDB lineage: Bacteria > Bacteroidota > Bacteroidia > Bacteroidales > Tannerellaceae > Tannerella. Next base: position 8,556 of record JAISCL010000332.1, on the reverse strand, counting down.
ACACGATGTGAGCGGGATGCTGGTCGGGATGATTCGCAATTATCTCAGCGCCAACCAGACAACCCTTGCCGCATCTTTGCCTGAGCGCAATATCGGTCTGGCTGGCAGGTTCACATACGGGTTCGACATGCGCTACTTTGCGGAATTTAATTTTGGCTATAACGGTTCCGAGAAATTCGACAAAAATCACCGGTGGGGCTTTTTCCCGTCATTTGGTTTGGGATGGACGGTTTCGAACGAAGCGTTCTGGGAAAACCTGCGGGAATATGTTTCCAAGCTGAGAATCAGGGGGACATACGGTCTGGTAGGTAACGACGATATCGGACGGGACGAAGACAGGTTTTTCTATATATCGGAAGTCATACCGGGAGGCGGGGGAACGTTCCGTACGGGATACGACCTCAACAATGCAATAACTTACAGGGGATACAACATTAAGACATACTCCAACCCGAATATTACATGGGAGATCTCGTACGACAGGAATCTCGGCATTGAGCTCGGACTGTTCAAAGATAAAGTGAATCTTCAGCTGGATATATTTAAGCGGCATCGTGTAAATATCCTGCAGGAACGCGCCGATATTCCGTATGAGCAGGGGCTGTGGAGCACTCCCTTAGTAAACATCGGGGAAGCCGACGGACAGGGCATGGATTTGGCGTTAGACTACCAGCAGACCGTCAACAGGGATTTATGGTTTGTCGCCCGTGGCAATTTCACGTATGCACATTCTACTTACGCCTATTATGAAGAAGCGGCCTGGGACTTAATCGGAGCTCCCTGGAGAAAGCGTATCGGGCAGCCTGTATCCCAACGCTGGGGCTATCAGGCAGAACGTCTCTTTATTGATGAAAACGACGTGGCGAACTCTGCCCGTCAGAATTTTTCGCGCTACGAGGCGGGAGATATCAAATACAAAGATATGAACGGCGATAACGTAATCGACGAACTGGATCAGGTGCCTATTGGCTATCCCGAAACCCCCGAAATAAACTATGGCTTCGGTCTTTCGGCAGGATATAAAAATGTCGATTTCTCTTTCTTCTTCTCAGGATCGGCAAGGAATTCGTTTTTTATCAGTCCGGGGGATATGAACCCGTTTATACGGAACACAGACAACGGTATAGACTATGAAAACGGTCTGGCAAAATTCATAGCCGACGACCACTGGACGGAACAGTCGCAAAACCCCTATGCGCTCTGGCCGCGCTTGACCGATATTACACTGTCGAACAATACACAGCGCAGCACGTGGTTTATGTACAATGGTGATTTTCTTCGCCTCAAAAGCATGGAGCTTGGCTATTCAATGCCTGCAAAACTGGCGTCGAAGCTCAAGCTGTCGTCTTTCAGGATTTATGTAAGCGGAACCAATCTGCTGCTTTTCAGTAAATTTAAACTGTGGGATGTGGAACTTGGCGGTAATGGACTTAATTATCCGCTGCAAAGAGTGTTGAATGCAGGAATAAACCTTTCATTTTGAAATCAGTAATTATTAAAACAGAATAAACAATGAAAAATAGAATAAAACAAATGATGACGGAAAAGGGGAAATTCAGGATGTTTTTCCTCTACCTTATCCTTCCTTTCCTGGGATTGGGCATGTTTTCATGCGATTACCTCAATGTCGTACCGGAGAATATCCCCACCGTCGAACATGCATTCCGCAACCGTAAGGAAGCGCAAAACTACAAATACGGATGTCTCTCGTTTATGCCTGATGTGGGAAATATGGTAGTTGACCCGGCGATGCTGGGAGGGGATGAAATATGGATTCCGGAGATTGTCGATGGCGCGTCCACCAGATTGCGTGGAATCATAGCCGGCGAACAGGGTACGGACAATCCTCTTGCCAATTACTGGGCAAGCCAGCGCAATTCACAGACAAATGTCGTAAGGCCGTTGTGGACAGGTATTTCAGACTGCAATATCTTTCTGGAAAACATAGATGAGCCGTTCGACTTGCAGGATTATGAAAGAGACAAATGGATCGGCGAGATACTGTTTGTGAAAGCTTATTTGCATTACTGGCTTTTCCGTCAATACGGGCCTATACCCCTGATACGGAAGAATAACGCAATAGCCGATAAGGCCGACGTTGTTCAGCAATACCGCGAGCCGGTGGATTCATGCGTGAACTATATCATCTCGCTCCTCGACGAGGCGGCCGCATTATTACCCCTGACCGTCGATGAACCAACTATAGATCAGGGACTTCCGGATCGCTGCATCGCCCTTGCGCTGAAAGCGGAACTGTTGACCCTTGCCGCAAGTCCGCTGTTCAACTGCAATCCCGACTATGCCGATTATGTTGATAACCGCAGCGTACAACTGTTTCCACAGGACAAATCGCAGGAAAAAGCAAAATGGGAACGAGCGGCGACGGCGTTGAAAGCGGCAATAGACATTGCACGTGAAGCGGGCTATGACCTTTATGACTTCCGGACTGCCTATCCTGCCGGCGCTTCGCTCAGCGATGAAACAAAACTTGCCATGCAGGTTCGTGGCGCCGCCACAGATGTATGGAACCGTGAAATCATTTGGGGCAATTCGCGTATCAATAACAATCCGAATTTGCAGATCATGTGCAATCCCTATATTAACCCCTCTCAGGGCAATAATGGTAATGCGGGGTATTCAAATTATGCTCCTGCGCTTCAAATCATTGAACAGTTCTATACCGACAACGGATTGCCCATCGAGGACGATGCCGAATGGGAGGGAAGAGATGTATGGCAACTGCGAACAGCCGAAGCGGACCATAAACAGTATATCCGGCAAGGCTATCAAACGATTCAGTTGCATTTCAACCGCGAGCCGCGCTTCTACGGCGCTATCTGCTTTGACGGAGGAACGCTCTTCGGCAACAACCGCATTACACAGGATAATTCCACCGATGCAAACTATATGTGGGTGGCAGAGATGAAATTCGGACAAACAGGCGGATGGGCTGTGCCCAGTCGTTCGTCGCTCACCGGATACCTCGCAAAAAAAATGATACATTACCGCAGTTTAGCCCCCGTCGCAAACACTACTTACGTGGCAATTAATTATGCCTTTCCCCTTATCCGGCTTGGCGATTTATACCTGCTGTATGCGGAAGCGCTTAACGAGTTGAAAGAGGCTCCCGATGCTCAGGTATATGAATATATCGACCTTATCAGGGCGCGAACGGGACTTGAAGGCGTTGTAAAAACATGGAACGAACATGCCGTAGCGGATAAAAAGAACAAACCATTGACCAGGGAAGGGATGCGCGACATTATCCGCCGCGAACGCCTGAACGAGCTTGCTTTCGAAGGCGCCCGCTTCTGGGATTTACGTCGCTGGAAACTTGCCGAAGAGTATATTAACCGCCCCATTCGCGGATTAAATGTTATGGGTGGAACCGCCGCAGATTATTATGTCGAAACGGTACTCTATCAGCCCCTGTTCGAGAAGAAAGATTATTTCTTTCCCGTCAGAACGCAAACAGTGATTTATAACCTGAATTTGCTGCAAAGCCCGGGATGGTAAATGGAAATTAAAAATTAAGAATTAAAAATTAAAGGATATGATTACGAATATTTTAAAGAAACGGTTTTTTCCGTTTATGGCGGTAATTGGGGGGATGATATTTTCCTGTTCCGAGCCTGCCGACTGGAGCGATCCGAAAGATAATATTGCACCCGGGCCTGTAAGTAACGTGCAGATTAAAAATACCAACGGAGGAGCAATCATCACCTATACCTTGCCCTCTGATAAGGACTTGCTGGGTGCAAAGGCTACCTATTCCTATTCTGCAGAAAGCGAATGGATGGAAAAATATGCATCCCAGGGTGCTGATACAATCGAACTGGAGGGTTTCGGCGATACCGGTGCTCGCGAAATCACGATTTATGCTATCGACAAAAGCGGAAATCTTTCACAAGGCGTTACCGAAACGATTCAACCGTTAACGCCTCCCATTGACCTGATGAGGGAATCAATTGAAGCGACGCCTGTATTTGGAGGCGTCGGTCTCACTTGGGAAAATACAGGCGGCAAGGATATGGGCGTCTCGCTCTATGTCCCCGATACCGTTATTCCTGGCGAGTGGACACTGTTTGACACCTACTTTTCGAATGTAAAGGATGGTAAAGCGATTTTTCGCCCTTTTGATGCGGTAGAACAGAATTTTCGCATAGAGATGTTCGACCGGTGGAATAATTATTCTCAGCCGTACGAAACGTCGCTTGTTCCATGGGAAGAACGACAGTTACCCGGCCGTGTCAGTTCAACAGAATTTATCTGGAATCTTTACGACGAAAACTATTGGCTGTGGAGGGGAGAAATTCATAATAATATGGACAATGGCACTTATAGACCCAGAGAATTTGCATTAGTACATGATGGACGGGGACAAAGTAATAGCAATAGTGATTACTGGATGCCCGGAAATGACGGTGACCCGATTGAGTGGTATGTTCCCGGGGCAGGTTCTTCGTTTATTCCTTTCCCGCTTTATTTCACGATTGATATGGGACGAAGAGCTGTTTACAGTCGGTTTAACATCAAACCCAGGCTTCGTTCCCCGGATTATTCGGCCGCATTGCCCTGCGATTTTGAAATCTGGGGAACAAACAGTCCGAAGCTGACTACCGAAGTGGGCGACGGAAGTCGCGAAGCCAATATGGCTTACTGGACGGCATGGGAAGCAGCCAACGGAACAGATGCATGGAGAAACGACGGATGGACAAAAATTGCGACTTGCAAATTGACGATGTCATCCGGTGAATCGAAATACGTTGCAGGCATGGCGCTGTCGGAAACAGACGTAGCCAATTACCGTACAAACGGCTTCGATTTCGACATCAATGAAGGTGTGACCGAAGGCTTCCGCTATCTGCGATGGGTCATTAACGATACAAACACAGGTCAGAAAAACATTCAAATCTGCGAAATAACATTCTGGGGTTCATACATGGACTGACCGGTTATATTCTGCACGAGCTAAAATTGTGAGATATGCGTAGGGATGTCCAAAAAGTCCCTCACGTCGTCATTGCGAGCGAAGCGAAGCAATTCAGAATACTATTAATCAATGGATTGCTTCGGACTTCGCCCTCGCAATGACGGGACTCGACTCTTTTGAGACACCCTCATGCAGCTCACAAAATCACACTGCGCACAGTATAATAAGAAAATAATTATCACAATGAAGACAAAATGTATTACAGGTAAAAAAATAATTGGCAGGACGGGACTTTTCCTCACAGGATTGATTTTGTCCGCCGGTATGGCATTTCGGGAGAAGCCATTGGTATTCTCCTGCAAAATCCGGATTATTAGTAATTAACCCTAAAAATCGGGAAGTAAAACAGAATTATTATCTACTTTTACTCCCTGATTTTTTATACATATAAATTATGTCAAACAACAAATTGAAAGTTTTGATTGGAGCAAGTGTTTTGTTATTGCTGTCATGCAGCAAACAAACGGACATTTGCAAACAGGCGGAAACCATTGTCGGCAGACATGTTGTCCGGTTTACCCGGCCGCCGCAGCGCATACCAACCAAATTCTCCGTGGACGCTCCCCTGCTGGGAAACGGTTTCACGGGAATAGCCCTGTCGGGAACTCCCGAACATCAGATGTTTTATGTAGCCAGAAACGATTTCTGGCGTCTGAAGGCGGGACACAATGAATCGTATCCCGCCGTGCTGGGGAAAATCGAGGTGTCCATTCCCGGACTGCAGGGCGCTTCCTACCTGGCAGAGCAGCATTTGTATGACGCCATGACAGTCGCCCGTTTCGCGAAAGACGGTTTTGCGGTTACCTGCCGAACGTATGTCGCGGCCCTTGACGACGTCACGGTCATCGAAATCGGCATGGAAGGGAAAGGGTCGCTCGAAGGAAACGTGCGGCTGTCTCTGCCCGCCACCGGAAAGGAAATCGTCGAAAATCTTCCCCGCGACCGCGCTTTCCCCGAACAAAGGGAACAGAACATCGCGGACGGCATACATTACATTACCCGTGCGTTCAAGGATTCGGTCGATATTCCGACCAAAGCGGCCCTGGCGCTGCTGGCGGTGGATTCGCCGGACGGCCGCTTCACGCTGGAACCGGGAAAGACCATCCGCCTGATCTGCGCCACCTCCGGTAACTTTAAAAGCAATGACTGTCTCGACGCTGTCCTCTCGAAAGTAAGGGAATCCGCCACCCCGCAACGTCTGCGTGAACTGGAAAGTCAACACCGCGAATGGTGGAAAAACTACTGGGAGAAATCGTTCGTCTCGATTCCCGACAGCGCCGTCGAAGGGCAGTATTACCTTTCGCTCTACGGGATGGCCTCCGCAAGCAGGGACACGGATTTTCCGCCCGGTCTCTTCGGTACGTGGATCACGCAGGAACAGCCGGGATGGGCAGGTGACTATCACCTGAACTACAATTATCAGGCGCCGTTTTACGCGCTCTACTCCGCCAACAGGATTGAACAGGCCGAACCGTATTATGCTCCGCTGCTTGCTTTTATGCCAAGGGGGAAATATTATTCCGAAAAAATAGCGGGCATTCCCGACGGCGTCCTCTATCCCGTTGGAATTGGACCTCTGGGTATTGAAACCACCCGCTGGACACCTTTTATGGCAGCAAACCTGACAGGATGGTGGACTGCAGTCCCCATCAATAAAAATGTCGAATACGACGGCATGTTCTGGGGACAGAAAAGCAACGTTTCATACGCAGTGGCCAACCTTTCCATGCACTTCTACCGCACGTGGGACAGAGAGTTTGCGCGGAAAGTCTATCCTTTTGTCCGTGCTGCCGCCGTTTTCTGGGAGAAGTATCTGGTTTACGAAGACGGCCGGTATGTCGATTACAACGACGCGATTCACGAAGGAACGGTCGGGGACAAAAACCCGCTTCTTTCGCTCGGTCTGATCAGGCAGACCATGCAGACGGCAACCGACATGAGCGCACTGCTTGGAGAAGATACCGGCAGGCGGGAAAAATGGATGCATATTCACGACCGTATTTCGCCTTATCCCGTATTTGAACGCAATGGCAAAACCGTGTTCCGATATACGGAAACCGGCATCGAATGGGTAGACGGAAACACGCTGGGTATTCAACACATTTATCCGGGAGGCGCAATCGGGTTGGACAGCGATCCGGAACTGCTCGCCGTTGCCATGAATACCATGCGGGAGATGCAGCGGTGGATGGACGGAAACGGAAGCAACAGCTTTTTCCCCGCAGCCGTGCGGATCGGCTATGACCCGGATACCATCCTGTATCATCTTGACCGTTATGTAAAGCATACTTTCCCGAACGGATTCCAACTGGACAATCCTCACGGTATTGAGAACCTGAGCACCGTCCCCAATACGGTCAATGAAATGCTCTGTATGGGACATCAGGACGTGGTGAGACTGTTTCCCGTCTGGCCCCGTAACCGAGATGCCTCGTTTCATCAAATCCGCGTAGAGGGTGCCTTCCTCGTTTCCGCAAAACTGAAAGGCGGAGAAATCGGCGATGTAACGGTTTTCAGCGAACAGGGCCGGGAGTTGCATCTGCTCAATCCGTGGAAAGGTCGCAAGCTAAAAGTGAAAGGGCCGGATGGAGAACAACTGTACGAAGGCGAACGTATCCGGATAGACACCGAAAAGGGAGTGACTTACCGGCTGGCGCCGGTCGAGTATAATAAGAACATTATGAAAAGAGATTGTAATACAAAAGGACGAATCATGTGCAGGACAGGACTTTTCCTCGCAGGATTGATTTTGTCCGCCGGTGTAGCATTCGGAGCGACACAAGCCTCCGGATTTGAACTTACGGGCGATACGCCCTGGCTGATTTCCGAAGAACAGCCCGAAGCCCTCGAACGGGCGTTGAATGACGTGCAGGTAGACTGGTACAAAGTGTTCGGAAGGAATCCGGTCGTACTGTCGGAATTGCCGGATGATTATACCGGTGCGGTGATTTATCTCGGTTTGAAAGGCGCCTGGCGCAATGACCTGATTAAGGAACCGCTGTCGGATTGGGAAAGTTATGTTCTGCGCTTACAGCAGGACAGTAAGGGTCGACCGGCGCTGGTGGCGACCGGTGCAGATGTACGCGGGTCCATTTATGCAGCATATTCGCTGTCCGAAGAACTGCTCGGCGTTGACCCCTGGTATTTCTGGACGGACAACGAACCGGCCGTGCGGGAAAGCATCACTGTTCCGGCAGGATTCGATAAAAGTCACGGCTCGCCCACCTTCAAGTACCGCGGTTGGTTTATGAACGACGAAGACCTGCTGAATCTGTTCGCTCCCGACCCGGTCAGGGAAAATGTCTTCTCGCTGGAGATGTTCGAGAAAATCTACGAAACCATCCTGCGGCTGTAAGGGAACATGGTAGCTCCGGCAACCTTTCCCTTCCCCGACGACCGTTGTCAGGAACTGGCGGCTCGACGCGGACTGGCAATCAACATGCTTCATATCCTGACGCTGGGACTGAACACCTATCGCTGGCCCGACGGCACGCCGTTTTCCTACAGCAAAGACCCGGGCGTCATGGAACGCTACTGGCAGACGTGCATCGACGCATTCAGGG
>JAISCL010000382.1 GCA_031265585.1 Tannerella sp. | reverse complement strand
GAATACCCGCAGTTTGATGTGCGTGTTTCCATATTAGGTCATTTGCAGCGGGGAGGAGCGCCTTCGGCGCAGGATCGCATCCTTGCTACCCGGATGGGGGTGGCTGCCATTGAAGCGCTTCAGGAAGATCAGCGCAACGTCATGGTGGGCGTTGTGAATGATGAAATCGTACTGGTTCCCTTTGTGAAGGCGATTAAAAATGAGAAGCATGTTGATCCGGCTTTACTGAATGTCCTTAAAACCGTTTCCATGTAAAAAAGCGATCATCTGTTTTGCTGCGACAAACGAGCTGATCTCGTTGTTTAAAACTTTCTGTTCCATGGAAGGGAGCGTTTCCCTTATTTCGGGGTTGTTGTAAAATGAATTTCGCAGCATCTCATTGATGCTTTCGTACATCCAGTATTTAGCCTGTTCATTGCGCTTTTTATCAAAGTATCCGTTGTTCCGGGTAAAGGAGATGTATTCGTTTATCATCTCCCATACTTCCCGAATGCCTGTTGCATAATACCCCGAATAAGTCAGGACTTTGGGGATCCAGCCCGATTCGGTGGGAGGAAAAAGGTGTAATGCGTTTCGGAAACTGCCGGCTGCCATTTTGGCGCGTTCAAGATTATCTCCGTCGGCTTTATTGATTACAATGCCATCGGCCATTTCCATAATACCCCGCTTGATGCCCTGAAGTTCATCGCCTGTCCCTGCAAGCTGGATCAGTAAAAAGAAATCAACCATCGAATGAACCGCCGTTTCACTTTGTCCGACACCCACCGTTTCAACGAAAACCGTATCAAAACCGGCCGCCTCACAGAGTATGATCGTTTCCCGTGTTTTCCGGGCTACCCCTCCCAGTGAGCCGGCTGTAGGGGAAGGACGTATGAATGCGTTTTTTTCTCTTGAAAGCGCTTCCATGCGTGTTTTGTCTCCTAAAATGCTTCCTTTGGAACGCTCGCTGCTCGGGTCTATGGCCAGCACGGCCAGTTTCTGTCCCTGCCTGATGAGATGCATTCCGAAGGAGTCAATGGAGGTGCTTTTCCCGGCGCCGGGTACGCCGGTGAATCCGACGCGAATGGACCGGCCGGTATGGGGCAGGCATTTTTCAATGATCTCCTGGGCTAATTGCCGATGCTCCTGCTTCGAACTTTCGATAAGTGTAACGGCCTGACTGAGTATGGTGATATTTTCTTTTAAAATGCCTTCAATGTATTCTGTCACCGAAAGCTTCTTTTGTTTTGGGAGATGTTTAAAATAGGGGTTTACGGTTGGCGCGGAAACGCCTCTGTTTACTTTTAACCCCTTATATATGGCATCATTCTCCGGATGTTCCATACATCATCTTTTCAGTTAGCTTTCTGTGCGGATACTTTAACCTTGCGTACCGGACCGGTCGGGTCATTGCAAACTACATAGATATCGGTATTGATTGCCGCATTGAGTTCTTTTGCTTTCACTGTTATCTTAACCGTCCGGGATTCGCCGGCTCGTATGCTTTCACCGGAAAGTTTCGACAGATGAATACGGCTGTCATCACTTGTTATACTGTGAAGCGTTAAATCGGATTTTCCCGTATTTGTCAATGTAAATTCTTTACTGGCCGACCCGCCGAGTCCTAAAAATCCTCCTTTTACGGGATCAAACAGCAGTTGCGTGTTCCTGATCTCAAGACGCGGACTGTTTACGCTTTGCAATGCGGACAGTTGATTAAAGTCATCAATATAGTTAACCGTAGCGGTGATCTCTTCACTTCCGAGCGCTCGGCCTTCCCTGTCTTTGACCGTCCATCTGAATGATTCTTTGATCCGGCCTTTTTTTTCCGCGGTTTTTGTTCCGTCTATAATGACTGCGATTTCCCCCGGCCAGTCGGCTTTCAGGGAATCCGGACAGTTCACCGTCACGTATTCCGGAATGTTTTCCCATGAAAAATAGGCTGTTTCACTGTTGTAGTTTTTGATATACATGAGTTCCCTGTTTGCCCTCATGGGGTAATAATTATCATATATCAACTCTGTTTTTTCTATTCCGACACCGCCTATCGTATCCGTATAGGTAGCGAGCGGATCACTCGGCTTCTCCACAACGACGCCTGTGATTGTCAGTTTATGGCGTTTATAGCCGTTTTCTTCATTCGTGTAAACGGTTGCACTCTTGTTGAAATTGCCGAGACGTCCTTTCGGGTTATAGGTGATGATGATGACGCCTTCCTCTCCCGGTTCTACGGGTGTTTGCGTCCATTCCGGCCGGGTACATCCGCAGGATGCTTGTACGCGTGTGATGGTTAAGGGGGCATCTCCCGTATTTTTGAAGTAGAAAAGATGATCGGCATAGCCATCATTTTCCCCTATTGTCCCGAAATCATGCGAGGTCTCCACCGGACTGAATACCGGCGCTTTGTCATCGCTGGGGTTCCGGGCGGAAACCATACAACTCACAACCAGGAAAGCCATGAGTATTTTTATACGCTCCTTAACCTTGTTCATCATTATTTTTGGATGACTTTTCCTTTAATTGTTAATACGAAACTTCCCACCTTTCCATTGCTGTATACAGACACCGGTTTGGTAAAAGGCCCCGGACGGCCCGTCGGATCGAATGTTACTTTGATTTCCCCTGTTTTGCCGGATGCGACAGGTTCTTTGGTCCAGTCGGGAGTCGTGCACCCGCAGGATGCCACTACTTTGGTTATAACCAGTGGGACTTCCCCGTCGTTTTTTATCTTAAAGGTATAGGTCGCCGGGCCACCCTTTTCATCTATATCTCCAAAATCATACACTGCACTGTCTACTACTGCAATAGAAGCTTCTTTTTGTTGCGCTGATGCGATATTTGCCGTCAGCAAAATGAGTCCGAATACAAATAGAATACGTTTCATTTTCTAATTTTTTAGTTAATTATCACGCAAAGGTAATGTTATTTACCATACATTGTATCATTAAGTATTTATTTTTTCCCGGAAGTTATTTTGAATTTACGGTTATTTAATATAATTCAATGAATGTTTAACAGAATGGATGGAAGAAAAATTCAAACCGGTTTCTTTCTGTATGTTTGAAAAGTGTACGGATACAGGTGCTTTTCGTCATCCGGAAAATCTTCCTGTTCTATCATAATCCATTCATCCTTATTTATTTCAGGGAAGAATGTGTCTGCGTTTTCAACTGAATGGCGGACAAGCGTGATATACAGTTTGTCGGCGAATGGCATCATCTGACTGTATATGCTAGCTCCTCCGATGACGAAGACTTCTTCCTGATGATATTCTCTTATGGCATCCTGTATGTTGCCGAACAGGATACAGTTCTCAAATGAAAGCGTATGATTCCGGGTGATGACAATATTCGTACGGTTCGGCAACGCCCCGTTGGGGAGTGATTCGAATGTTTTCCTCCCCATAAGAACCGGATGGCCGGTTGTTAACTGCCTGAACCGTTTCATGTCATTCGGCAATCTCCAAGGAAGGTCGTTGTTTACACCGATGGCCCTGTTTGCTGCTATGGCGGCGATAATGGAAATCATTTTTATACCGAGACCTCCCCTTTTATGTGCGGATGCGGATCATAATTCATCAGTTCAAAGTCTTCATACCTGAAACCGAAGATGTTTTTCACCTCCGGATTAATCAGCATCAGCGGCAGGGAGCGGGGAGCGCGCGATAACTGGATTTTTATCTGTTCCAGATGGTTGGTATAGATATGGGCATCACCTAACGTATGTACAAAATCACCTGCCTGCAGGCCTGTTACCTGTGCCATCATCAGCAGTAACAGCGCGTACGAAGCGATGTTGAAGGGTACGCCGAGGAAAATATCCGCACTTCGCTGGTAGAGTTGAAGACTCAGGTGCCCGTTTGCGACATAGAACTGGAAAAGCGTGTGGCATGGCGGAAGATGCATGTTTTTCAGATCCCCCACATTCCAGGCGCTGACAATCATGCGGCGCGAGTCCGGATTTTCTTTGATTGTTCGGACGACATCACTGATCTGGTCTATTGAGCCACCTTCATAATCCGGCCAGGAACGCCACTGGTACCCGTATATATGTCCCAGGTCTCCCTTCCCGTCAGCCCATTCATTCCATATGCGAACCCCGTTTTCCTGAAGATACTTGACATTGGTATCTCCATTCAGGAACCATAAAAGTTCATATATAATGGATTTCAAATGCAGTTTTTTGGTAGTGAGCAGCGGAAATCCCTCTTTCAGACGGAATCGCATCTGATGTCCGAATACGCTAACCGTGCCCGTACCCGTCCGGTCGTCTTTTTTTACTCCTTCCCTGAGGACGCGTTCCAATAAATCCAAGTACTGTTTCATCCTGTTTCTCTTTTGCGACGCAAAATTACATGAAATTTTTAGATTTCCAAGCGAAGGGCGCAATACGATGCCCTGTTAACAGAAGAAGACCTGACCGGAAAATGGAAAGGATGATTTTTTTTGCAAATTGCGGGGGAGAAGTAAAATATTTTCCTCCGCTGTTTGTCTTCGTAAACAGGAGGGAACTTTTCCTGAAAAGTAATCCCCGATGGTTTGATACGGTTTAAATGGATAAAAATATGTTTTGGAATAAAAGTAAATTAATCGCAGACGTCATCGCCGACAGATGCTGCAATTGTGGAGCGTGTGTTAGATTTTGCCGTCACCGCGCGCTGGAAATAGCCGAAGTTCAAGGCAAAACGTATACTTTTGTAAATGACCCCAACAAGTGTGCAGGATGCGGAAAGTGTGTGCTGATTTGTCCCGGTCGGGCAATTAAAATGGTAGAAAGATATTATTGAATTACGAACAGCGTAATTCATCTTTCTGCGTTAGCGGTAGCAGCCGGATTCGGCGCAGTTGTTATGCTGTTCTCAAATCTGTCCGGTTTAGAGCATAGTGATTTTTTGAGAACGGACGAAATGTTATGCTAAAATTTATAACCTGAAGAAACAGAGAAGGTGCGGTTATACATGCTGCCTTTCACTTCGCCATCCCAGGCCTCGGCGGGATTCAGCATATTCACCAGTCCCATATCACAGGATGCGGTTATAAACCAACGCCTCCGCAATTCATAACCGATAAAACCCGAAAGGCCTCCGTCGAACCGTTTGAGCGGTTTGCGCAAGTAGGGTTCCCTGATCCGGCTTTCCATGCCGGACGGTGTTCCCGGCATGTTTCCTTCAAAATTTATCCTGCCTCCTTTAAAAATATCCTTCTCTCCGGTCCAGAGGTTCCCCCGGTTCGAAGGTTCCCCCGATTCCGACAGTTCATAATCCATATATTCGGAATGTATTTTCCCGTTTATCCCGCAGGCAAAATACACGCCGATACCGGCAATAAACCGGCCCGACCGGCTCAAATCAAAACCGGCTTTAACGTACAGCGGAAGCTCAATATAATACGATGTGATTTCCGATATGGCGTGTAATTCCAGCAATTTAAACCCTGTGATAGAAGGCCGGTATTGCGAGGTAAAAGTTTCACTCCTCATCCCTTTTGCCGACAGGATCAGTTCAGGCTGTAACGAAAATGTTCCGCTCAGGGGACATTCGACGAAGACGCCCGCATTGAATCCCGCATTGTACTTATATCCGGTGACATTCCGGACATAAAGAACCGGATCATACGCCGACAGCGAAACCGCTGTTGTCGAGGCATTCACCCCGCCTTTGACGCCAAATCTTATTTTATCTTTTGTCACGGCATCAGCCTGTGTACTTATAATTCCAAGAACGGAACACAATACGAACAACTTAACTGTTTTTTTCATACCTGTCAATATTTTAATGTAGAGATCTTAGTCAATTAATACTCCTTTTTGTAAGCGACGCATCAATACGGCTCCTGTATTCGGGATACCGCGCTTATTTCTGCTATTTTTTTATGTTAAACCTGATTTGACTGCAAATATAGTACATTTTTTGAACCTTAGGGGCTGTTCGGGAATGAAAAACAGGTAACTTATCTGATACACTTCAGATACACTCCGTATACACTTCAGATATACTCATTCCATACTCCAAACAAAAAGGGCAAACCCTTTGCAGAGCCTGCCCTTTTCCTTCTTCCGTGAACGCTTACAGTTCGCGTTCCTCATGCGTCACATTGCCGGGCGTGTCGGACACGAAGATTTTTATTTTTCTTTATACTCCAGCTTGAAGCGGAAAGTCCATGTTCCTTCCATCCACGCCGGATAGTTTGTTCCCCATAAATTGTTGAATAAACAGAAATGTATGCCGCCATTCAGTTTGGGACTGCCTTCCGGATAATCGAATACGTCGCACAAGCCGACGGCAATAAGCGGCGCGTCAAGGCTTGTAATCCGCAATACGCCTTCCTTGCAAGCCACGTCGATGTAACGGTCAATCGAGTGCATTTGCTTGCTGCCGTTATCAACAATATCGCTTACATCTATCATTTCGCCCATTTTTTCTACAAGAATCTTCTCAACATCTTTCGGATAGAACGAAAACCAGTATGCTTCCGGCAAGCGTACAGCCGGTTTACTCACAATCGATACAAATATCTCCGCTTCCTTTTTATCGTTCGAAAATACATGCCGCGTCTTTACTTCCTGCGGCAAAACAAGCGGATTGACTTTCGGGTCTTCCGGGAAAGACAGGAAGCGGTCGAGTGTGGTTTGTCCATTTTGTTTCTTGCCGAGCGTTTTGTCTGTCCGGGCTACAAGCGTTGCGCTTTGCTGTCCTGTATTTTCCAGACCGGGCTTGCCGTAGCTCTCATGATTAAATCGAAGATACAGCTTGTAAAAACGGTCATAATCCGCTTTAGAATATGCCTGATATGCAAGCGTCCCGAAAACGTCCGGAAGGACGCCGATTTTCGGAGGCGCGCTTTTAGACGGTTTAAGGTCGTCGCCGGCAATGATTTCCTTTTGCAGCGACGAAAGGCGTTGCAGTTCCGCTCGCGCTTCGTTTTGCAGTTCCGGCGGCAACAGGGCAATGGCTTCGTCTACCCTGCCCGCTTTTTCCTTCCACGACAGTTCCGAGCGTCGAAATCCCGGCAGTGTCCGCGCTGCGCTGAATTTTTCGGGAGAATAATCGCTCCTGACTTTCCAGTACCAGACTTCCGCTCCTCCCCAGGTATGTTCGGCAACAAATCCAAGATATACCGCAAAGTCAATCGTCGTATCGCTGTCCCTGTCTAACTTTCCTTCTTTCAGCCACTGCGAAAACAGCCGCGACAGTGTCCGGTAGCGCATCATCATCTCCGGATTGCCGGCGACTCCATAGATCCAGGTATCGCCGATTTCGGAGGTGACAAGCGGCAGCCTGTCTGCATTTTTCCAGGCGTCTTTTGCCGCTTCGTTTAAATTGGAGCCAATGACTTCGGCGTTCGGATATCTTTTTCGCAGGTTGCTGAAGATGTCTTTGACTTGTTGCAGCGTGTGCGGACCGCCATTGTCGCCGGTAAAGTTGATGGAGAGGACTGTTTTCCCGTCCGGCAGGACCATATCGCCGCCGTAATTCCCGTCAACCATCAGGATGATTTCGTTGCCGTCAAGGTTTTTCCACCGGCAAATATTCGAGACTTTCGGAACAAGAATCCCATTATTAACCCCGACGTGCAGGAAGCGAATCCCCTGGCTGCAAAGCGCTGTAATGATGTTCCGCGTATGTCCGGGGACGTCGGTCATTTTTGCGGCTACGGTTTCCTTGCCGTACTTCCTGTCTAATCTTTTTGCGAGTTTCAAGGTCGTTTCAAAAATGTCGTAGCTTGCAACTTCGGATTGAAAAGTGTAGGGAACGCCGTTCCAGACGATGTCGCCACGCCGGATTGCGTCTTCCAGTTTTTTCAGCGCCTCGGGTTCCGCCTGTTTCAGGTAAGCGTCGATCAGCCATGTGCCGGTAGTCCAGATGTACCGGTCGCCGCTTCCTTCTTCCCGAAGCTGTTCGTTGACCTCAATCGCTTTCGGGATAAAATTGTCTATATACGTTTTTTCAACATTAACGGCAAGATCGGTGTAGCCCACATCAAGATGCGTTTTGAAGATGACGTGTACCTTTTCAATCTGCTCATTCTGCCTGTCTCCGGCAAACGCGGGAGTTCCTGTTACAAACAGGATGGCAATCAACATCGGGAAAATCATGTTCACGATTAAAGACCGTCCTGCAACTGTTGCGGGACGCTGTCTGATAAAATTACGTTTGTCTGTCATAGTATCTTTTCTTTATTTTCAATTTTCAATTTATCACGAATCCGGCATTCACCCAGTTGCCATAGTCGAGGATATTACGACTTCCGGCGTCCGTGCAAACCAGATTAATCCGGTAACTGCCCGGCGGGATTTCCACGTCGAAGCGCCACGGTTCGTTCGAGATTCGCATGACCGGACTTTCGGCTGCAAGCGTGCCGTCAATAAACAGTTTGAAAACCACGCTGCCGTGCATGGCAAGAAGACGTCCGTTATGATCGTCGAGCACATTTTCGTCCATGCCCGCCAGGGCGACGAAACGCTTGTATTCCGGCTTAATTTCGTATTGCACCGACGATGGCGCACGGAACCCCAAACCCTGCTGATATGTTTTTCGACGGACACGAAGTGGTTTCTCTTCAAACGATTTCGATTTCACCGGATACCAGAAAAAGAAATCCACCGCCTTCAAATACTCATTGGGAATATAATCCAGTTCGTCAAGATAAATATCCGGCTGGGGCGGCAA
>JAISCL010000261.1 GCA_031265585.1 Tannerella sp. | reverse complement strand
ACTCTTCAACCTCCTCTTTCGTTAATTTAATTCTGTACTTTGTCATTCTTATTTGGTTTTTAATCCGCGGCAAAAATACAAAATAATTACGTTATATCAAAATTAACTTAACAGTAGTTATCCGAATGGTTTACTTCTGCCGGCCAGTTAAATCTTCTCTTTCATACAACAAAAGTAGAAAATTAACCCCAGTTTTTACAACTGCAAACTTAAGGTTATCCGGATTAGACGTCTACGGCGTCACGTCAGCCTGCAATGCACAAAACTATCCCGCGTGGAGAAATCACCCCAGCGCCAGGCGGTGGATGATACATTCGGGAAGTTCCTGCTCATAATGGGTTACCATGATGAAGGTTTTGTTTTCACGGCGGCAGAAGGCTTCTATTACTTGACGTACCAGGGAACGGTTTGCGGTGTCCAGTCCGTGCATCGGTTCGTCCAGGACAAGCAGCTCGGGGTCTTTCACAAAGGCGCGGGCCAGGAGGACTAAACGCTGCTCGCCGTCGGACATTTGCAGGAAATTACGATCCCGGAGGTGCAGGATGCCAAAGGCGTTCATCCACCATTCGCAAACCCGGAACTGTTCGGGCCTGGGGCGGACATACACTCCCACGCTGTCATGCAGTCCGCTTGCGACAATTTCGATGGCGGGGATGTTTTCGGAGTAAGCGCGGTGCATCTCCGGACTGACGTATCCGATGCGCTTCTTTATGTCCCAGATGCTCTCGCCCGAGCCGCGGCGACGCCCGAAAAGCGAAATGTCACAGGCGTAGGACTGCGGGTTGTCTGCACAGACGAGGCTCAGCAGGGTTGATTTTCCCGAACCGTTTGGCCCGAGCAAGGCCCACTTTTCCCCTCTTTTGACCGTCCAGTTTAAGGACTTCAGGATCGTATGACTGCCGTAGCGGACGGAAACGTCATGCATCTCAATGATCGCATCGCCGGTTTTACCCGGATGACAGGCAGCGCCGGGAGGGACTAATCCGCTGATGGCAGGCGCTTCCGTCGTTCCGGCCCGGAAACGGTCACGGCTTACTTTTTCACCGCAATACCTGTCACGAACGGGTATGACATGGGTTATAAAGCCGGGGATTTCGTCCGTTTTCGCCAGCAACAGCATGATCTGGACTGCGCCGGTACGGATCAGGCTGTTTAATAAACCGGACAACCGGTCGCGCGTAGAAACATCCAGGCCGATAAAGGGATTGTCGATGATCAGCAGGCGAGGCTCCGTCAATAACGCCTTTGCCAGCTGAAACTTGCGCATCTCTCCGCTCGACAGCAGGACTGTTTGCTTGTCAAGCATCCCGTCAATCCCGAACAGTTCAAACAGCTGTTTTCGCAGGCTGTTATTACCCGCCGGGCCGAGCGTGTCACGAACCGGGGGCGATTCGTCCCTGTCCTGCGAATTCCACCTCTGCTGAAGGTAATAAGAAGCATCGGCAGGCCCGTAGCTGTCCCTGAATGCAATAAACTTGATATTCCGGTAAACCGGGGAAGATGAAAAATCATACGTTATCGTCCCCTCCCTCAACGGATATGCAGCTGTGATCATCTGCGCCAGCACGCTTTTCCCGCTTCCGTTCGGGCCGACAACCGCGATCTGCTCGCCAGCTTCTACCGTCAATGAAACAGGCTCCCGGAAGCGGAAAGCCGGGTTCCTTAAAACCGCATTTTGTATCACTATCATGATTTTCTGTTTTTTTCTGCAAAAATAAGAAAGATTTTAATACATTTGCCCGCGGAAGATCAATATCATTATGGAATCATTAAAGGAATTATACAGGATCGGAAGAGGCCCTTCAAGCAGTCACACCATGGCGCCGCGACGAGCAGCCGGGATGTATGCCGGGAGGTATGACACGCCTCCGGACAGGTTTCGCGTAACTTTATACGGAAGCCTCGCGGCTACAGGCCGGGGGCACATGACGGATGCGGCGATCCGGGAAGCGCTGGAGCCGTTAGCCCCGGTGGAAATCAGTTGGAAACCATCCGTCTTCCTCCCGTTCCATCCGAACGGAATGAAGTTTGAAGGGTTCAAAAAAGGAAAGGCACTCAACCCCTGGACCGTCTACAGCACCGGTGGCGGCGCCCTGTCCGACGGCCCCCAGAATACGCTGGAAAAGGAAAAAAGAGCGGTTTATCCGCTTACTAAAATTACCGACATACGGAACCGGTGCGACAAACACGGGCAGGCCTATTGGGAATATGTCGAAGAACACGAAGGGAAGGAGGTCTGGGACTGTCTCCGGGAAGTCTGGGAAGTGATGTGCAGGACGATCGAAAACGGGCTGCGGAATGAAGGGGCGCTGCCGGGAGGGTTAGGCGTGCAGCGCAAGGCCGCCACCTACTTTGTCAAGGCAAAAGGATACGCAGACGCGATGCGTAACCGCGGGCTGCTCTACTCCTATGCACTGGCGACATCGGAAGAAAACGCCGCGGGAGGAACCATCGTCACGGCGCCGACCTGCGGGTCAAGCGGCGTTCTGCCGGCAGTCCTGTATCACCTGAAAACGTCAAGGGATTTCATGGAGATCAGGCTTTTAAGGGCGTTGGCAACCGCCGGCCTCTTCGGAAACATTGTGAAGGAAAATGCTTCCATTTCAGGTGCGGAAGTCGGATGCCAGGGGGAAATCGGCGTGGCATGCGCCATGGCTGCCGCGGCATCCTGCCAGCTGTTCGGCGGGTCGCCGTCCCAGATCGAATACGCCGCCGAAATGGCCCTCGAACATCACCTGGGATTAACGTGCGACCCGGTGTGCGGACTCGTGCAGATCCCCTGCATCGAACGCAATGCCATCGCCGCCGCCAGGGCATTCGATACCAATATCTATGCCACATTCTCCGACGGTAAGCACCGCGTCAGCTTCGACCGCGTCGTGGCAGTCATGAAGGAAACCGGACACGACATCCCAAGCCTGTACAAGGAAACAGCCGAAGGAGGACTCGCCAGACATATCAAAAAAAACTTTTAATCATGAAGACAAAAAAACTCATCCTGCCGGCCCTGTTCTTTTTAATGGGAAGCCAGACCATAAGTCCCCAGTCAAAACCGGGCGCCTTGCCGGTCATCGACCTCTCAAAAGAACATCCCAAAAAAGAGATACGCCTTCAGGATATTGCCGATATTGAATATGTCCCGCTGGAAACGACCGACGACGTTTTATTGAGCGACAAGGCGACGCTCTCGTATGTTTCCGACAACTATATCCTCGTACATGAATTTATACGTGGCGACATATTCGTTTTCAACCGCAATGGGAAAATCTATTCCCATTTCAACCATAAAGGAGCAAGCGGTCGGGAATACACCTGGATCGGCGCAGGTACAATGCTGGATGAAAAGGAGAAGGAAATCTTTGTATGTTCCCATACCATCCATGTTTATTCGCTGAGCGGGGAATACCGGCGAACGCTCGACATAAAGCTCAATCATTACGAAACGAAAGTTTTCAATCTTGACGATGAGACACTGCTTGTCTATGATGACGTGCATGTGGAGCAGCCCGGCATGAAAAGCAGTCCTCCTCAAACAAATCCATACCGTCTTGTGTCAAAAAAGGATGGAAGTACGGTTTCCGTCCTGGACATTCATTTGCCGGAAAGATATTCAACCCGTTCTGCTCAGCAATTAGAGAATAACAAGTGGACTGCTGTTTCTATTTATTATCCCCATAGCATGTATTACGGTCAGGATTTTGCGATTGCGGACATATCGTCCGATACGCTGTACCGGCTAACCCAAAACAGGGAGCTAACGCCCCTGTTAATCCGCCGGCCGTCGGTTCATGCCTCCTCCGATCCGAGGACCGTATGGACAACCCTTTTAACAACCGATAAATTTATCCTGATAGGTACGATTCCTATAGGGTCTAAAAGAAGAGGCGGACGGATACCGATTTTCATGTATGAATTTGAAACCGGCGAAACAAGTAAACCGACGATTTTAGACGCTGAATTTAACATGGACAAATGGAGTCCTCCGGGCAGTTCCCCCGCCATGACAGCCAAAAACAGGACAGCCGAACTGATCCAGGCGCCATCAATAATAGAAGCATACAGGAAAAATCAATTAAAAGGAAATGCCGAAAAATTTGCAGCAACACTCGACGAAAATGACAATCCGGTCGTAAGGATCATTAAGTTCAAAGTTGAAAATTGAAAGTCATATAGAAATCCTGTAAATTCTAATTAAATTTCAGCACAAGCTTCTCTCCGGTTTTGACGGTTACGCGGTTTTGCAGGGAGACCAGCACACTGCTGCCGTTCTGTTTCAGTTTTGCCGGGACGGTTTGTCCGCCAAGCGAAACGGCTACTGTCTTTACATTCCTGCCTTTGGGCGCATCTACGGAAAAGTTGCTCAATTGCACCTGTCCGTATTTGGCTTCCAGCACACATTCTATTGCGCCGCCCGACTGCTGTTGCGTATAGCTTCCCCAGCCTTCCGCCGCCGTGAAGGGCGCTTTAAAGTTGCCGGCGTTCCATTTGGGAGCAAAACGCATGTAGCCTTTCGGGCCGTGATACTCGAATCCACAGGCGGTTATGAACGCTCCGTAGCTTGCCATGGCGCGCGCATAGTGGTCGCTGCATTCGATTTCGTTGTACGGATTGCGTTTTACGGCATGATAGCGGTCGTGTATGGAGCGCACGAGTACCAGTCCCTCGTCGGTCATGCCCTCGGCAATCATGTGCGAAGCCACTTCGTACTCGAAGCCGGTCATACATTCGTTAAAATAGCCTGCCTGCCACGAAACTTCGTCGCCGAAAGGTTTGGGATCGTTCATGGGATTGGTATTCATTATCAAACCGCCCTCGCCCGACACAGCATACGGACGTCCGCCGACATGCGTTTTGATATACGGACCTACATCGGGCGTGTAGTTGTATTTCCAGAGGGCATTGAGTGCGGAACGGACTTTTTTGCCGTTCAGTATTGCGCCAAGCCCGACCTGATGCGCCCACGACTGACCCATGACCTGATCAATGTGGCAGGTGTTGTATGAGCCTATCTTTTTCCTGCCTTTTTCCTTATCGGGACGGTGGATATAGTATTCGCCGTTGAACAGATATTTGTCCATGTTGGCGCTGCCTTTTGCCACATAGTCTGCACATTTTTTTGCAAAATCCGTATCGCCCGTTTCTTCCGCCATTCGCTGTCCGGCTTTTACTGCCGCAATACACAGTCCGACTATCCATGCTATTTCGCCGTCCCATACGGCGTCCAGCGTGTTTTCCAGCGGAGTATCTTCCATGCCGTCGCCATTCCTGTCCTGGTTGATGATGAACTGTACGGCCTTCTTAATCTTTTCCCAGTTGCGGCGGAGGAAGGCGTCGTCGGCGCTTATCTGATGCTCGCGATAGCAGCGCAACACCGAGCCGGCCTGCCCGTCGATAGCAGGACGCGATTCCATTTCTGCCCGGAAAATAATGCTGCCGTCGTCCCTGAAAGCGATGCCGAGGTCTGTACGTTCACGACAGTCGCGTTCGAGAGCCGGAAAAATTCTTCCCATCGCCTGTGCATACTGCCAGACATGGGTACAGGTACCATGACATGCACCCACGCCTTCCCATGCCCAGAAACGTCCGCTGTCGAAACGGTGACAGTTGGAGGTGGCCAATGTGTCAATCGTCATCAGAGTACGTTCCAGAAACCAGTGGGGTAGGGTAGAGTCTTTCCATGTCGCCGCCCACAGCAGCGTCTGCGACGACAAGCGCTCGAAATTCTTTTGAATATACTGTGCCACAGCCAGCGCGGAATCGAAACGGTTCCGGTAGTAGCGTCTGGTATCCTTGATCTTGTCGTGTATTTTCAGGTTCGGGAAATACCAGCTGACGACAAAATCCGCAATCGTTTCCACGCCGCCGGCAGACAGGTTCAGCGTGGTCTGTACCGCTCCGGTCAGCGATTCCTGCACCGGCTTGTGCATTTCATCCGCCGGCTCGCTGTCGAACAGGGCGGAGAGATTCCCGGTATCGACGGAAGCGTATGCCCGGACGTCCGTATTGAGCGCAGCGATGCACATGGCGCCGAAATCGGGGCGCTGTTGCAGTTCTTCCGCTCTCTCCAGAAGCGTCAGACTTTCGTCGACGGCGACTAATCCCATTTGGCGCACCACCTTATTGCTGCGGCGACAAATTGTCGCACCGCCGGAGCCTCTTGCTTCGTTTGCGGAAGAAATGCCGGTTTTGTTTTCCAGCCAGCCTGCTACGGTTACTTTGACGGCATCCGTCCCGGTATTTTTAAAAGTAAACGAGAGTATGGTCGCCGGAAGTCCCGAATCATCTTCGTTCAGCGGGATGAAGGGCGAAAAGGCGCGAAGGGTAATTTCCACAGGCAATGACTTGTCTATGTAACGAACTGTCCCGACAGGATAGCCGGCTTCGAAGAGTATTTCATCCCAGTCCGGTTCTCTGAGTGATTTGACGACAGTTTGCCCGCCATACTCGAACCGGAAGGCGAAACCCTGGTCTAAGGGGCGCACATTCTGCGCCGGCTCCACATAGCAGGCGCCGTGGCTTGCACAGACGTACCTGTGAGGACCGAGAGCCAATTTCGGTACGACACCTTCGCGATTGTCGTTAAAAATATCCCACAGCCACAAGCGTCCGTCGCCGCCCAGATAGACGCCTCCGGCATTGATGCCGCCGACAGGCATGCCGATATACCGCAATTCGTTCCGCGACTTGGCGTAAACGGTCGGAACACCGCGTCCGTACAGCGACCTGACCCATGCGGGGTCTAATTTCTTATCAACGGGAATACCTTCGGTCGCCCATCGGTCGGAGGGCGAATATCCGGTTCCCGCCATTGCCGGTATCCGGCCTGCAAGCAGTCCGGAAGCAAGCGTCATGCCGCCTGTCCGGATAAAATTTCTTCTCGATAGCAACGTCATCATATCGTTTTTTACATCATGCAAATATATGGTTTTTATTTCATAACAGCACAAATAAAACAAAATAAATCGCCTTCACACGATAATCGGCGGGTGATGGGTAACTATTTGCCCACCAATTGGGTGACTATTTACCCATTTTGTCCCATAATACCCCTGTGATTCTTGTGTAGGCTAATCGTTATTAGTATGTTATAACGATTGGCATTATATTTGCATATTTGAATGGCGTAGATATTGAATTGCTTATGAACATACGATTTATTTTACCTGTTTTGGGAATACTGATTTCATCATTGGGGTATGCGCAGCAGAAGACCATGCTGACCATTGAGCAGGCCATCCGCATCGCTTTGCAGGACAGCTACGTCGTCCGGTCGAACGACGAGGCGCGCACTGCCATGCGATACGAATACCTGTATTATAAGGCGCAGTTCAAGCCTCGCCTGGATATGAACCTCTACGCGCCGTCGTGGGACGAACAGGTCTCGGCCATAGCGCAGACCAACGACTTGCCGGTGTACAATTCCACGAGTTCCATACGGCTTGGCGGCGACCTGCGGTTTACCTACGTGCTGCCCACGGGCGGCAACCTCGCGCTGTCGGGCAACCTGTATCACGAAAACCTCCGCGCCACTTTCGCACAGGACTATTCCACGCTCCAGCGCCAGCAGGCCTACAGCCAGTTCGGGCTGATTTTCGACCAGCCGGTGTTCACGAAAAACAAGTTGCGCGAAAACCTGCGGGTGGCGCAATATCAATACGAGCGCTCGGAGTTGTTTTTCACCCGCACGCAGATGGATATTGTGTACAGCGTCACGCAAGGATTCTACGGTGTATATAAAGCCGCCTACGAGAAGCAAATCAACGAGGAACTGCTCAGCAATGCGCAGGAGGCTTTGCGCATCGCCAAGCTCAAGTTCGAGACCGGCAATATCCCCGAAGGCGACCTGCTGGTGACGGAAATCAACGCCCTGCAAAGCGACGTCAACCTCTCGGAAAGTTCGGGGCGGTACGAGTTGCAGAAGGACGAATTTAAGCTGCTGATAGG
>JAISCL010000189.1 GCA_031265585.1 Tannerella sp. | reverse complement strand
GTGCGGGAGTATGATTGTGATATTTCCTTCGTCGTTCGGCGAAACGCCTGCGGGCCGGCGCGCCATCAGTTTCCAGATCAGATGGTAAAGATCCGTATCATCCGGAATGGAAAAGGGTTCAAGTGAATAATTATTCAGTTTTGACACCAAATACTCGGCGAGATAAGGGGTCATTTTAATTTTTGTCGTTATCATCGTTTTTCCTTTAAAAAATTATTTGACTGTGCCTTTTATTGATTTTCGCTTCCAACCGTCCAACCGTCCAACAAAAAAAATCAGTCCCTGCAAATTTATTAATTATCAAATAAGTAAACAAATATTAGACGTTAAAAACAGTGTTGGACGGTGTTTTTTTCGTCCAACAGGGGGCATTTTGTTGGACGGAGCACCCCAAATTAACCAACCGCAACAGAAACCGTCAAATCCAACACATCCAACAGCGTCCAACAAAACTACAGGCCTGTGTCCAACATATATATATTATTAAAAGAATATATATATATAATATATAGCACTTTATGTTTTGAAAAATATTTCCGTGTTGGACTGTTGGACTGTTGGACGCTGTTTTCTGAAATTTTTTTTCGATTTTCGCGCTATCTGTTTTTTTTTCGATTTCAGGGGGTGCGGGGGATTTGATTTTACAAAAATGACATCAATCTGTCCCACTGTCATTTTAAATATTGATTAGAAAGGATTTAAATAGATAACGGAAATAGGGAAACATCCACTACCGAATCAGGCTGTCGCCTGATTCAATAGTGGATGCCATAGTCCGTGCGCTGCCGCGCGGGTTTATTGTTTGATTTGCTCCGGAAAAAGCGGGATCCGGGTATTAAATAAGTTTGGGACTTTGTCCGGGCGCGTGATATAATGTGTGATATCATAATCGTCAAGATTCCTGTTTTCATCCCAGTTAGATATCTTAAATTCCATATTTTTACCGTTATCACAATAAACACCTGACGCATTAACTGTAACAGTTTTACCCGTTTTTACATGTTTCAGTTTAAGTTTCCCAAACCAGGCAAAACCGGTCCATACAGGTTTTACACTTGCGCTAATCCATCTTTTTTTCATTGTACAGTACAGATAAATGGATTGTAATAATATTATCTTCAAAGCGGTAAATAATTTCAGAGACCTGATACAGCCCGGTGTTGTAATACACGACTGTTCCTTTGGCCGGAGTCTCTTTTAGCTGCGCCGGGGCTTCTTTTTCGAAGCCGTCAATGATGAATATCCGTTTCATGCTGATGGTATAAAATATTTACAGTTTTTCAATGCTCTTTTTGTGTAGTGCCTGACACGTAATTTGCTGAGTTGCGACGGATTGTCTCTTTTTTTATTTTCTACCAGAAGGCATTTGTCTCTGCGTGGGCAGATGTCAATCACCGGATATCCGGTGCAATATTGAAAGTCATATTCTGTTATGTCGTAATATGAACGGCATAAGCATCGGGGACAGACTAATGCCCGTCCTATTCCTTTTCCGTCTTCAATGCTCACTCTTTCTGAAAAGTCGTGTTCGTTTTTGCAGCGGGGACACCGACATCTTTCTCTTTTTTCTTCTTCCATATTTGTTATGTTAAATTTCCAATTATATGTTCAACTGTCAATTTTAAAGTTTCCTGAAGAAATGCGCTTTACCGCAAATACCCCTGTCCGGATTTGCAATGATCGAGGATTCTGCAGTATACCGGACTGTGATTAATCCATGCTTTTTACTGATATCCGTCACATGGCCGGTTAAATCTCCATAACCGGTTAGGGTTGCAGAAACGGAGACCGTATCTCCTTTTTTTATTGTTTCTTCCATATTGCCAGGCATATTTCGACTGTTATTTTCATCCTTCCAGGGCTTTTTTGATTGCAAGACATCCCTTTTCATATTGGGATGCTGTCAATGCGGGTAAGCCGTCTACTGCTTCCATTAATTCCTGCAGCGCTTCCAGCAATTCGGGAGCGGCAGCGATGAGCCGGGCATTGGCGAGTGACTGTTCTTTTGTCGTGTTCGGACAACACGGACAGTATCCCACAACGACGAATCTGTCATTTACCTTTTGTCCTCCATTCCCTAAAACGTGCCAGTCGTTTACGAATAACTCATTTGACGTTATTACCCATTTTTCTTTTGTTCCTTTAAATTTTTCCATCGTTTTTTTTATTTATCAGTTAAATAATCCTTTCGGTATTGTGTAGTTATAGATAAGCACTTCGGTACGGTACTGCGTTTTCTTTTCGCGGGTTCCGCGGCCCAGGTTTGTGATCCTTAAATCCACTTCGATTTCCCGGAAGTTCCAGCTGTTCGCCTCCGTATATTCCCGGAGGATACCGTTCCAGTAGTTTGACAGGATGAATTTTCCCTTTATTGCTGTCAGGATCCGGAGCAGCTCTTCCAGGTTCTCATGCGTGTATCCGGAATAGTGCTGCTGAACGCATCCGGGATAGGGCGGGTCAAGATAGAAGAATGTTTCCGGAGTATCCCGGTCATGAATGACGCGGAGTGCATCCCGGCAGGAAATCTGCACATTGTCCAGCCGCCGGTGGAGACGCTCCGCAAATTCTTCCCGTTTTCCCTTGATGAAGGTTCCGGTGTGACCGCCGGTGGTTCCGTTGCACCATTTCCAGCCGCCGTGCATGCTGCCGGCATACGATCCGTTCGTGATCAGCCAGACGGCCCAGGCTTTTTCGATGTCGTTCGCTTCGGTACGGCCGTTCCATATATCTTTTGCGCGATAATACATCGCTTCGGAATACAGTGTCTGTGAAATAAGATGCTGCAGTTCATCGAAGCGGTTTTGTACGCACGAATAAAAGTTGATCAGGCTGTTGTCGTGATCGTTGATGACTTCTATGCCGGCTTTTTGCTTCCGGAAGAATACGGCTCCGCCTCCGAAGAAGGGTTCAACGTAGATCTTATGCGCCGGCATCATGGAGATGATTTCCGGAGCTATACGCTGTTTACCGCCATAGTATGTGATGGGAGTCCTCATGCTGCCGTATTTTCTTTTAATGATACTTCGCCTGTTGCTGCACACATGGCTTTTGCCATATTCACTTCGACGGCATTGCCGATGTATTTTTTTTGCTCGGTTTTGGTTCCGGTGAGTTTGTAGTTCTTCGGGAATCCCATGATGGATGTCAGTTCCGGGATCAGCAACATGCGCATAAGGATGTCGGCGATTCCGTATAAGGCCATAAACTCTTTGATTTTTTTGGTCATCTCCGAATCGTTTCCGTATATCAGGATGGCCGCTGCGCCTTCAACCGCTGATATCAAACGAGGCGGTTTTTTGTCCATCCGGGCAATCAGTGTAAAACAGGGATTGTTGATGCCGGAACCTGCCGACCTGTATTGCGGGTTCATCAGGTAATGATGGCGGCGGGAGGCGCAAATAGCCGGTGCAGGCTGATTAACCGAATGTCCTGTATTGTTGAAGTTGCTGTTCATGATCCATTTTGCTTCGATAAGACTGAATTTGGGATTCTTTGTTAACGCTCCGACCGGAGCGTCGACGCTTGCCGGTTTGGACTGTCCGTACTGCTGATCGATCATCCGGCAGGATACGATGTTTTGATTCGGATTCGTTTTTATGGCCGGTGACGGGTTATTTAAAGCGGATGTCTGACCGCCTCCGGAATAATTATTTACAATGAAACGGGGACGGATCAAGGCAAGTCTGTCTTTTGTGGTGACGGTTGGAGACGGGCTGTTTACGCTGCTTATGTTATCGCCGTTTCCGTAATAGCCGGCAAGAAACGGACAGGTTATTAAAGAGTGGTTGTCCTTACACTTGATTGCATGTGCCGGGCCGTCGATGCTGATGTTTTTACTGTCCGGATGACCGGAGAAATATTTTGACAGGAACCGGACCTGTACCAATTCCTGATTGCCGCCGGTAGCCGTGACCGTTCTGCAGGGCCGGTCGACGCCGATAATTTTTGATTTGGGCCTGCCGCTGTTCCTTTGCTGCAGGAACCGGATACTGGCTACGCCTAACCTGTTCTGACATGTGACGGCAGGCGCCGGATCATCTACCGATGGGGCGGAGTACTGTCCGTTTGCATGCATGGAGTTCCATTTTACCAGGAAATTTTCCCGGCCGCCGGCGACGAATTTGACCAGTCCGGAGTGGATCCGTTTGAGGGTGTTCTCCGACAGGTTTTTCTTTCTTCCGAATATTGATTCGCCCACTTCGGAAAAATCCAGCACTTCACTGACGGACTTCCAGCGCGGGAGCGTCTTTCCGTCTTTGGAGTGTGTCGGTTTTGGGAATGCGATGTATTTTTCGTCACGGGCGAATATGCCGAAGTACCTGTTCCGGCTTGTATATGCCCCGTAGTCGGCGGCGTTGAGCACTCTGTGATCATAGTGATATCCGTAACTCTTTATTTCGCTAATCCACCGGTTGTAGTATGTTTTTTTATATTTCGGATCCGGCATCCATGTCGGGCGGATATGTATGACCTGCTTCCGGCCTCTCTTTTTCTTTTCCCGTTTAATATCAAGCGGGCAGTAAAGTTCTTCTTTCGTTTTTTTATTCCGCACAACTTTTATAATTAACGGCCCCCAATCCAGAAACTCTTTTACATTTTCAACCTGAATGATTTCCGGGTTTATTGCCTGAATATACCGGTACATTTCTTCGGGAAGAGAACGGCTGTCGGCGTCGCGCGACGTTCCGCCCTTGGCGTTGCTGTGCGAGGTACATTCGGCGGATATCCATAATACGACTTTTGCGTTTTTATATACCTGCCTCATGCGTGTGACGTGTGCAAGTAAATCCGACAGGTCGAGCGTCCGGATATCTTCCGTGTAGTGCCGCGCGTCGGGATGGTTGGCGGCATGGCTGGCGATGGCGTTTTTGTCATGGTTTACGCAGGCTATGACTTTGGCGATCTTTAAGCCCTTTATCCCGGCACTTTCAACCCCGGTGGACGTGCCGCCGGCGCCGCAAAAGAGGTCGATGTACAGCAGTTGAATGTTATTCATTTTTTTGCCTCAAAGTTTATTTGAATCTTTCTTTCCGCTGTGTATCCCGCCTCGAATTTCAACACGTTTATTCCACCATTTTCCATCATGTCGGTAATGCGTTTCCCTAACTCTTCAATCTCAGACTTGTTTTTTTGCATAAATTCTTCTACTGTTTGTGCGCCTGTTTTTTTTGTTTTTTCTATCATAGCTGTTTGTTTTTAATTTGTTAATTATCTGTTTTCATGTGAATATTCCTAATGTTTTTAATAAACCGGTAAATCATATCCTTTCTGAAGAAGAAACTTTATAGACTCGATACTCAATCTTTTAATTCCTGAAGAGCGTCCTCTATAGGTATAGTGAAAACTAAGATCTTCATGCAAAAAAAACAACTCAATTTTATCACTTTGCACGCCATCGGAAATTTTCTCCTGATAAAATTCAAGAACTACCGCAGTAGAAAACATTGTACAGTCAAAGCCGGCACAAACCGGTCTTCCAAAGCGATCCATA
Source organism: Tannerella sp. (assembly GCA_031265585.1). Lineage (GTDB taxonomy): Bacteria > Bacteroidota > Bacteroidia > Bacteroidales > Tannerellaceae > Tannerella. Next base: position 6,438 of record JAISCL010000189.1, on the reverse strand, counting down.
TTACAACAAACACCTTCTATCAGCGCTATATCTATAAGATCATCAATTTGTATATCTTTGATTGGTTTTGAGCCTATCTTTATTGTTTTTTTCATATCATTCATCTTTGTTCTCGTGGATGTTGCCGATGACTTCAAATGTTTCATAATCGCGATAACTGTTTACAGTGCTGTTATTTAATAGAAAACCGCCGTGGCTAAATTCAACTACTCCAATATTTACAGGAATATTGACATTATTGACGAACCGGATTTTTATTATATCTCCCTCGTAGATTTCTTTTCCGGTTTTGTCGCAAATCCAGGTGAACTGCCCGACGGTTTCGGGGATGACTTCAACACCAATAAACTTGGAAACATCTGTCAATTCACTGTATCCTGTGCATAATGCAATAAAACAGCGATCTTCATTAAAAGCAATTCCGCCCTGCACCCATTTTCCGGTGTTTGTTTTCTTACCTCTGAATTTGATTTGTCTCATTTTATTTTTTCTTTTCTAATATGGTTAGTAATTTGTCTAATAATGCTGATTCGGAGCCTTCGTAAGTAATGAAAGCATCTGCATAGCGCTTAATATTTCTATTATCAAGCCACCAGCCGCACGTATGTTCGTAGCTTGCATACCTGTCTATTCCACAGATAATTCCTTTTTCATCCCTTATCCACTTGAGTGCTTGTGCGACGGCTGGGGCGGAAATAAAATTCCATCCATACATATCTGACCTTGTATTCCAATCCACAATGTTAGGATGCGCAATCATTACTCTTTCCTGATTGTTTTTTAATTTCTTAAAAGAATACCTGCTAATACATTCCCAGTCAAATCCCAATTCCTTTAATCTTTTCGCCTGCCCGTATGTAACGAGCGGTAACTGTTTTGTACTCATGTTTTTATTTATTTAATCGTTCCCATAATCCGGATCATTAAAAATATACGCGTAATTACGTCCGCCATCACCAACCCCCTGCGGCTCATCGTACGCAATCATCATTCGGCAATGTGAGGGGCTGACAGCAAGCCCTGCATTGCCAACCCGGAAAAGTATTCGCGCTTGGTTAAGCCTTCCTGCGAATACGCAATCGGGAATTCATTCTCTGTCACCGAATACGGGTATGCAAACCGGCGTCCTAAAATTTCTGCTTTTTCTGTCATAATCGTTTTATTTTGTTGTTAATAAATCTTTGTTATCATGGATATTGCCGATGATTTTAAGCCTGTTAGATAAATATGCTCCTACGGTATACCAGTTATTGCAAAGTATCATCCCTCCGTTTCGCCAACTCACAGTATCAATACGTTCATTCCTGTCCGAATCTATCCATTTTGCTATATCATCTTCATATATTTCCCTGCCTTTCCACTCGCCTTGTATGGTTCCGTCAAATGCCCATCTGCCCCTTTCTTCTTTGGTCAAGTCCTCCCAGCGGGTTGCGTCGCAAAGCCCGGTGAACTGTCCGACGGTTTCGGGAATTACGTCAAATACACAGCCGTTTTCATCTGCGATTACATGCCGGCGAGTGCCTCTGCCGCAATCGAAAAAGGCGCCGTTTTCCGGCTTGATGTCGTATTCTGCCGTGAGCGGGGTGGTGAAGTAAAGGCCAAATACCCATTCTCCTGTGTCTGTTCGCTTTCCGCGAAATTTAATCTGCCTTTTCATTTTGATTACTAATGTTTTTATTGATTACTGTTTGCGGTTAAGCGCGTACCTCCTTGTCTTTTCTTTAATCGTTCCCATAATCCGGATCATTGAAAATATACGCGTACTCGCGCCCTTCATCACCGATCCCCTGCGGCTCATCGCACGCAATCTCAATGCGGTTTGCATCACAGAGAAGCGGAGCGCCGTTCACACCTGTCACCGTCCAGTCCGCAACCAGCATTATTTCCGTGTCCGCCGGAAGTCCTTTAAACAGTTTTTTGAATTCTTTCAGTTTCATAGTTTTTTATATTTAAATCCATTCAAATTGTACCATAAAATTATACTCTGTTCTTAGTCGCTTTATCTGACATATCATGTCAGGAGTCTGCCCTTGGGGGCAGTAGATCGTTCTTTCTCGCGTGTTGCATCGCACGCCTTTTTTCCGCAGCCGGTAGAGTAAGTTTGCTCTACGCTTTGCCGTTTTGAGGGGGGGGGGGGATTTCATGTTTCACCATTTCTGTCACATTTGATTTCTGCCTTCAACACATCCATATTGTCCTCAATATAGCCCTTTACATCATCGTTGCACTTCTTATTGTCATATAGCCACATAAGATACCGTGCCGGAACATTTGCCATTTTCTCTCCTTTGTACCGCCCGAATGGCATTAGGCTGCTGTCTGTCAGTTTCATAATTAGTTACTTTAATTCGATGTATCGCCAGTGGGTAATTCCTACGTCCTTAGAAAAGCAATGTGCATTAACGTATGCTGTTGCCGCTTCTTTAACTGTTTTCATAACCTATCAATTTCTGGCTGTTCGCAATCTCTTATTGTGAGATAAAGATCATAGTCATATCCACCTTCATAATAATCGTCCGCAAAGCGTCGGTAGGCTATTCTGCAACTACCTCTCTGTTCTTCGCATATCCGGTCTGCGAAGTTTTGCAGGGCTTCGGGGAAATGCTTGTCCTTAAATGTAACACCTGTGTAAAATTCTTCATCCGGGTGGCACGCTTGTTTTTTCGCCTCGTAATCAGGTAAAAACTTTTTTAGAAATTCATTGATGTTCATAATCATTTATTTTGTTATTAGTCAGTTTAGAATTAAAAGGGTAAACCGGTTACTGTTTCGTTTAACCCTTCGGAGGATTCTTTATATTCAGGTTCGATATCCAGTTTTTTCTTTGTCTGAACATAGAACATTACTGTAGTTTTGCCGTTGTACTGTTTAACGATGCGGCCATCAGCGCCCTGGAGTTCTTCCGGATCAAGAGCGATGATGTTCCGGTTGTAGCTGCAATAGGCCTTTATGGCTTTTGTGAATTTATTTGGAGTCCATTTCGTCAGGCCGGAGACGGTTTTGAAGTCATCAAAGGCTTCCTGGCGTGGAAGCAGTTTGTTGCAGTTTCCGGACTGTTCGTTGAAATAGACCTGAGCCCAGTCAAGGAAGGCATCTCCCATGATTCCGCGTAAATTCCTGCTGATGACGTTCGCCATCGGCGGCTGCAGCTTGACATTATCTTTGATTACAGACAGGTAAAACCGGCAACATTCAACCAGGAAGTTGATATCCGCATTCCATTCATCTTCGGTATACCCTTCCTCGAAAAGGTTCTTTTGAAAGTCATCGAATATGGTCCGGGTTTCCCTGTATCCGTTATCATCCGTTTTTTGGTGATAATAATCTGAAAATGCAGCGTACAGGACACGGCGCGCTGTGGACGGGTCGATGTTGCGCAATACGTAATTACTGGTTATACAGAATTTCGGAGACCGCCCGAACGGGATCGTGTATGATTTCGTATTTTTCGGGTTAACGGTCAGGTCGCCAGTTATGGCATCGAAGAAGAAATTAAACGGTGTGGATGAATCGGAATCATCCACAAGGATATATTTCGTATGCTCTGTTACATTTTCAAAAATGTGTTTGTTTTCGGCCAGTTTCGGGGTCCGTCCGGAAAGCGTTACGGATTGCATGAACAGGCGCGGCGCGTTAAAACAGAACGATTTCCCTGTACCGCCATTGCTTTCATCTATGCGTCCTTCCTTGTTGTCTATTGCATAGATGCACCAGGCGCGGTTTGCGGCCTTATAGCGGTGCAGCAAATAGCCAAGGCAGAAGATTTTATTGACCAGATGATGCTTCTGTTCGGCTATTTCCGTTTCGGACAGTTCCGGGCCGTCGATTACAAACTTATACTTTTTACGGTATTCTTCGAGTTCTTCGGGGGAGAGGCGGGGGTTTTCGAGTTCTTTGCGCCAGAACATGCGGCTTGCGTTGATCAGGAAACGGAAGAAATTGCTGTTATGGGTTTCCGAAATGCCGATGTCCCAGGATAACTGTCCGTCTTCCGTTTGGGTTTTCCTTATATCAAACGCCGGATCCAGCCGTTTTACATGGTGATCCATTAATTCATTTTCCCACACATGCCGGTCAACGGTTCCCTTATGTTCGGTAATCTTTTCGGAAGAGGCTTCCCATATTGCATTTTTAAAGAAAAAGAACTGGGACCCGGATGTATAATTTGTGAAATCCACTTCTATTTCATCCAGATTGTCAAGCGATGTTTCCGATAACTTTGCCGTATTGTTTATAAGGTCGCGGACATCTATCGGCATATACCTGTCACGCACAAATTTACGGAAGTACGCCCGGATGTCTTTTCCCTTTATTTCCCGGACGATATTGTTTTCGATCCGGACGAACATTTTCCCGGATTTTGCGTTTTTATCCTCCAGGCTATGAAACCCATTGCATCGAAGGAAGTGCATCGCGTAGTCGGTGACAAGATCCAGACGCCGCTGGCCTTTTTCGTTTTTCCTGTACTCCCAGAACCGGAACGGCATGGCCATGTTCAGCAAATCCTGAAACCGTTTTTTTTCCGGCCATATTTCGCAGAAGTCACGGAAATCTTTGCGGGGATAGCCGCGCCGGTCCCTGTATGTTTTCAGGTGTTCCGGAAGCCAGACCGTATAGATGTCAATATATTTGGATGCAAGTTCTATACCGCGCCGGATACCGGTAGAATCAATATCCGGAATGTTGTATATCCGGTCTGCATACCGGGAGATTTCCATATATTCACTTTCAGACAGATTATACGTTTCGGAATTAAACCATAAAGGCAAATGATTCAGGGAATGGACACACATCGCGTCCCGTTCGCCGGAACAGACGAACGCTTCCGGTATTTTTTCAGGTTTAAACGTCTCATTATCTTTTCTTTTTTCAGATGACTCCCAGTCATTTTCCTTTTGTTCATTATACTTCTTATAAAACGCCTTCAGTTCAAACAGTCCATTCACATACTTCTGCGGCTTTTCTCCTTTATAAAAGAACCGGAACCCCTTATCCGGATTCAGTGGCTGATAGACTTTATAAAAGTGATTGAGCGTTTTCCCGTCCGGCTCGTAAAACTGACATTTACGCATGAAGACCGGATATGTCTCCGTCGCGGTGATAACGGTTGTTTCTCCTTTTTTAGTTATGGAATACCATTTGACTGAATTCCAACTCAGTGCGTCGCAATCGGACTGACGAACCTTTGGGCCGAGCAGGAGCAGTTCCGTTTTCGTAAATTCACCGTTCAGTTCGTAACTGAAGTGTCCATCTTCTTCATCTTCCGTAGCGGGACGTTGCTGAATTTTGGCTTTGTTGATATCTTTTGATATGATATTGTCATCGACATTAAATTCGCGGGCAAGGAAAAACAGGGCCTCCGTAAAACTCAGATTCTTTTCCCGCATACAGATGTCGACCGGCGAAATGGCCCGGCCGTCATCACCGAAGTCCGTTACTTTCCAGACACCGCTGAACTGCTTCACTGTCGCCGATGCTGTCCGTTCGTCGAAACGCTTTTTAAAGTGTTTGGCCGAGCCTTCTACACATTCGCGAGCCTGCGGATAAAAGTAGTAGATGATGTCAAGACCGTTGTTTGTCTTTTTGTAAATATCTTCTGTTGTTACCATTCAATAAAGGGCTGTTTTGAATTAATTCTACATGTTTTAACAGGGTGCAATCCGCGGTCAACTCATAGTATCCATGCGGAGACAGAGGCGAGTGACGGGTTTCGTCAATAAACATGCAGCACATTTTGATAAAAAGATCCCGGTTTTTTTCCGTTACGTTTTTCTCGATGGAGAAAAAGGATCCGGGCTTCATTTTTATAAAAAGCCTGTACACCCGGTTCGTGAACTCCGACAACTCCCGTTCTCCGAGTTTTTCCCTATACAGTTTCCACCAGTCCCAGTTCCTGGCCAAATGTGATGTGTAGTCCGGCATTACAGATTGTATTTTTCGATTATGAATACCATCGTATCAATAAATTTATACAGCGTAAAACCGAAACGCTTTGTCATGTATAACAGAACCCTGCCGTTTTCAGTTACCTGATACCGTTCTACCGTCACTATTTTAGATTTCTCCATTTCATCAAGCATGCACATTTCCAGCTTCGTGTCCGTTGAAACATACATATCTCCGGATGTATGGATTGAGAACTCATTCTTTTCCGTCTTAATATCTGCCAGCACCGGAGATATTATTTTTATGCTTATATCTTCACGTACCATATCAGTCACAGTCCGGTTGCCATTCAATAAACACTTTCGCCCGTAGCCTGCCGGTAGAATCACATCGCAGGCATCCTTTATGTACCGTTTCTCCCTTTTCTGTCGTAATCAGATATCCGCGCCCGTTGCAGTCCGGACACCTGTGATTCTGTACCACAAACGTTTCTTCATCGCCTCTTTGAGGCGGTAAAATGTTGACAGTTGCATTGTTTGTACTCATGATTTA
>JAISCL010000175.1 GCA_031265585.1 Tannerella sp. | reverse complement strand
CATGCTGCCATAAATCTTTTGACGTAAAGTCATGTCCCGACAGCAAACGGCTTATTTTATCATGCGATAATTCTCCCTCAAGCAAGCGGGATAAACCTGTTGCTGTTGTAATGCCTGTAATGCTCAATAAATAATCCGTGTATAAATCTAATAGCTGTTCCATCAAACAAAGATACTATCCCTTTTTTTATTTGCATTCTTCTGATGGCGTAACATGAGTTAGTAACCACTCTTATTTTTTAATCGCGGCAAAGATAAAGTATTTTTTTGTTACTGCAAGAAAAAAAAACAACAGGGGAGTATAAAAAATTAACATTTATGGTTGTTAAAGACCCATTTTTATCGGATGTGTAGATCCGGCGGATTCAACAAAAATAAATACAACCTGGTTATATAATTCCGTTAAATAATTGTTAATTATAAGGATATATGGGTTGCATATAATAAAAGACTTTACCTTTGCGAAAATATTATATCCTTATGACAAGAAAAATATTAGTTACCGGCGGTACCGGATACATCGGTTCGCACACGACCGTAGAGCTTCAGAATGCAGGCTACGAAGTTGTTATTATAGACAACCTGTCAAATTCAAACATCCGTGTCCTTGACGGAATTGAAAAGATCACAGGCACGCGCCCCGTCTTTTCACAAACGGACTGCAACGACAGGGAAGGCGTTGAACAGGTACTTGCAGACCATCTGGGCATCGCCGGAATCATTCACTTCGCTGCGAGCAAAGCCGTCGGTGAATCCGTGCAGAAACCCCTGTTATATTACCGCAATAATCTGGTATCGCTCATCAACCTGCTGGAACTGATGCCTCCATATAACATCCGGGGACTCGTGTTTTCCTCCTCCTGCACGGTTTACGGACAGCCTGATATCCTGCCCGTTACCGAAGACGCGCCGATCAAACCGGCCTTATCCCCTTACGGAAACACGAAACAGATCAGTGAGGAAATAATCCGCGATACGATCCATGCAGGAGCGCCTTTTAAAAGCATCCTGCTACGATACTTCAATCCTGTCGGAGCGCATCCGTCCGCCGAAATCGGGGAACTGCCGCTCGGCGTACCCCAAAACCTCATCCCGTTTCTGACACAGACCGCCGCAGGCATCCGACCCGTGCTGAATGTATTCGGCGACGACTACAACACTCCCGACGGCTCCTGCATGCGTGACTACATCAATGTGGTAGACCTCGCCAGGGCGCACGTAACAGCCATCGACCGCATGCTCGGCGACCGGTCGAAAGATCACCTCGAAATATTCAACCTCGGAACCGGAAACGGCGTCTCCGTCCTCGAACTGATCCGCACATTCGAAAAGGCGACCGGCGTAAAAGTGCCCCACATGATCGTAGGCCGCCGCGAAGGAGACATCGAAAAAGTATGGGCCAACCCGAAACACGCAAACGAAGTCCTCGGCTGGAAAGCCCAAGAAACCCTCGAAGACACCCTTCGCTCCGCCTGGAAATGGCAGCAAAAATTAGCCGGGCAAAACCGATAAAAAAGCAGACAACACACGAGAAATTTAATATCTATTTCCTATGAACTATAAAACTTATTTAACAGGATTATGCTGCATGTTTTTATTCTCATGCAACGAGGAAGCCGTTTATGAAGAAACCGTAAACGGCCACAAGATGCTGGTCTGCGATGCCGGCAAGCTGAACCGCGAAGTAAAAGACCTTTTGCTGAGCGAACTGGTAGAGTCTGTTGAAATTGTGCCGCTGGAAACGCACGACAGTTGCCTTGTGAAGAATATCTGGAAAGTGGTTGTGACGGACGGGCTGATCGGTGTATTGGAACAGGATCGCCGTCCGTACAAATTATTTGACAGGAAAGGTAAATTTATTACGGAAATCGGGCAAATAGGACAGGGGCCTCATGAATACAGGACACTGATATGCTCCGCTATCAATGAAAAAAACAATCGCATCCGCCTGATGGAATTTGCCAGGGTGAACCGGTTGCTTAATTATGACCTTGAAGGGAATCCCTGTGACGACATTCCATTGCATTTCCAAAGCCTCGACAAAGCGTCATTTTATATTGAAGACGATGTTATCACGGTCTTTTCCATGCCGGTCACAAATCGGGAAGTATTTGTTTTCCAACAAAAATTGGACGGTGAATTGATTCAGGCAATCCCTGCAACAGAGGATTTATATGCGAACAGTTACGATGGTGAACTGTTTGTCTTCCACAATAAAGATACCTACTCCATTCATTATACGAATTTAGATACCTTATTCAACTACGATCCGGCATCAAACAAACTGATACCTGCATATCATACACGGTTTGAATCGGATGCCTTTTGTATTTACCGGGAACTGCCGGATTATTATATCACGCTGTCAAACCCCAGTATTATAGTCAATAAAAAAACAAAGCAGGCAAATTATTATAAGACAAAAAATGATTTTCTCGGAGGCCTGGATGTGAACTATTTCATGTGCGACAACGATTACCTGATCGTCCGCTACGAATCATTCAAATTACTTGAAGACTTGGGCAAGATCATAAACAGCCCCAACCTGAAAAAAAGTGTGAAAGACCGGATCTCCTCCCTGATCAATAGCGTGGACGAAGATGATAATCCGGTGCTTGTCATCGGAAAGTTAAAATGAACGGCTAATTGCCCCGGTTAATTTTTTTTTGAGGCGCCATGGAAAAAAGCATGAAGCAATTTTTTTTGATTGTTATGGAAAAAGATCACCTTTGCGACATAACCGTTAAAAACATTATCCGGTTTTTTTCCACAATTGAACGATGTGTTATGAAATACTGTCCCGTTTTTTTATCCTAGCGCCTCAAAAAAAAGAATTAACCTTATTCCAGGGCAAACGCATCTAATTTTTGATCAGTTTCATCAGGTAATTGTTGTCCCATCCTGCTTTGAGTCTCTTTCCCTTTACGCCCACCTTAGTCGTTTTTTCGTTTTTCAACAGATTCAGTGCGATCCTGTTGAGCAGCGAACAGTTCTGTGCGGCAAATCCGGTTCTCTTACGGCTGTTATCCTCATTGAAGCCCACATCAAGCGCCCAATGCAAAGAGTTCTCAACTCCCCAGCGGGCACGTACCGACCGGTTTATCAATCCGGCACCGGCTTGAAGACTGCTGATATAAAGGCGGATTTCATTTTCCGTCTTGCCGGTACTTTTGATGTAACGTTCCGATTCTATTTTTACCGGGCTCTTCAATCCTGTCCATTCTTCTTTGGATTCTATCAGGGAAAGGTCGCTTATAACCGAACACCTGCGGGTTTCCACCCTGCCATG
>JAISCL010000146.1 GCA_031265585.1 Tannerella sp. | reverse complement strand
TATATTTCGGCTCTTCTTCCGTTGCCTGCATACTTTTGACGGTCAGATAGCCGGTTTGAAACAGCAATGGAATATTTTCGATATGGGCAGGGTCGAAACTGTCGAATATCTTGGCTGAAGCTTCGAAAGGTTCGAGCACCAAATCTGTCTGTTCGCGCTTTTTGAGCTGTTCAATCAAAAACGTCGGCGTTCCGCTGGCAAACCAGTAATTGGAAATTATTCGGGTATCAAACATCGACAGTGTGGAATACGGGTTATAAACCGCCGTTTTGCCATCCCATGTATAACCGTCATACCACCGGCGGATTTTGTCTAACAGGTTTTCACGGGTGACTCCTTCTTTCGCTACCATTGCATCAATATGTTCCGAAAAATAATGTTCCAGTTCTTCCTGTGTGTATCCGCACAAGCTTGTGTATCGCTCGTCCATGGTAATATCTTTGGGACTGTTCAGCGCTGAGAAAATCGAGAGCTTGGCAAATTTGGAAACGCCGGTCAGGAAGATAAACTGTAAATGTTCGTCGGTCGCTTTCAGGATTTTGTAAAAGCTTTGAAGCGACTCTTGAATGGCTTTCAGTTCTGTCGGCGATTTACTCATTACATCCAGTATCGGCGCATCGTATTCATCTATCAAAATAACCACCTTTTCGCCGGTCTTGCGATGCAGCTCCGTAATTAACTCTCTGAAGCAGTCTGAAGCGTATTCGGAAAACAGTGTAATTTCATTTTTGCGCGCTTCAATTTTTAACCAGACAGATAAACTGTTCTCTATTTCTTCCGGCGTATCATGCTTGACAGCCGTCCAGTCAATCCGGATAACGGGATTGTTTTTCGACCAGTCCCATTTATCATAAATGTAAAGACCTTCAAACAATTCCTTGCGCCCGCTGAACAGCGCATCCAGTGTGCTGATGAGCATCGACTTTCCGAAGCGGCGAGGGCGGGAAAGGAAATAAATATCTCCGGACAAAATTATTTCGTGGATAATTTTAGTTTTATCTACATACAGGCAGTCCTTATTACGCAATTTTTCAAATGACTGTATTCCTATCGGCAAATTCTTCATAATTAATTGAAAGTTGAAAATTATTGCTACAAAGATAAACAATCATTTTCAATTTTCAACTTTCAACTTTCAATTAAATTAAGTGTGTAAACCAATATGTCAAAGAACGCTTTTTCTGCAGGTAATCCGCAAGCGATAAACGCCTGTGGAAACGGCAGCGTTTACATCACCACCGAATCCTTGAATCGAAAACGACTGCCGGCAGGCTTTCCTGCGCCTGCCGGCAGAAGCTTTCATCATCAAAGAGTCTGTTGTTTCGGAGAGGGATTATTCATTCTCTGAAAGATATTTCGACACTTCGTACTCATCCAGTCCGGTGCCCCACAGGACGATTTCCGCTACGTCGATTATATTGTCTTCCCCGTCTTCATCGGCGAAGAACAACACACCGGCCGGATCAAGAGCAAAGCGAGAGCCACCTACTGAGACTCTAATCGGTTCACCGTCCAGGAAACTGTTAGCTGCCAGCCCGGCAGAGAACGACAAAGTTATCCGGCCCCACTGACCGGAAGGAAATCGAATTGACGAATATCCTGTATCTCCTACGCCGATGTTTCCGCTGGCATTGATGAAGTAATCGGCATCATCGCTATTGACGAGATTCGTCTGCATCAATGCGTGCCACCCTGCTTGAGGATAGCTTACATAGAACATAATGGTATATTCATTCACTTTGTTACCATCGCCGGCCGCAAGGTCATGGATACATCTGAAGTAACTGCCTTTGCCGACACGTATCGCCAGGTTGTTCGCCGCAGGGCCTTCCACGAAGGTGAAATCACTCCCGAAGCGAACCAGATTCTGTCCGACCGTGGCCTTTACCATGTTGTCGGGGTCGTCAAAGAGCCATCGGCCGGCCACTGCCGGCTGCGGCCTCATGACGGCAAACTGGCGCGCCTGCGTGCGTATGGAAGCGCTTGGCGTGGTTGGAATTATTGTCCAGTAAAGGGTTAATCGGCCGCCATGGAAAGGCTTGAAGCGCGTGAGGAACGAAGCGCCTGTTTCCCTGTCCAATTCGTATTCGGTCTTGTCGCCGACAGCGATCGACAGCGTTCCGTCCTCCGGGAAAGCGGCATCTTTCGAGATTTTCAGGATATAATCGCCGCCGGCTTCCGGGACGTCCGTCCATGAAAATGTCTGCGGGAACGCTCCGTCTTCGGCTACTCCCAAAACGGTTGCCGAGGCAGGCGTCTTCAGGAAGATGGCGGGTAAAGCGTCGGATGATATGCTCACCCGCAGTTGCGTTTGCCAGTCGAGCGTATCCAGAATGGGGACGTCTCTCCCCGTGCCGTCCGGCAGTTTCGGAACCACCCGGCAGGTCATGCGGATGTTTATATTCTGTCCTAAGGCGACGTTTTCCACAAAGAAGCTGGGCATGTCGCCGTCGCCGTCACCGTCATGCACGATGCCGTCCCTGTCGGTATATTCGTAGCGATACCGGAAAAAGTTGTAACTTTTGGACGAGAGCGGGTCTTGCCATTCAAGCAGCACGGCCGAAGTGGATTCGGTAATGCCGGGCGGCGGCAGTTCCAGCGCATCGCGGTTTTCGGATGTATAAGGCTTGGCTTCCGCAGTTATGGGCTTGGACCGGTTCCCGAACTCATCTTCCGTATAAAGGGTGAATTTATACAATTTCTGCTGGGTAAGGCCGGTGATATTCACCCACGAACAGACGCTGTCGATCACCCTGCGATGATCGGGTTCCGTAAAATCCGCACATTCGATCACCGTCTTTTTGGCTTTCCCCATGTGGATTTGGCTTGAAGGAATACGGCCGGCCTCCATCAGGTCTATTTCCACCCGCTCGAAACCGATCTGTACGCGGATAACCCCGTCTAACTTGTCGGAATACACTTTTTCGCTCGTCACATACTCCGCGATATTGTCGTAGATTTCACTGCACGAAACCGCCAATACCGCAAACAGCACCAGCATCACCAGTGTCACACGTATTTTTGAATTTTGATTTTTTATATCTGTTTTCATTTCTATTGTATTTTTGAATTAAACATTTATTTGCTGAGAGCGGCTCAGGGTTTTCTCCCGAACAGCGTAATTTCCGAAATGTATCTTCCCGTGATGGCTTCCAGCCGGAAATAGCGCGTCGGTTTGCTGAACTGGGGGAATCCCGGGTAAAGGTATGCCATGTCGCCGGCATGTCCCAGCGTCACGTAATCGGCTTCCTGCTTGACGAGCGGCACATAAATACTGTGACGCGACACAATTTCCCATGCACCGGTTTCCTCATCCCAAATGTACATGTTGTATGCCAGCACATTCTCGCCGCGATAGTATGCTCCCCGAAAGCTGTTGTCCGTCCACGAATAACGCTGGTGCGTCAGAATCCGCGACAGTTCATAGCTCCCGCCCAGGTCAATCAGAATGTTCCACGGATTGGCGGCCTCGGTAACGAAAAAATTTTTCAGGATATCTTCTTCCGTCAATCCGTCAATGATATAAGGCAGGTTCAAGCCATCACATTGCCTGACCCCGCCGATTTCCGTACCTGCCGGCGGGAGCGTCCAGCCCTCCTTGGGCAGTTTTTCATCGGTCAGCAGGACAATGGTCGTGTCTTTCGCCTGCGCTGAATTGCCGTATTTGTCTTCCACCCGGACTTTCACGTTAACGGGTTCCCGGTTGAATAATTTCAGGCTGTCGATCGTGCGCAATTCCGACTGATTGGACGCGAACACGCTGACATACCCCTGCGGGCTACCGTTTTGCACATACGAAAAATCGACATACACATAGACACTTGCCCTCGACAAGTCATTCCACCCGATCATCATGGAGCCGAACGAGGGGAGCACCAGGACGGATTGCGCCACCAGCGAAACGGGCGATTCCAGCGAAGTCACCGTAATCTGCTGACTTTGCGAACGGTTCCCGGCGCGGTCTACCGCCCAGAGGGAAACCTGATAGTCGCCCGCGCTGCCGAAACCGATAACATCCAATGAATCGGTAAAATAGGAAGCCGCAAACCGGAGTGTTTTTCCGTCCGCGTTTGTATAGCTTGCTTCGATCGACAGCAGATCCTCATCAGCCGGCCGCCCGTAAAATATCCGGGCGCCCCCATTCAGCGGTTCGGCTCTCAAAAAAACCGGCGTCGCCGGTGGAACACTGTCATCCGCGCTGATCTCAAACCGTCTGGCCTCTTCACAGGCACAAAGCCCCACCAGCACCCATATCCATATAATATATAAATAATTATTTTTCATTCTCTTCAATTTTTAATTCTTAATTCTTAATTGATATTTTACCATCCCGGATTCTGAATCAGGTTGGCGTTCGCGTTCATCTCGGAAGTCTTGATAGGCCACAGGCAGTCGGTAATGGACCATTTCCGTCCCTGCACGTTTTGGAGGATAAAGAAAGACGCAGGCGTAGCGCCCAGATAATTCCAGCCCCATATCGGACGCGAATATTCGGTAACGGCTATTTTCCAGCGAATCCTGTCCCAAAAATTGACGCCGAATTCGTAGGCCAGTTCATTGGTACGGTCCCGCCGGATAATTTCGCGCAATCCCTCCTGAGTCAGGTGTTTGTTTAAGGCTTCGCCACTCACCCATTCGGAGTTGGTATAGGAAACTTCCACCGGAGGAATGCCCGCCCGCGTCCGAATCGCATTCAGCGCATCGTACACCTCCGGCGAAGGCCCGTAATACTCGTTCATGGCTTCGGCTTTCATCAGGTAAAGGTCAGCCACGCGAATGATGGGAATTGGATAATAGATCCATTCGGATTTACGATTTCCGACAATGGTTTCCGGATGAATTATTTTTTGCACACCGATGCCGGTATGGTTCGGCCAGTTGCCTTGTTGCGCTTGATAACCACATTCGGCGCCGGCAAACAGCATGGCATTGATACGCACCTGATGAGCGCGGTAATATCCGCCGGTAAAGGCCATGTGGGCATAAAACCGCGGTTCGCGGTTCAGGTACATCCGGACGGTCGAAACAGCCGGCTGAAGCAACCCACGTACGGACGCATACTCAGGATTGATTTCCGAAGGAGTCATCACGATCTCATGCAGCGTATTCGGGTTAACCGTCCGGTCTTCATCCAGCGGCAGTCCGTGTTCCGTATAGAACCGCTCCATCGACTGATAGGTAGCCGCTAACCCGCTCCCGCCTGAGTTGACAGCCCCCGGACCGCCGTATCCTGCGGGTTTCCACAGCATCGAGCAATAGGAGAGGGTGCCGTCAGTTAAATAATCGGGGTCATTCCAGCCCCAGATGATTTCCTCATTCCAGGGATCTGCAATTTGCATACGCAAATCATACAGGGTTTGCATCTTTACGGGATTGGCTATCCAGTCTTCGCGGTCAAATCCATACGGCTGTCCCCTATAGTGATACAGGCCGAGTTTGTTCTGTTCGCACGAGAGGATGGCGTCGTTCACGGCGTCGAGGGCGATTTTCCATTTTTCCGGGTCATACGTCTGCGAAAAGAACGGCTGACCGTCATGATCGAGGAAACCGGCATAATATTCCGAATTGCCGTTGTAGAACGGGCTTGCGCGGAATAACAGCACCCTGGCTTTGATAGCTTTGGCCGACACTTTGTCAACCTGGCCCAGGTCGCTGAAGCCCGCCCGTTCTTTCAGGTCGGGAATCGCCTCGTCCATCAGACCGACAATATAGTCGAAACAATCTTCCACCTTCCGGCGCGGCAGGAACATGGTTTCACTCGGCGCATCGGGCATAACGGTTACAGGCAGGATGATCGGGCCGTATTCCTGCAACAAAAGGAAGAGATAGTAGGCTTTCATGAATCGGGCCTGCGCTTTCCAGTCGGCCTTGTCTTCCGACGACATGTCGGGAATCAGATCTACATTCCCGACAAACAGGTCGCAGTCGCGAATCGGGATCCACAGACTTTTTTTAGCGTGGCCTCCTGTCCAGAAATCAGTCAGCGGATCGGATACGGCCTGCTGTCCCACCATGATGGCGACGCCCTGTGCAAAACCCCTCACCTCGTCCATTCGGGTAGTGGCGGTCACCCACTCGTCGCCTATCATGTCATACGTTGCATCCCGTCTATCAAGATTAAGCCCGCTGTAGAGCTGGGCCAGTGCATTATTTGCCTGTTTCCGGGAAACAAACAAATCGTTGTATTGCGGTACATTATCGGGCACGATATCCAGATAGTCGCCGCACGACGCCCACAACAATATGCAGGCGATCAGACCCGTCAGGCGGATCGTCATTTTTTTTATCCTATTTTTCATTTTACTCATCTTTAATAGTTTACTGTTACGTTTTAATTAAAACGATACTTGCAATCCGGCGTTAAACCGCCGGTTGATCGGATAGGCCAGCCCGTTGTCTCCCATTTCGGGGTCCCACATTTTGAACGGACTGACGATAAAGAGATTTTCGGCACTCAGGTAGAACCTGGCGGTTTTGAGCGAAATGGCTTTCACGGCAGGGAGCGTATAGCCCAGTTCCATCGTTTTCAGGCGCATGAATTTACCGTCGCGCAGCCACCAGGACGATTGCTGTGAATTATTGTTCGTAGGCGACGACGAGAGGCGCGGCCAGAACGCATGAACATCCGGATCGGTTTCGCTCCAGTAGTCGTCGGCTACAATCTGCAGCGCGTTCCGGCGGCCTTCGAAAGGAGCAATGGCTTTGGAATCAATAAAAAACGATACACGGGCATTCCCCTGAAAGAAGAACGAAAAGTCGATGTTTTTGTAACCGGTGGACAGACCGAAACCGTACTGAATCTCAGGTACCTCGGGATATCCCATCGAGATTTGATCGTTGGAGTCTATCATTCCGTCGCCGTTGATATCCGAATATTTGATGTCGCCGGCCATGTAGGAGCCGAAACTTTGATTCGGGGAGTTTGCTATTTCCGCATCGTCTACAAACAGCCGTTCGGCTACGTACCCCCACTGCTGTTTGATATTATGTCCTTTCCGGCTCAGATACAAGTCCTTGTAATTCGGCTCGTCTAATTTCAGGTATTCATTGACGGCATACGTGAAGTTCGCCCGTCCGGTCATCCAGAAATCACTGGAAAAGAAACGCTGGTAGTCTAAGGAAGCATCCATTCCCTGCGATTTCACTTTCCCGATGTTTCCGGCAACCGTAGCGGCAAAACCGGCGGAGGTCGGCAGACTGTTCCGGGTCATGTACACGCCTTCGCGGATATCCCGGAAGACGTCAGCCTGAATCTTCAGGGATTCGTCGCGGAACAGGTTCAGTTCGATGCCCACATTCAGTTTGTCGGCGATCTCCCACGTGATGTCCGGATTGGCGTAGCGTGAAATGCTGTACCCTCCGTACTCGTTGTTGTAGTTCCTCCCCCAGGCCACCTTGTTGCCGCCACCGATGCTGATAATCGACAGGTAATAGAAACGTCCGGAACGGTCGGCAATGGCGTCGTTACCCACCAGTCCCCAGGTAAACTTCAGTTTCAGGCCGCCGATTTTATCCTTCATGCCTGCCCAGAACGCCTCGTTGGAAACAAGCCAGCCGGCGCCCACCGACGGGAAGAAGCCGAAGCGATGTGCCCGGGCAAATTTTTCCGAACCGTTGTAGCCGTAGTCAAATTCCAGGAAATAGCGTTCATCATAATCGTATGCGATACGTCCCGAATTGCCGAGGTTACGTTCCGGCAGGGTCTCGAAGATCGAAGTGCTTTTTCCGGCCGTCAGCACATATTCCTCCAACATGCCGACCGTCATCACGCCAAGGGTATGCTTCCCGAACTTCCGGTCCCAGTTCACGCGGGCTTCGAAATAATAGTGTCCGCTCGAATTGCGATTGGGTTCCACGTTGCCCAGCAGGGCGCTTGGATTGTCGGGATTGGTACCGTAGAGTGTATAATCACCCGTCACGGGATTCGAATCCAGCAATCCGTAGTAATACGGGGTGTAACGCATTTTGCCCGAATAGTAGCTCCACACGTTGGCCGAACCTTTCAGCTGCACCTTCAATCCCTTGACCCACTTCTCCAGATCCTGGATCAGGGTAGCCTGCGCCGTGATGGACGATTCGTCGCGGTTTTCATATCCCCGAACCATTTCGGCATACGGATTGTTCGGACCGCCGGCCATGGCACCGAACAGGGTATGCCGGGTGTAAAGATTGGCGGCATCGGGCTGCCAGACGGCCGGATAATCGACCGGGTTACCGTTCATGACCATCTTAAAGAGGTCGCTGGCCGAGGTGTAAGGCCCGTTAAAACGTTCGAAGCGTCCCTGAATACGGGTATCCAGCGTCGTTGTCTTGGACAGTTTGAAAATCACGTTACTGCGGATATGGAACCGATCGATGCTGATGTTGTTGTTGAAGTTGTTCCGCGGGTCTACTTTCAGCAATCCGGTTTCGCGGTCGAACCCGCCGGCCACGTAATACGTAGCCACCTGTCCGCCGCCCGATACGTTCAGGTTGGCTTTCGTGTTGTAAGTCTGCCGGTTGAACAGTTCGTCATACCAGTCGATGTTGGGATAGAGCATCGGGAACTCACCCTGTTCGGTGCCCCGGATCTTCTGGGGATCGTAAAAGTCAGGCTGTCCGCGTGTGTTCAACGCTTCGTTGTACAGGTTCATGTATGTCACCCCGTCCGCCAGTTTGTTCAGCCGTGTTGGCGTAGCCATGTTTACATCCACCCGGCCGCTGATTTTCACGGGGCCTTCCATACCGGCTTTCGTATTGACCAGAATGATCCCGTTGGCGCCGCGCGCCCCGTAGAGCGCTGTGGCCGATGCATCCTTGAGGATGGAAAAACTCTCCACATCGTCGGGCTGCAGGCGCGCCAGGTCGTCGGTCGTAGCTTCAAAGCCGTCGATCAGGATCAGCGGCGAAGTCTTGTAACCGAACGAAGTCACTCCGCGAACAAAGAACTGAGCGTTGTCCGCGCCCGGTTCGCCGGTTGTCTGGTAGGAGATCACGCCCGGAATCTTTCCGGCAAACGAACTGGTCAGATTCGAAGCCGGTACTTTCAGGTCGGACATCTTTACCGTCTGAATCGCCGCCACCACACTGCTTTTCTTCTGCCGACCGAACGCCACGACGGTGACTTCGTCCAGTTCATTGGATTTAGGACGCAGCGCAACGTTGATTTTACGCTGGTCTCCCACCGTTACAACGAATGTCTCGTAGCCGACAAAGGCTACTTCCAGTACATCCGAAGGTTTCACCTGGATCATGTACGTTCCGTCCATATCGGTCGATACGCCCCGGGTACTCCCCTTTACAATCACCGTAGCGCCCGGCAGCGGCTCGTTGTTCTCGTCGATCACGGCGCCGGTCACGGTTACACTCTCCTGTGCGTACAGTGCAAACACGCACACACCCATCATTCCCGCAACAAACCACAGTTTCCGCAGGAATCCTCTTTTCAAAATAAACTTTTGTTTCATGAGCAAAGTTTCAAGAGATTAAGTTAATAATAAGTTAATAAATCAAGGCAGTTGCCAAAAACAACATGCACACTATTTGACCGACCCACACGGCGGCCCATTCTAAAATCTTAATTTTTACTGTTCGTATCATATTATTTATGTTTTAATTTTTTGCAAACCGTTTTCTGTTGTTTTGCAAGAAAGAAAGGCGTTTGCGTTCTCCTTCCATCCTGCAACTTTTTGCTCCGACTGCTTCCGTCCGTCCCTGTCTATCAGGTTATCACCTGTTCTCAGTCCAAATCATTATTACATGTCGCTAAAAGCATGTAAGATTTCGACAACGGTTCCAATGCCGACGGCTATGAATGTCAGTATCGTTGGTATGGACAATATGATAAGCGCTGTTTTACTTCTTTTTATCGTTTTGAAAGGGAAAAGCAGATAAGAGATAAAAAACGTCGGGAAAATATAAAACAGCGACATAACCTGTGCGTCTTTGCAAAATGTTTTGAAATTCCAGTACTCCGGATCCGCATCCTGTTTAATGATGCAGTACAGGACAGCCTGGATCACAAGAAACATCACAACATATATCACGAAAAAATAAATAATTTCCCGCCATTTCTCGTTCAGTAACCTGATGGCTCCAAAACAAATCAAGGCAAATAAAGATGCCAGTATAAAAAGAATAAGTATCATATTATGCGCAGTTCGGCGCCACGATTAAACAGTCCGAGAAATCCTTCCCGGTTGTTGAAAATTTTGATTTTGTTGATTCTTGTGTAAAACATAATATTTGGTATTGAATGGTGATTAATGACCGGCGCCAAGTCGGAACGTTCCCATCTTTGGCTGCGGACGTTCCCAGTGTACCGGTGCAGACGTTCACAGTGTACAGGTGCGGACGTTCCCAGTATACCGGCGCGGACGTTCCCAGTGTACCGGTGCGGACGTCTGCGTTCCGGAGCGCGGACGTCCGCAGGAGAGGTACACGGACGTCCGCGCCGGAAACTGCGGACGTCTGCATTTTTACTTGCTGCTTACAAGGTCTTCAGAGAATACGTAGACGGCTTCTTTCAAAGCATCCCGCAATGCTTTTCCGGGTGTGAACCGGATGTTCAGACTCCTGATACTGGCGACGGTAATACCTTCTTTGGTATCGCTGCCTTCACCGTTGCACGTAAGGTGAAAGGATCCCCATTCACCCAGCTGCACGCTGTTACTTGCCATAAGATTACTGAGAAGCACTTTTTGCAACTGATTAAGCGCCATTTCCGCTTCGCTCGGATTGAGGGTCGTTTCGTCGGCTATTCCTTTGGCCACCTTTTTCTCTCCCACCTTGCTGACGGTTTTCAATATCGGATACCATTTTTTCGGGGCTGTCCTGTTCTGAGGATTTGCCCGCTCTACTTTGTTGAATACGATTGGCATAAGATTTTAAATTGAATTTGTATAATATATTTTTGAAAAAATCTCCATCAAAACAACAGGTGTTGATTTGACTCATTCGCAGGATCGGGAACCGCTCTAAAAAGGGAGGATCACTCCGGATATAATCCTCCCTTAACGGTATTAAACAAGCCGGCCGGCACAGAATGAATACAATGCCGGCAATTTTTATCTGAACAGAGTGGTATAACTGGATAAGTCCTTTTTTGTCGTTTTTTTCGGGAAAAATGACATCCCGATTAAGGAAATAATAAAAGGCTAAATGATTTGTTTTGTGGTCTCCTGCGCGCGTGCGCGAAACATTATTATAATAAAGACGGGTTGTTATATACGCCTGCGCGTCTCTCTCTCTTTCTCTCTCTCTCTCTAACGAAATAACCCGAACTAACCAACAAAATGATGTTAATTAATCCAAAACAGGCTATATATTTTGCTTTCACAGGGATCATATAATTTTTTCAAAGGTTCGCCGCAAAGATAGTGCATTTTATATAAACAACAACAAAATACATAAAAAAAACAGCACTTCGGCAACTTTTTTTTAATTGGCTGTAACCGGAACTTTTCGGAGTGGACTCTTTGTTCTATCTTTCATAACTTTTTTGGTGATTTTTGAAAACCGAATCGTTTCCGGCTTCACGCAATGTTTTCATTCTTCATTCGCTGTCGTTTTTATCCTGAAACAGATGGCGGTCTTCAGTGTACCGGACACTCCCGGGCACGTGATGTGCAGGGCATCGGTCTCCTGTTTCCAGGCGATTTTGCCGCCGTATCCGAGCAGTTCCACGGAAGAAACCGTTTTTTTGAGCAGTCCGGCGCGACGTCCCAGCGAAACGATGGACAGTCCGGTTTCCCGTTCGGGAACCGACAGGCAGTACGCATACACGTTGCCGTCTTTTCCCTCCGTAAAACGGAAGTCTTCCGTACCGAACGTGAAATCCGCCATCTTTTTCCCGACGGCTCCGTGAGGCAACAGACGCAGTTTGCCGTCTTTACCTTCGCCCGGTTTTTCCC
>JAISCL010000010.1 GCA_031265585.1 Tannerella sp. | reverse complement strand
TTTTTTGGTGGTGCATAAAGATAAGTGAAATCTTGCACAGGGCAAAGTGTTTGGTAAATTATTTTACTTCAACACTTTGCCTATTATGTAAATACAAATGTCTGCGGATTTAAGGGATTATACTTCTTTTTTACTGTTTCGCTGACTTTATTAATACCTGTACCCTTTGTTTGGAAAGATACCGGAGAGATATACTGAAACAAATCCCAAACCAGCCCCTCCTGTCCACCGCCATTCTTGCGAATATCAATGACAAGGTTGTTAATGCGGTTTTCCGCTATTTCACGGAAAAGGGAATCGAGGAAATGCCGGTATTCCTTTTTTCCTTCATTATCATATATATCGAAAGAGTTGATTGACAGTATAGCGGTTTCCAAATCTTTGTCGATGTTGAAAGAACAGGGTGTTTCCCTGCCTGAAAATGCCAAAAGAACTTCCAGGTATTTAGAGATTGGCTCTGCCTGAATAGTGGCTGTTTCCTTCTTTCCATTATGCAGATATTCTACTCGGAATTCATCATAAGGAAGTATAAAATACAGCAGAGGCGAGAAAAGAAGATTCAACCTTGCCATTTTGAAATGGTAAGCTTCACCGCTCAACATAGAGGATGCCTGTACTATTAGCTCTTTGTCCGGCACACCGTTAATGGATAATATGCGGGACCCGGAACTGAGTTTTGCGCCTTCAAAACCCTCCCGGATAATCAGGGTCGTGTCTGTCCTGTTAATGGTAAAAGTATACGGAAAGACTTCTATTCCGTGTTGGATTGCAAAATTGACCGGATAGTACAGTTCTGTATGTCCGTCTTCAATTTTAGCAACCAAAGGGGCAAACATCTTATAAAAATCGAATACGGTCATCGAATCCTTCAATATGCCTTTTTTTTCTTCCAGCTCTTTCTCGAACTTTTCCTTAGAAATGCCGGTAAACATATACGGATGTACGTCGAGTATGGAACTGTAAAGCAGATTCGCATCTTCCCGGAGCTGTTCTTTCGTTAATTTTTGCTGTGCACGGCAGATAGTTGTACAGCTTAGCAGTAATAGCATTAAATAGAATGTTTTCATTATAAGTTTACTTTATCATTATACTCCGCACGGGTTAAAAATATGAGATGAAAGCAAGCATCTTTGTAGCGTCAAATCCAACACAGGATGTTTACAAAAATGAATCTTTCTCTCAAGAAAAAATTCGGGTGCTAAAGTACGAAAGATTTCACTATCCCTGTTCAAAAGTTCAAAAAAAATTACAGGCAGTCCATTTGAAAGCGGCTCAGAGTTACACAAACACGGAGACCGGCAGGCGTTAAATATGTACATAAACCGATCAATAATATATCGGACAGCAAATGAAGACAACGACCCGTAACACAAGGATCGGTAACTTCGGAGAAGCAGTATATGTTTTCATGCCGGCAAAGATAACTCTTTTTACGCAGTAGATAATTTTGGTGCGGTTGCCCTGTTTTCTGTCACTTTTCCCTCTCCGGCTTTATTATTTTTCTTAAGTTGACGATATTGAGTTCCAGCCTTACAAAATCCATTGGCAGCTGCAAAGCAGGAGTTTTGCTTAGTTCGATTCTGATTTTAAGAAATTAAAATGCGTTTACCCTGGGTATCACCTGCTGCAATGCTCTACCAGGTAGGCTATTGACCGGTAGGAAATGCCGCTGTGTTCGGACAGGCCGATTTCGCAGGTACGGCTGTTGGAATATCCGTTTTTCAGGTTATTTTCACTGATTTGCGGGCGCAGTTTGCGCAGGGAAAAGCGGTTTATTTCGGGATGTGTGAATCCTTTGTCGCCGGCAAAGCCGCAGCAGGTTATGTCTTCGGGCACAAAGACCTTTTCGGCGCATGACTTTGCGACACGGAGGAACGTTTCGTCCAGTTCCATCCTGCGCGTGGAGCAGGTGATATGGATGGCTACCGGTTCCTTTGTTTTTTTGATGGACAGCCTGTGCAGCAGGAAGCGGTCTATAAATTCTACCGTTTCGTACAGATGCGGGATTGATTTTATCGTTTCCCGCATGTGATGCAGGCAGGGGCTTTGGTCGCACAGCACCGTATGCCGGCCGTTTTCGGACGCTTTGAGCAGCGCTGCTTCCAGTTCTTTTGCTTTTTGCGCCGCTTCCGCTTTGAAGCCTTTGCTGTCCCAGCTCATGCCGCAGCACAGGTTCTCGAAATTTTCGGGGAATATGATGCCGTATCCTGCACGTTCCAGTAATGTTACTATAATTTTCCATAACGGACGCCGGTCTCCGTCGCGGATGGAAGCGCCCATTACGCGGTTCATGCAGCTGGGCAGGTAGACGATCTTCTCTTTTCCGGACGGGGGTTGCTGCAGACGGGGCGAAGCAATCCCTTCAGGCATGGCCGGCGACCATCGCGGAATTTTCCGGACGGCGATGAACCGCAGGGCTGACGTGACGGCCAACATTCCTTTTGTCCCGACCGTTCGCTGTCCGGCACAGGCTAACCGTAACGTGTTCCGCAGGACGGAGGATATTCCCCGGAAGTGACCGGCGATGAAACGGGAGATCCGCGCTTCTGCCGGGGTAACGTTGGCTTCGCGGAGGGCGCGCGTCAGATGACCGGTGTTTATATTCACCGGACAGCTTAGCGAGCATAGTCCGTCTTTTGCACAGGTCTGTTCTCCGGGATAAACGGCGGATTTTATTAACTCATCCGGTAATTCCTTTTCCCGGGATCCGGTTTGCAGACGTGCGATTTCGCGCTGTATGGCAATGCGCTGACGCGGCGACAGGGTAAAGGATGCCGTGGTACAGTTGTGTTCGCAGAATCCGCATTCTATGCATTTGTCTACCTCCCCGTAAAAAGGGGTCAGCACTTTCATGTTCCTGGTGTGGCAGTCCGGGTCGTCATTGAAAATGCTTCCCGGATTGAGGATATTGTCCGGGTCAAACAGGGTTTTGACTTCTTTCATCAGGCCGTATATTCTGTCGCCCCATTCCTTGCGGACGAATGGCGCCATATTGCGTCCCGTGCCGTGTTCGGCTTTTAACGAACCGTTGTATTTATCGACTACCAGTACGGATACTTCTGCCATCAGGCGGCGGTAGCGTTCCAGTTCTTCTTCTTTTGTAAAATCGGGGGCTATGATAAAATGATAATTACCTTCTTTGGCATGTCCGTAAATGGCTGCATCCGGGTAGCCGGTGCGTTTCAGTAAATCCTGCAGGTCGACGGTCGCTTCGGGAAGTACGTCCAGCGGGAAAGCGATGTCCTCTATGATACAGTTGCTGCCCTCCGGACGGGCGCTTCCGACGGACGGGAAAATGCCCGACCGAACCTTCCAGTACAGGGCATATTCCGAAGGATTGTCCGTAAATGCGGCTTCGTATGCCAGGTCTTCCTTTCGCAGGACGGCAGTTATTTCACGGATATGATCATCCAGTATTTCTTTTGAAAAGGCTTTTGTTTCTACCAGTACGGAAGTCACCGCGTCCGGGAAACTGCGGATATAATCCGGTATTCCCTTTTGGTTTTCAATGGCCTTGAGCGCCCGCCTGTCCAGCAGTTCCACGCTGTGGGCTGGCGTATTTGCCATTCGCTGTACAGTATGGCATGCCCTGACGATATCCTTGAAGAAAAGAAGCGAGCTGGCGCGGTACGGATAAACTTCCAGCGTTTCGAGCGTGATCCGGGACAGGAAACCCAGCGTGCCCTCCGAGCCGACCATCAGGTGAAGCAGGATGTCAAACGGGTCTTCGAAATCAATAAACGGCGCCATGTTCAGCCCGGTCGTATTTTTGATGGCATATTTCTGTTTTAACCGGTTAAAGGTTTCACGGTCTTCATGAATACGGTTCCGTATGGCTGTCAGTCCCTGCAGTAAACCGGTGTGTTTCGCTGCAAATCCGCTGCGGCTGTCCGGATTGCCGGTATCGAGTACGGATCCGTCGGCCAGCAGGATCCGCGCCGCCCGTACCGTCCGGTAGCTGTTCTCCAGCGTTCCGTTCATGCCACTGGCATTGTTGGCGACGATGCCCCCGATCATAGCCGCATTGACAGAGGCGGGATCCGGACCCAGTTTCCGTTTATACGGCATCAGCAGCCGGTTTATTTTCCCGCCCCGGAGGCCCGGCTGAACGTCAATGAAGCGTCCGTTTTCGCGGATGGTGAAATTTTCCCATTTGCCGGATGCACATAAAAGGACGGATTCCGTCAGGGACTGTCCGGACAGGCTTGTTCCTGCAGCGCGGAAGGTGACCGGGATTTTTTCTGCGGAACAGATTCTTAGCGTTTCCTGTACTTGCCGCTCGTTGTCGGGCATGACTACGCAGGAAGGGATCATGCGGTAAAAACTCGCATCCGTGCCGTATGCGAAACGGTTCAGATAATCCGTATAGACGTTTCCGGCGCCGGTTATTTTTTTCAGGGATTTTTCAAATGACATGGGATTTGCAATTGTTTTGTTGCAAAGATACGCTGTTTATCCAAAATCTACTATCTTTGTACCCTCAAAATTCAAAACTATGTCAACAGCAGTACCGGATGACAGTCGAAAAGTGACGACCCACCGCTTGATGGAAATGAAACGGCGCGGGGAAAAAATCTCAATGTTAACAGCCTACGATTATTCGATGGCGAAAATCATCGACCAGGCGGGTATGGATGTGATTCTTGTCGGAGATTCGGCGTCGAATGTGATGGCCGGGAACGTGACGACGTTGCCGATTACGCTGGACCAGATGATTTATCACGGCAAATCGGTCATGAAAGCCGTAAAGCGCGCGCTGGTGGTGGTCGACCTGCCGTTTGGCACCTACCAGGGAAATTCGAAGGAAGCCCTGGCATCGGCCGTCCGCGTGATGAAAGAAACACATGCCGACTGTGTGAAAATGGAAGGCGGTGCGGAAATAAAGGAATCTATCCAGCGGATCCTGTGCGCCGGCATCCCGATCATGGGCCATCTGGGACTTACGCCGCAGTCGATCAACAAATTCGGAACCTACGCGGTGCGCGCCCGCGAAGATGAAGAAGCCCGCAAGCTGATGGAAGACGTACACCTGCTCGAAGAATGGGGCTGCTTTGCCGTTGTGCTCGAAAAAATCCCGGCCAAACTGGCGGCCCGGGCAGCTTCGGAACTGAGGATTCCCATGATCGGCATCGGCGCCGGCGGCGGTGTTGACGGACAGGTGCTTGTGATGCATGACATGCTGGGTATCAACCGGACGTTTTCGCCGCGTTTCCTGAGACGTTACGCCGATTTGTACGGTGTGATATCCGGTGCCGTGCAGTCGTATATAGAAGATGTGAAAAACGGCGGTTTCCCGAATGAAAAAGAACAGTATTAACAGATAAAAGAATGGCAAAAGAATTAAAAGAACTTACCCCCCGAAGCGAGAATTATACACAGTGGTATCAGGATCTGGTTATCAAGGCCGATATGGCGGAAAATTCGGCCGTGCGCGGCTGCATGGTCATAAAACCTTACGGATATGCGATCTGGGAAAAGATGCAGCGCGCGCTGGACGATATGTTCAAGGAGACAGGGCATCAGAACGCCTATTTTCCCTTACTGATACCCAAATCCTTTTTGAGCCGCGAGGCCGACCATGTGGAAGGCTTCGCCAAGGAATGTGCCGTTGTGACGCATTACCGCTTAAAAAACGACCCGGACGGAAGCGGCGTCGTCGTAGACCCGGCTGCCCGGCTGGAGGAAGAACTGATCATCCGTCCCACGTCCGAAACCATCATCTGGAACACGTACCGGAACTGGATTCACTCCTACCGCGACCTTCCGCTGCTGATCAACCAGTGGGCCAACGTGATGCGCTGGGAAATGCGTACGCGCCTGTTCCTCCGGACGGCCGAATTTCTCTGGCAGGAAGGCCACACGGCACACGCAACCCGTGAGGAAGCCGAAGAGGAAACCCTGAAAATTCTCGACATCTATGCCGGTTTTGCGGAAAACTTCATGGCTATCCCGGTCATTAAAGGCGTAAAAACCGTCAGCGAACGTTTTGCCGGCGCCCTGGAAACCTACTGCATCGAAGCCCTGATGCAGGACGGAAAAGCCCTGCAGGCCGGAACGTCCCATTTCCTCGGCCAGAATTTTGCGAAAGCCTTTGACGTGAAATTTATCAGCCGGGAAAACCGGGAAGAATACGTGTGGGCGACCTCGTGGGGCGTTTCAACCCGTCTGATCGGTGCGCTGATTATGACACATTCGGATGATAACGGGCTGGTATTGCCGCCCAACCTGGCCCCGTACCAGGCGGTCATTGTTCCGGTTTATAAAAATGACGGACAGCTGGCGCAACTCAACGAAAAAGCGGCAGAACTTACGGCCAAACTGAAGGCGCTGGGCATCAGCGTCAAATACGATAATGCGGATAATAAAAAGCCGGGCTGGAAATTTGCCGAATACGAACTGAAAGGCGTCCCGGCACGCCTGGCCATCGGTGCGCGCGACCTTGAAAACGGAACGGTAGAAGTGGCCCGCCGTGACCTGCTGACGAAGGAAACCGTCCCAATGGAAAATATAGACCTTTATATAAAAGACTTGCTGGCCGCCATACAGCAAAACATATACAAAAAAGCCCATAACTACCGCGCATCGGTAACACGTCCCGTAGATTCTTACGAAGAATTTAAGGTGGAAATAGAAAAAGGCGGCTTCCTGCTGGCTCACTGGGACGGCACGCCCGAAACGGAAGAAAAGATTAAAGCCGAAACAAAAGCCACCATCCGCTGCATCCCCCTGGAAGGAGATAAAACGCCGGGAACATGCATGGTAACCGGAAAACCCTCCGCACAACGTGTGATTTTTGCCCGGGCGTATTGATGATACCCGGGTTTAGCTCCAGTCGATACTGACGTTTAGCTCCAGTCGATACTGACGCTTAGTTCCGTCGGGGACAGTTTATATTATTCTATTTATTTTCCCTGTATGCGCTTAACTTCCCTGTCAAAATCGGAAATGTAATTTTCATCCTGAATTTTATGATAGGTTTTATATTCCTGTTCAGCTTTCAGTTTAGCCTCTAATGCACTGACTTTGCCTTTATCTTGCAAGATCGGATATTGCAAAAGTTCCAGCAATTCTTCAAAATAATCTTTGCCGAAGCTTTTACCTTGTTTCAGGCGTTCGTCATCCACCACAAAACCCTTGATAATAAATTCTTTCAGTGTATTGGTCGCCCAGATGCGGAATTGGGTGGCTTGATAGCTGTTTACTCGGTACCCAACAGCTATAATGGTATCCAAATTATAGAAATCAAGTTCGCGAGACACTTCTCTATTGCCTTCCTGTTGAACTATCCGGATTTTCCGGATGGTTGTTTCTTTCTGTAATTCTTTACTATGATAAATGTTTTGCAGATGTTCATTTATCGTTCGCACATCAACACCAAATAATTCAGCCATTCGTTTCTGAGTAAGCCAAAAACTACCATCTTCATACTGCACTTGAATGCTTACTTGTCCATTCGGGGTGGTGTAAAATATGATGTTCGATTCTTGATTCATAATAACTACTGTATTGAAATATAGGAACAAATATAGGAAATATTTTGGATAATAATAAGACATGCTTTGTTTTGCTAAAAACAAAAACTCCCAAATGCGAGTGGGCTTTGGGAGTCGTCTGTGTACGTGGTGCCACCACGAATCGAACGAGGGACACAAGGATTTTCAGTCCTTTGCTCTACCAACTGAGCTATGGCACCTTGATCTTAAACGGGCAACAAAGGTAAAACTTTTTTTTAACTTTGCAAAAAATATTCTGTTTTGATGGATACATACCAATTTACGCTCCC
>JAISCL010000248.1 GCA_031265585.1 Tannerella sp. | reverse complement strand
AATTCGCACATCGGCACATCGGCATGTTTATAATATTCCATAATATCGGCGGGGAAAATGTCTCCGGCTGCCGTCTCGTAGGTCACGTTCAGGCCGTTTGCCTTCGCCAGTTCGGACATCCGGCCGAAAAACCCGCCGGCAAACAGGTCGCCGATGACGCCGCGCCAGTCGAGCAGGAAACGGGAGGTCGTTTCATGGTCGCCGACTACGTATCCGAATACGGCCGGCAACCATTTACGGAGCGGATAACCCGTCCGCTGCACAAATTCGGATTCCATTTGCGCTGTCCAGGTCTGGGTTTTGCACTCCCAACTGTCCATCAGCATCCCGTTCAGCAGTCCTCCGGCCAGCGGACCATTGGCAAGACGACCGATATAACCGGCAAATTGAGCATTCGGGCCTGCTTCCGACAGTTTGTCACACTCCCAGCCGGTACCTTCCGGAGGCGCCGGCGAATTACGCCGTCCGGTATTTACGTGTCCGATACGCAGAACCGTCCACTGACCGGCGGGCGCCTCCCAGTTCAGGGCGCCGGACGGATCCATGGCCGATGTGATGTCAAGGATTTGCGCAGGATTGACGAACGCTGTCGGCGACTGCTGCGGACGTTCGTTGACGCGCACAATGCTTCGCAGCGTCCAGCCGGCTTCCGATTCCCAGTTGTTTTTCCGGGCGGCGGTGTACAGGCGGAGCGAGCCGAGATTCATCTCGTGCTGATTGGTAATCGTGATGCGGTAGGTAGACGCGCCGGCATTGCCTGGCAGTTCGTTACAGGCGAATGAAATCGGGCGGTCATCCTGCCAGCTGGCCTGCGGCATCGGGACATTCAGTATTTCCCGCGTTGTACCGCCGGGCAGGACAGCCTGTACGGTCACCGTCACGCCGGGTTCGTAGCACCAGCCATGATTGAATCCGTTGATGCTTGAAAACTCGACAGTACGGAGCGTCACGGCATCCGCGAAAGTCACTTCTATCCGGTGCGGACGGTCGGCGGGAACGGGAGGCAGCTTGACGGCTTCCTGCGTGTTACCGGACAGAAAGTCTTTCCAGTTCACCTCCGTGTCGCTTTTTACCGACTGCGGCACGAGCGGTTTGCCGGTGTCGCCCTGCGGCGTGGGGAAAGCGAGGACGGTGATGTCCCGGTAATCGCGCCACGCTTCGCCGCTTGGCTGGGGCAACGGCAGTGTTGCGGCGACCTGTCCGGCGCCGGTTACATCCGTCCGGCTCCACACGAGGTGGCGCATGGCGTTGGACGGCTCGATCCACGGGCCGCCGGACATTGCCCAGCCGGGACAGTTCTGCATCGTGAAACGCAGTCCCAGCCGCCGGCATTCTTCCGCCGTGTAACGCACGGCGTCGTCCCACGGTTCACTGAGGCAGGTGATCTGAGTCTCCACGCCCGGCCACGGGCCACCAAACTGTCCGTGAAAGAGCTGTATGCCGGAAAGCCCGGCGGCAGCAATGGCCTCCAGGTCGGCAGTGATACCTTCTTTGGCCACGTTCCCGCCGATAAAGTGAAACCATGTTTCCGGATGGTAGACCATGGGCGGTGATTGAAATACTTCCCTGTCGGCGCTGCCGAAAGGGCGATCAAGTTCCTGCGCGGAAGGAACCACCGGCGCCTGTGCTCGTAACGGCAGCGCCGGGAAGATGGCAGTCAGAACTGCCATCGTGATGATTTGTCTTACTTTTTTCATATACTTGTATGTTTACATAAAAATTTCCTGTTGAATTGATACCGGTTTATATGATGTAATATTGTTAAATTGACATAGACTTGATAAAACCATATAACTGAAAAATAACAGTTTAAATTTCAAATTTTGTTCAAGAACCACATGAATTTAACAATGCCATCTTTTTCATATATGGTCGCCTATTTTCCTGCAACTATTCCGCAAAGCGAAGCACGTCCCTTTTTGGGCTGAATACCGAGAATGATGTTTTGCGTATAGTTTTCAGGAATATCATATTCATAAATTTCGGCCATATTCGGTTTCGGGACAATTGTTCCGACAAACTTTTCCGAACTGCCGCAGTACAGTATCACGTCAAATTCGGCGTCGCCTGTTTTTTTAACGAGTGGGTCGGCTACGTACAGCCTGAGTTTGCATTTTCCGTCCATGCGTGACTGCATATCCTTCGGAGCGAAATGCGACAACATCGCCGGAAGTATTGGTAACTGCACCGGCTCCGTCCAGGCAAGTCCGTTGCAAACAATTTCCTTCTCCGATTCGGACAATCCCTGCGCATTTATTTTCATAGAAGTCCACTGCTTGCCGCCAATTTCCTTTTCGCCCTGCGTCAGCCAAAGTTTATCATCCCTGTCGATATGAAAGGAACGGATACCCGGCGCCTGCGCCATCGGCTCGTGAACGGTCGGTGCAAAATCAATCCGGTAGTCTTCGTATCCCAGCAACTGGCGCTGCCCGATAAACGACGGATACCATTTCAGATTCATCAGCACCAGAATACCTAAGTCGCCGCGCGTCATTCCAAGCGTGGAAGTGTAAGCGGCATATTTCTTTATCGTCGAAACAGGGTCGGTTTTCTCAATAAAGGCTTTTGCTTCTGTTATATTTCCGGCTTTCAGGGCGGCGACGGATTGTTGAAGCGCAGTTTCATCCGTCCGGAAACGGATGTTGAAATCTTCCACTCCTTTCCAGTATGCCGGATGGCTGATTGCCGAAGGTTCATTTTGCGAAATGGTTATTTTGTCCAACAGCGCTTTGCGGCGTTCTCCGCCAATTCTGAACGAATCGCATTTCTCCGGTTTGAACGGCAGGTCTATCATCCATTGCCATGTATCGCGGCCGAAATTCGGGGCGTTGTTTATCCAATCGAACAGGTATTCTCCGCCAGCCGTTTCATTTCCTTTCCCAAAAATATGAAGCGCCATCGTCCGGCAGGTTTCTTCCAAAGGCTGGTTTTTGGTGGATTGCCATACCTGTATGGAATGGGATTTGAAATAAAGCCCGTGCGGACGCAGCAGCCAGTGAATAATGCCGTAAGAATCGAAACCGCCCTGTTCCAGCAGGGTTGCGAAATTGGAGAACGGCGTATGCGTGCGGCCAATATAGGTCATGTCGTCGTGATGCGACCAGATAATCGGGATGATACGCCGGCCCGAATCGGCAAAACTGCGCCAGTAACGGAGTTCTTCAGGAGCATCTATTTCCGGCAGCGAATGCGCTTCGTTGGCGTCCAGCGGGATAAACGCAATATCTTTCGGCGAACAGGCATCGGCGTAAGGAATCCAGTGTTTCAAGCCCCACGAGGCTTGAGAAATAACAAGGTCGGGACGTCCGCTTTCCTGTGCGAGCGCCTGAAATGTTTTCATGACTTTTCCTGTCCAGACATATCCCGCCAAGCGGTTGTGATCTTCCCATTCCTGTCTGTTTTTGATGCCATTATATTCCTTTTGCCAACCGTCGGGAAAGGTTTCGAGGTCAAATATCCTTGGCTTCCACGAATTGCCGGTTCGCTGCGCGGGGTCGGCGCGGTGACATATAACCAATGGATTGATTTCGGGATACAGCGACATGATATTGTCAAAAATCGCCTTGTAAAAGGCTTTTCCTTCCGGCGTTTCGGGATTGGGACGGAATACGGAATCCGCTTTGATTTTGGCGTTTTCCGGCAACAGAGCTAACATCTCGTCCGGGTTGCTCTGGTCGGTATCTATATCTAACTGGAAAGCCACTTTCAGTCCCTGCGCTTTGGCGTATGCAAACACCTGTTTCATCATGCTTTGTACGGCTTTTGTCTGCCGGTCGCCCGAAAGCAGCGCCGGCGGGGCGGCATAAACGGGGCCGTCGAAATATTCGCCACCAAACATCCGGCGGACATCGTTCACATGCGCCGTTCCCCAGTCGCGTCCCTGTGCGGTGCTTGCCAGCCATCCCACAGGCTTTTCAATGCCGTTAAACCGAAAGGTAAACATGGGATTATTGGCATAAGCGTGTACCATGATAATATTGTAGCGCAACTTGCGGCACTGGTCTATCCACACTCTCCATTGCGGCAAATCCCAGCTTGAGCAGCCGGACAGGAAATTGTGCCAGTTAAAACTGTAACGTTCCCTTATCAGCGGCTCATCGGCAAAATCCTGTTCTATATTCCACCATAAACCTTTTTCCGGCGCAGGATAGGTATCATAAGTGAGGTAAAAACCGCAACCGTAATATTCCAGCAACGCATATATGCCATATACGGCGCCGAGCGGGTCAGCTCCTGAAATACGGAGGCTTTGTCCGTTTTTAGCGATACGGAATGACTCAAATGCTCCCTGTCCGTCAACGACGATTTCAATCCGGCGGGCGTTTTTAACATCTAAACCGCTTTTCATTACGAAATCGTCGTCGGGAAATACTTTGTTCAACGCTGCAACCAAATCTTTCGCCGCCGATTGAACAGCGGTCGGCGCATCGGAACTCAATGCAACCGCTACCGGTTTTTCATGGGGCAAAACGGCGTCGCTTTCGGCTTTTATACTGATGCAAACAGTTGCAAACAAAAGCAGCAGGTATTCACATTTATTTTTCATATCATACATTTATTTCACATACAACTTATACATTTCCTGCGGTTTGGCATCCAGTTTTCCCTTAACTGTAATGCTACCTTTTTTCATGTCAGGAGCGGCAGTGATATTGATACGTACTGTTCCGTCGGGAAGAATCGCAGCAAAACCGGGCGTTTCGACGCCTTGCAGCCACAGGGCGATTTGGGTGAATTTCACCGGTTCCTGTTTAGCCTTGACACTCAACAGATACTGTTCGGCAAAAGGCAGATAGGGCGAGAG
>JAISCL010000136.1 GCA_031265585.1 Tannerella sp. | reverse complement strand
CCCGTAACCGGCGTCACGCTCGACCGCACGGCCGCCACGCTCGCCCCCGGCGCCACGCTCCGGCTCAACGCCACCGTGAATCCCGCCGGCGCAACGAACCGCACCGTCACGTGGACATCGTCCCAGGGCACCTTCGCCACCGTCGATCAGAGCGGCCTCGTCACCGCGCACGCAGGCCCCGGCGCCACCCGCATCACCGTGACAACGGCGGACGGCAGCTTCACCGCCTACTGCGACGTGACCGTCACCGCCTCCGCCACCTACCCCTTCGCGCTGAACACGCACGCCGTCACGCTCAACGCCGCCCAGTACGTGCAGCTGAGCCTGACCTACCCGCAGGCCTACCCCGCCGTCACATGGCACTCCGAGAACGAGAACATCGCCATCGTCAGCGCCACCGGCCGCGTCGCAGCCCTCGCCGAAGGCACCACGCGCATCTACGCCGAAGACCTGACGCAGCCGAACCGCTCCGACTACTGCACCGTGACCGTCCAGCCCGCCATCGTCCAGAACCCGTTCGAGCTGAACACCCATTCGCTGACCCTCGACGTCGCCGAATCCGTCCAGCTCCGCCTGACAGCCCCGGAACAGTACACCGTCACGTGGCGCACGGTCGATGAAGACGTCGCCATCGTCAGCAGCACCGGCCGCGTCATCGGCGTCGGCGCCGGCACGACGCAGGTCATCGCCGAAGACCGCTCGCGCGGCAAGTCCGACGCCTGCACCGTCACCGTCCGCGCGCAGGCGTCGCACCGCACCGTCAGCCTCAGTCACACGATGCTCATCCTGAACGAAGGCCAGCGAACCGCGATCCGCGCCACCGTCACGCCCGCAGGCGCCACCGTCGCGTGGAGCAGCGCCAACGCGTCCATCGCCGACGTCACGCCCACCGGCACCGTCATCGCCCTGATGTCCGGCAACACGAACATCACCGCTTCGCTGCCCGACGGCACCTCGGCCACCTGCAACGTGACCGTGCGCGACATCGACCTCGCCGCCGACGTCCTCGACATCGAACCGCACGCCGCCACCCTCGCCTTCCCCCGCCTCTCGGGCACGGCCTACTACCTCGTACACCTCTTCGAAGTGTCCGCCGCCGGTGACCGCATCCCCGAAATAGCCCTCAAGGTGAACCCCGACGGCTCGATCGCCAACATCATCGGCCTGCGCGCCTCGCCGGTCAGCATCAGCCTGACCGTAAACGGCCTCCGCGCCTCGACCGCCTACGAAGCCGACATCGACGTCATCCGCGAAATCAACGGCACCGACGAAGCCGTCACCACGATGACCGTCACCTTCACCACCGCCGAATCGCCCACCGCCAACGCGCCCGCCGCCGCCTCCCTTGCCCCGCAAGCCTGGTACGCCGCCGGCGCCCTCCGCCTGACGAACCTCGACGGCCACCGCGTAGAGATCTACACCCCCAGCGGCCGAACAGTCGCCGTGCTGACCGTCGCCACCCCCGACGAAACGCACCGCCACCCGTTCCCCCCCGGCCTGTACATCCTCCGCGCCACCACCCCCACCACCCGGACGACCCTGAAATTCATCGTCCCCTAACCGCCGGGTGATTCTCCCGGGGGGCTGCCGGTACCTTTTTTCGGAAAGGCCGGTGGCCCCCCTTTTTTTTGTCACTCCCTGTCGAAATTCTAAAGGCTGTCAATAAATTGCAATTTGAATTATCCGAAGAAGACAGTGGCATGTATGGGATTTCTTCCCGACACTGTCGGCGTTAAATCCCACACGTAGAATTTAACATTTACGCCGTAAACGTTAATTTTGACGCCTTTCATTTAACATTTTGCACCGTCAGCGGAAAATCCAACACTTTGGATTTCTTCCCCGCGGGACAGACATAAATTTCATATATGTTATACAACATAAATGAGACAATCTTTGACGTTTTATGTTGCAAAACATATAAATTACAGAGTCACTGCATTTATTTAAGTGTTATTTTTACACTAAAATTGAAAATCAGTAATTATTCATAAAAAAAGTGCTGTGGAAACATTAGACTGGATTGTAATCGGGATATTCTCCCTTGCATTAATCGGAATTATCGTATGGGTTATGAGGCAAAAGCAGAATAATTCTGCAGATTATTTCCTCGGAGGACGTGATGCGGCATGGATTGCCATCGGTGCATCTATCTTTGCATCGAACATCGGTTCGGAACACTTAATCGGACTGGCCGGAGCCGGTGCTTCAAGCGGGATGGCTATGGCGCACTGGGAAATCCAGGGATGGATGATACTGATCCTGGGATGGGTATTTGTTCCCTTTTATTCGCGAAGCATGGCTTATACGATGCCGGAATTTCTGGAACGCCGCTACAATCCCCAATCCAGAACGATTTTATCCGTCATTTCGCTGATAAGCTATGTACTGACCAAAGTGGCCGTTACGGTTTATGCCGGAGGATTAGTATTTCAGCAGGTATTCGGAATCAAAGAATTATGGGGGATAGACTTTTTCTGGATTGCAGCGATCGGCTTAGTCATCATTACGGCATTATATACGGTAATTGGCGGTATGAAATCCGTACTTTACACCTCCGTTCTTCAGACGCCCATTCTTCTGTTAGGCTCGCTCATCATCCTTGTACTCGGCTTCAAAGAACTAGGCGGTTGGGATGAAATGATGCGGATCGTCGGCGCCACTACGGTAAATGAATACGGTGATTCGATGACCAGCCTGATCCGGGACAACAGGGATCCGGACTTCCCCTGGCTGGGTGCGCTGGTCGGATCCGCAATCATCGGATTCTGGTACTGGTGTACCGACCAGTATATCGTTCAGCGTGTACTTTCCGGAAAAAACCAGAAAGAATCGCGCCGGGGTGCAATATTCGGAGCTTACCTGAAACTGTTACCCGTATTTTTA
Organism: Tannerella sp.; assembly: GCA_031265585.1. Lineage (GTDB taxonomy): Bacteria > Bacteroidota > Bacteroidia > Bacteroidales > Tannerellaceae > Tannerella. The sequence continues at coordinate 17,717 of JAISCL010000136.1, read as the reverse complement.
TTCCTGATCCCCGGAATGATCGCTTTCGCCCTTCATCAAAAGACGGGTACGTTTCTGCCTTTGATGGAAAACGGCGCCCACAATGCAGATGCCGCATTCCCGACATTAGTGGCCAAACTGCTTCCCGCCGGACTGAAAGGACTGGTGGTTTGCGGCATACTGGCCGCACTGATGAGTTCACTGGCTTCGCTGTTCAACTCTTCGGCCATGCTGTTTACCATTGACTTTTACAAGCGGTTCAAACCCGATACAAGCGAGAAGACATTAGTCGTTACCGGTCAGGTAGCGACCGTTGTAATCGTCATTTTGGGAATCCTCTGGATCCCTGTCATGCGCAATGTCGGGAATATTCTGTATGCCTATCTGCAGGATGTTCAATCCGTACTGGCTCCCGGAATAGCGGCCGCATTCCTGCTCGGCATTACCTGGAAACGAACCAGTGCAAAAGGCGGCATGTGGGGGTTGATTGCAGGTCTGGTGATCGGTTTAACCCGTTTGGGGGCCAAAGTATATTACAGTTCGGCGGCTTCACCGGGTGAAAATTTATTCAAATACATTTTCTATGATGTAAACTGGCTATTCTTCTGCGGATGGATGTTCCTGTTCTGTATCCTGGTCATCATCGCCGTAAGCTTTCTGACGGAAGCTCCCTCAAAAGAAAAAATACAGGGACTCGTATTCGGCACCGCGACGAAAGAGCAGCTCGCCGAAACACGCACCGGCTGGAATCACTGGGATATCATGCATACATGCATCATTTTGGGAATAACCGTTGCATTTTATATCTATTTCTGGTAATAAAACATACAGCCACATGCCGAAACGTAATTTTTACAGGGAACATCCGAAGTTTTATGTCGCCGTAGACTGCATCATCTTCGGATTCAGTGAAGGAAACCTGAACCTGCTGCTGCTGAAACGGAACTTTGAACCTTCCAGGGGAAAATGGTCTTTAATGGGAGGATTCGTACAAAAGGATGAAAGCACGGACAACGCAGCGAAACGCGTATTGAAGGAACTTACTGGACTGGACAGCGTGTTTATGGAGCAGGTCGGCGCATTCGGGGAAATGGAACGGGATCCCGGTGAAAGGGTGATCTCCATTGCCTATTATGCCCTGATCAACATAAATGACCATGACAGGGAACTGGTACAAAGCCATAATGCACTGTGGACCGATATAAACAAGCTTCCGAGGCTCATCTTCGATCACAGGGAGATGGTTGAGAAGGCCCGGAACCGGATGAAGCAGAAAGCAGGTTCCGAACCCATCGGATTCAACCTCCTGCCAAAGCTTTTCACCCTGACACAGTTACAGACTTTGTATGAAGCAATATACGGCGAGTCGATGGATAAAAGGAATTTCCGCAAACGCGTTGCAGAAACGGAATTTATTGAAATGACGGACGAAATAGATAAAACCGGGTCTAAGCGCGGCGCCCGCCTTTACAGGATGAACAGCGACATCTACCGGCAAACGAAAAAATTCAAAATCTAATGTTGGAAGCTTTAAAAGAAGAGGTTTTCCGTGCAAACCTTGACCTGGTAAGACACGGATTAGTACTGCTGACATGGGGAAACGTGTCGGCGATAGACCGTTCCTCGGGACTTGTCGTGATAAAGCCAAGCGGTGTATCTTACGACCGGATGAAAGCGGAAGATCTGGTGGTGACCGACCTGGACGGCGCCGTTGTGGAAGGCAACCTGAAACCGTCGTCCGACACGCCGACCCATGTCGCGCTATACCGGGCATTCCCGGAAACAGGAGGCATTGTGCATACACATTCCACCTATGCGACGGCATGGGCGCAGGCCGGATGTGACATACCGAATATCGGCACAACACATGCCGATTATTTCCATGATGCGATACCCTGTACGGCGGATATGACCGAAGCGGAAGTAACCGGCGCCTATGAACTTGAAATGGGCCGCGTGATCATAAAACGTTTCGAGGGACTCAGTCCGGCACATACGCCCGGCGTCCTGGTTAAAAACCACGGGCCGTTTTGCTGGGGAAAGGATGCGCCCGACGCAGTTCACAACGCGGTCGTGACAGAGCAGGTTGCAAAAATGGCTTACATTGCTTACGGAATCAATCCGAAGCTGACAATGAATCCCCTGCTGATCGAAAAACATTTCAACAGGAAACACGGGCCGGATGCCTATTATGGCCAAAAAACACATCAGTAACTAAAATAATTATGAAAGCATTTGAAAATTCTGAAGTATGGTTTATCACGGGAGCGCAGCTTCTGTACGGTGGCGATGCGGTAAAAGCCGTAGACAGCCATTCGATTGAAATGGTAAAAGGCCTCAACAAATCCGGGAATCTTCCGGTGAAAGTAGTATACAAAGGGACTGTAAATTCTTCCGGAGAAGTGACCGGCACATTTAAAAAGGCGAATAACGACGATAAATGCATCGGCGTTATCACCTGGATGCATACGTTTTCTCCCGCCAAAATGTGGATTCACGGACTGCAGGAGCTCCGCAAGCCGCTGTTGCATTTCCACACACAGTTCAATAAGGAAATTCCCTGGGATACGATGGATATGGATTTCATGAATCTCAATCAGTCGGCTCATGGAGACCGTGAATTTGGTCATATCACGGCGCGCATGCGGAAGCCGCGCAAAATTGTCGCAGGCCACTGGAGCGACAGAGGCACACAGGAAAAAATATCCGTCTGGATGCGCGTCGCGGCGGCATGGGCGGATTCACAGGAGATGCTCATCATACGTCTGGGAGACCAGATGAACAATGTGGCCGTGACGGACGGGGACAAGGTAGAGGCGGAAATGCGCCTGGGCTACCATGTGGATTACTGCCCGATAGCGGAGCTGGTGGCCATACAGGAAAAGGTTACCGGGGCGGAGATTTCAAAAATGATGGAAGAATATGAAAGCCTGTACGTGTTCTCCCCTGCATGCAAAGCCGGCGGCGAAAAACGCGGACAGGTAGAAAAAGCGGCCTGTATAGAAATTGCATTGCGCAAGTTATTAAAAGCCAAAGGAGCGAAAGCCTTCACAACGAACTTCGACGACCTGGAAAACATAGACCAGATCCCGGGACTGGCTTCCCAGCGGTTAATGGCCGAAGGATACGGATTCGGAGCCGAAGGCGACTGGAAAACGGCGGCCCTGTACCGCACGATGTGGTTCATGAGCCGGGGGATGCCGAAAGGATGTTCTTTCCTGGAGGATTATACGTTAAACTTTGCCGGAGAAAAAAGTTCGATCCTGCAGGCGCACATGCTCGAAGTCTGTCCGCTCATCGCCGCGGAAAAGAAGCCGAAGATGGACGTCTTTCCGCTCGGCATCGGAGGCAAAAACGATCCGGCGCGCCTTATTTTCACGAGTAAAACAGGCCCGGGCATCGCAGCGACGGTCGTTGACATGGGAAACCGCTTCCGCATGATTGTAAACAAAGTGGACTGTATCAAACCGAAACCTTTACCGAACCTGCCCGTTGCCTCCGCATTGTGGATTCCGCGCCCGGACTTCGAGACCGGAGCCGGCGCCTGGATCCTCGCCGGAGGTACGCACCATACCGCTTTCTCTTACGACCTCACGGTGGAATACCTGGAAGACTATGCTGAAATTGCCGGTATCGAACTGCTGGTTATCGACGAAAACACGACCATGCAGGAGTTTAAAAAGGAAATCCGGATGAACGAAATCTATTATATGCTCAACAAAGCGCTACAATATTAATTTTTAAAAATAACGGCTATGAAATTTGTAATTGGACTTGATTATGGAAGCGATTCCGCCCGCGCAGTGATTGTCAATGCACAAAGCGGCGAAATCATCGCTTCATCGGTGAAGAATTATCCGCGCTGGTCGGAAGGAAAATACTGCAATCCTGCCATCAATCAGTATCGCCAGCATCCGCAGGATTACATTGACGTACTGGAGGCGTCCGTCAAAGACGCGCTGCACCGGTGCCCCCGGTGGATGGCGAAAGAGGTGGCAGGCATTGCGTTTGATACGACAGGCAGCACGCCGGCATTTACAGACGCCACCGGAACGCCCCTGGCGCTGCTCCCCGAATTTGCGGAAAACCCGAACGCCATGTTCATCCTCTGGAAAGACCACACGGCGGTGAAGGAAGCGGCAGAGATCAACAGATTATGCAGTACATGGAAGACGGATTATTCATCTTACGAAGGCGGGATCTACTCTTCGGAATGGTTCTGGTCAAAAGCCCTGCACGTCCTGCGCGAAGACAGGGCGGTTCGAGAAAAGGCCTGTTCGATTGTGGAATACTGCGAATGGCTGCCGGCGCTGATAACCGGCGTAAAATCTTCAAGGGAGATCATCCGCAGCCGGTGCGCCAACGGGCATAAAGCCATGTGGCACGAAAGCTGGGGAGGACTGCCGGACGAAAAGTTCCTCGTGGCGCTGGATCCGCTGCTGAAGGGGTTCCGCGGCCGCCTGTTTGAAAAAACGGAAACGGCCGACAAGCCGGTCGGGAGGCTTTCCCCGGAGTGGGCTTCACGGCTCGGACTTTCCACGGATGTCATTGTGGCCGGGGGAGCGTTCGACTGCCACATGGGCGCTGTCGGCGCCGGCATCACCCCGCATACGCTTGTACGCATCATCGGGACATCGACCTGTGACGTGATCGTTGCCGGCTACGAGGAGATCGGTTCCAGGCTGATTCCGGGAATATGCGGACAGGTAGACGGCTCCGTCATTCCCGGGATGATCGGGCTGGAAGCCGGGCAGTCGGGATTCGGCGATATTTATGCCTGGTTTAAGCGCTTGCTTGAGTTCCCGCTGAAAAAGATCCTGGCGGAAACGACCCTCGTGGATGCGGCCACCAAAGCGCAGCTCATGGATGAAATAGCCGAAAGGATCATTCCCGCGCTCACGGAAGAAGCGGAAAAAGTGCCGGTCAGCGAAAGCACGGTCATTGCCACGGACTGGATGAACGGGCGCCGCACCCCGGATGCCAACCAACTGCTTGCGGGAACAGTCGACGGACTTACGCTGGGCACTACGGCGCCGCGCATCTTCCGGGCGCTGGTGGAAGCGACGGCCTTCGGTTCCCTTGCGATCGTGGAACGTTTCCTTCGTGAAGGCATTCGCATTGACAGGGTAACCGGCATCGGAGGTATTGCCTTAAAATCGCCGTTCGTCATGCAGACGTTAAGCGACGTGCTGAACATGCCGATCAGGGTCTGCAAGACAGAGCAGGCGTGTGCGCTCGGCGCGGCGATGTTTGCCGCTACCGCCGCCGGCCTGTATGGCAGGGTGGAAGACGCACAGGAAGCCATGTCTCCCGGCTTCGACAGGGAATACGTTCCAAACGCAGAAAACGCGAAAGCATACCGGGCTATCTACGAAAAGTATATCAAACTCGGAAAATTCACCGAACAGATGACAATGAATAAATAACGGGCTATGAAAATCAGCAGACTTAAAGTAACAGTTTTCCTGGCAGTGATCGGTTTACTGCCGGCCTCCCTGCCGGCGCAGAACAGGGCGACCATCCGGATTTATCCCGAATTGGCAAAGGATACGATCCCCAAAGAGATCTACGGTCAGTTCGCGGAACATCTCGGAACCTGCATCTACGGAGGCCTGTGGGTGGGCGAAAATTCGACAGTCCCCAACATTAACGGATACCGCGCCGATGTGTTCAACGCCCTGAAAGAACTGAACATTCCCGTCCTGCGCTGGCCGGGAGGCTGTTTTGCCGACGAATACCACTGGATGGACGGCATCGGCCCGAAGGATCAGCGCCCGAAAATGGTAAACAATAACTGGGGAGGCACCGTCGAAGACAACAGTTTCGGCACGCACGAGTTCCTGAATTTATGCGAACTGCTTGGCTGCGAACCCTACATAAGCGGCAACGCAGGAAGCGGAACGGTAGAAGAACTGGCCAAATGGGTGGAATACATGACCTCCGACGGCGACAGCCCGATGGCCAACCTCCGCCGCCGGAACGGACACGACAGGGCCTGGAACGTGAAATACCTCGGCGTAGGCAACGAAAGCTGGGGATGCGGAGGCGACATGAGGCCCGAATACTACGCCGACATATACCGCCGCTATGCCGTCTACTGCCGCAATTACGACGGCAACAGGCTGTATAAGGTCGCCAGCGGAGCCTCCGATTACGACTATAACTGGACGGATGTACTGATGAAAAACATCGGCCGGCGCATGCAGGGCCTCTCCCTCCATTACTACACGGTTAAAGGCTGGAACGGCAGCAAGGGCGCGGCAACGGTCTTCGACAAAGACGATTATTACCAAACAATCGGCAAATGCCTCGAAATCGAAGAGGTCATAAAAAAACACTGTGACATCATGGACAGATACGACCGGGACAGGCACATCGGCCTGCTGGTCGACGAATGGGGCACGTGGTGGGACGAAGAACCGGGGACGGTACGCGGACACCTTTACCAGCAGAACGCCCTCCGTGACGCATTTGTCGCAAGCCTCACGTTCGACATCTTCCACCGGTACGTATCACGCGTGAAAATGGCCAACATCGCACAGATCGTAAACGTTCTGCAGTCAATGATCCTAACGAACGACCGGGGGGAAATGCTCCTGACGCCGACCTACCATGTATTTAACATGTACAAAGTACATCAGGACGCACTCTGCCTTCCCCTCGCACTGGTCTGTGACAAAACCGGCGCGCGTGAAATACCCGCATTAAGCGCCACCGCATCAAAAGACAGGAACGGCTCGATACACCTCTCCATCTCCAACATTGATGCCGACAACCCGCAAACCGTATCTATCGACATGGCCGGACTGAAGACCGGGAAAGCCGTAACCGGAACGATCCTGACCTCCGCCCGCCTCACAGACCACAACACATTCGAAAACCCCCAAACAGTAGCCCCGGCAACCTTCAGGGACGTTAAAATAACAAACGGCATCATGGAAATAAAAATGCCCGCCAAATCCATCGTCACACTGGAACTGAAAAACAGGGTGAATTATGAATTATAAATTGGAAATCCGGCAGGAGCAGGGCTTGCCCCTCCCTGCATCCCGTCCCGGGAATCCATCCGTACATATACGGAAAGGCCAAAAACAGTTGATTTCACGTTTTCGGAATTCCGAAACGGCCAAAACAGTTGATTTCACGTTTCCGGGAATCCCGGAATGGCCAAACCAACTGATTTCACGTTTCCGGAAATCCCGGAAAGGCAAAAACTTTTCACTTTCAACTTTCAACTTTCAACTTTCAACTATTTTTATTACTTTTGTCCCCTGTATTTCAAAATCATCATCATGAGAAAAACATTTGTTTTCGTATTGACAATATCCCTGGCAGCAACCGTCTCCGCGCAGAAAAAAGCGCCTAAATGGTTAGACAAAGCGTGCAGGGCCATCATAACCGTCGAAACCACAACGAAAGAAGGGACATCCGCAAACGGTAACGGTTTTTTTATCCATGAAAACGGAGAAGCCGTATCTTCGTATGACCTGTTCAGAAACGCAGAGAAGGCTGTTGTCACAACGGCGGACGGTGAAAAACTCCAGGTCATCCAGATCCTGGGTGCGGACGATCTGTACGGAGTCATCCGGTTCCGGGTTTCCGCAAAGAAAAAAACACCGTTCCTCACGGTTGCCGGCGCGGATCCGGCCATCAGCGCCGACGCCTTTATCCCTCCCTCCAAAGAAGAAAAAGAACTGTCACAGGGCGCCATATCGGAAATCACGAAAGTAAAGGGAACCTATAACTACTACAAAATCGAACAGCCCCTTCCCGCATCGCAGGAAAGCTTCCCCCTGCTAAATGAAAACGGGGAAGTCTTCGCCCTGACACAGGCCGATGCTTCCGGAAAAGGTAAAACATACGGCATTTCCATAGAATACATAAAAAGCCTGAATGTAGCTTCAATGGACATGCTGAAACGCACCTATTCGGAGATAGGCATCCGCAAGGCATGGTCCCCGTCCATCGATGAAGCTCAGATTTCACTCCTGCTATATGCCTCCCAGCAGGACGCCCCGACCTACCTGGAAACGCTAACCGATTTCATATCCACCTTCCCCAACTCCACCGAAGGATACCTGAGCCGTGCATCACACTACGCTTATTACCGCAAGGAACTGGCTTCCTCGGAAAACGAACAGTTGCAACTGCTCGACCTGGCATGGGAAGACCTGAACAAAGCGGAAAAACAAACAAAAAACAAAGCGGAAGCATACTATAACAAAGCCAAACTGATCTTCGGAGTGACGACGAACGACAGTACCCTTCAATACAAAGAATGGAACATCAATTCCGTACCGGACTACCTCCGGAAAGCAATTGCCGAAGACGACCTCCCGGCCTACCACCACCTGGAAGGCGACCTGGCGTTCTATCATCGGGATTATGAAAACGCATACCGTTCCTATTCCACTGTCAACCAAAGCCCCCTGGCTTCCGCCTCCTCCTGGTACCTGGCCGCAAAAAGCAAAGAACAGATCCCCGGCTCCAACCTGATGGAAATCATAACGATGATGGACAGCGCCGTTGCCAAAAGCCCGGCCGGCGAAGCAGCCGCCTACCTCTCGGAAAGCCTTGACCTCAAAATGCAGGCAGGCCTCTATGAACTGGCCGTAAAAGATTGTGATAAATACTACCTCTTAACGGGAGGCAACGTAAACGACGGCTTTTACTACCTCCGCGAACAGGCAAAGTTCCGCTCCAACGATTTTGAAGGCGCCCTGAAAGACGTTGACATGGCCCTCGCCGGAAATCCCGGAAACGCAGTTTACCATGCGGAAAAAGCATCCATCTGCCTGCGGTTGAAAGACCCCGGAAAAGCCCGCGCCAGTGCAGAAAAAGCAATCGAATTACAGCCGGACTTCGCCTCCGCCTACCGCCTGCTGGGCATCTGCCTCATCCGCCAGGAGAAAAAAACGGAAGCCTGCCCGTACCTGGAAAAAGCCAAAGAATTAGGCGACCCCGTAGTCGAAAAACTGATAAAAGAAAACTGCAGCGAATCATAAACAACAATAACCATATTAAAAACAAACAAAAATGAACGATGTAAAAATCATGAACAAAGCGGCCGACAATATCCGGATCCTGGCCGCATCAATGGTAGAAAAAGCCCGTTCCGGTCATCCGGGAGGGGCAATGGGTGGAGCGGATTTTATAAATGTGCTTTACACCGAATTTCTGAATTATCATCCGCAAAAGCCGGATTATCCGTACCGCGACCGTTTTTTCCTTGACCCGGGACACATGTCGCCCATGCTCTACTCCGTCCTGGCCCTCTCAAACAGAATCCCGATGAAGGAACTGGAAAATTTCCGTCAATGGGATAGCTTGACGCCGGGACATCCCGAAGTGGACGTCATGCACGGAATCGAAAATACCTCCGGCCCGCTCGGACAGGGACATGCCATGGGTCTCGGCGCTGCAATCGCCGAACGCTTCATGGTTGCACGTTTCGGCAAATGGATGGCGCACAAAACCTACATCTATATTTCCGATGGCGGCATCCAGGAGGAAATCTCGCAGGGCGTCGGCCGCATCGCCGGGCATCTCGGACTGAACAGCCTCATCATGTATTACGATTCAAACAACATACAACTGTCCACAAAAGTAAACGAAGTAGACAGCGAAGATGTGGCGGCAAAATACAAAGCCTGGGACTGGAACGTCTTCTCCGTCAACGGCTCTTCCGTCGAAGAAATCCGCCGGGCGTTGACAGCGGCAAACGCAGAAAAGAAACGCCCGACCCTGATCATCGGAAAAACAACCATGGCCAAAGGCGCCGTCGATGCAAAAGGCAAAAGCTACGAACACACCGTATCCACACACGGACAACCCCTGTCTGCCGCCGGAGCCGATTTCAACGCCACCATTAAAAACCTCGGCGGAGACCCCGAAAAACCGTTCACCATCTTCCCGGAAGTGAAGAATCTGTACGCCGAACGCCGGAAGGAACTGAAAAAATGGGCGCACTCCGTCACGAAAAAAGAAGAAAAATTCCGTCGAAACAATGCGGCGCTTGCTGCAAAATTAGACCTGTTCCTGAGCGGCAAAATGCCCCGGATCAACTATTCATCCATCAAAATGAAGGAAAACATCGCGACACGCGCAGCATCTGCAACCATGCTTGGAATCTATGCATGGAAAGTCGAAAACATGATCGTCGCCTCGGCAGACCTCAGCAACTCCGACAAGACAGACGGCTTCCTCAAATACACGAATGCATTCAAAAAAGGAGATTTCTCCGGACAGTTCCTCCAGACAGGTGTCAGCGAACTGACCATGGCCTGCATCATGAACGGCATGGCCCTGCATGGCGGCGTGATACCCGTATGCGGCACCTTCTTCGTATTCTCCGACTATATGAAACCGGCCGTACGCCTGGCTGCACTGATGAACCTGCACGTAATCTACGTCTGGACACACGATTCATTCCGTGTCGGCGAAGACGGCCCCACCCACCAGCCTGTCGAGCACGAAGCGCAGATTCGCCTGCTGGAACACCTGAAAAACCATCGGGGCAAACGCTCTGCGGTAGTTCTCCGTCCGGCCGACGCGGAAGAAACGATCTATGCCTGGAAAACAGCCGTGGAAGGCAACCGCCCGACAGCCCTCATCCTCTCCCGGCAGAATATAAACAACCTGCCGGCAGCAAGCGGAAACCGCCGCAAAGAAGCGCAGCAGCTAACGAAAGGCGGATACATCGTCAGCGACTGCCAGGGCCAGCCGGACATCGTGATGCTCGCCAGCGGTTCCGAAGTGGCAACACTGGTAGAAAGCGCTGAAAAACTGGAAAAAGACGGTATAAAAGTCCGTATCGTATCCGTTCCTTCCGAAGGATTATTCCGCGACCGGACAGCCGGTTATCAGGACAGCGTGCTTCCAAAAGGCATCAAACGTTTCGGACTTACCTCCGGTTTGCCCGTAACATTGCTCGGACTGGTAGGCGACAATGGAGAAATCCACGGTATGCCAAGCTTCGGCTACTCGGCTCCCTACAAAGTGCTGGATCAGAAACTGGGATTCACCGGAGAGAATGTCTACAACCTGGCAAAGAAAATGATCAAAGGATAAATATATTATCAAAGGTTTTCATTCTGCAATGAAAACCTTTGATTTCATACAAAAACAATCGTTATGAATTTTATCGATACAACTATAGGACTGGCCTGCGACCACACAGGCATTGACTGTAAAGAACTGATAAAAAAACACCTTGAGCAAAGAGGCCTGAAATATATTGATTTCGGCACGGACTCTTCAGAGAAAAGCGATTACCCCGTCTTTGCCCACAAATTAGGCGAAGCAATCACGAAGAACGAACTGGAAATGGGAATCGCCCTGTGCGGCACGGGAAACGGTATGGCCATCACACTGAACAAATATCCCGGAATACGTGCAGGCCTGGCCTGGCATGAAGAAATTGCACAGCTTGTAAGCGCCCACAACAAAGCAAATATACTGGTGATACCCGCACGGTTCATAACCGGCGAGGAAGTCATAAAAATAGTGGATGCCTATCTGGATACGCCATTTGAAGGAGGCCGCCACCAGGAACGCATCGACAAAATTCCCATATAAGACGATACAGGTATACGCAATGAAAAGCCAGCCTGTTTAATAAACAGATTGGCTTTTTCATAACCTGAGTTTTGGACAAGGTTACCGAGCCTGCCGAGGTATTCTTATCCAAAACTCAGGCTATAAAGTTTCTTTGGTTAATTCCAACTGAAAATTTAAAACACAAAAGTATGAAGAAATTTTTATTTATTGGAATCGACTTCTCGAAAAGTAAATTCGATGTATCGGTTATAGAAGAAATTGAACGGAAAAATATTGCACAGGCAACCTTTGAAAACAGCGAAACAGATTACCGCAATTTCCCGAAATGGACGTCAAAACAGTCGAAAATCAAGTGGGATGACTGGCGGTTCTGCGGCGAACATACGGGACTTTATTCTCGCGGACTGTCGGATTATCTTGCCGGCAAACAGCTGTTTATATGGCTTGAAAATCCGCTGCAAATCAAGCGGAGTTCGGGCATTAAGCGCGCAAAAAACGACCCTTTCGGGCAATGCACAAAACCAGGCCGTACGAAGTATGGCTTTCTTTTATATTAATTGGGGGTATGTATAATGGATGACATACTTTTTAAATCACCTCCCAAAATAATACAGTTTCCTCTGTTTCTCAAGAATAAAATCAACACTAACGGACTGATTTTTATCCCTGTAAGTCATTGCATCTATCTGTTGCCGGAGAACACATGACGTTCCATAATATGCTAAAGTTGAATAACGCCTTTCCCCTGCCGGATGATTTCGAATGGTTCCGTCGTACAATCGACTACCGTAGAGCCTTCCGTATCGCCATATCCTCCATCAATAAGGATATCTACTTCTGCGCCATACCGTTCCAGCATCAATTCCGGATCAGTGGTATATTCAGGCTCATCCGGATCGTAATGGACAGACATCGTCATGACAGGATGGCCTAATTCCCTGCATATTTCATGGATAATTGAATTGTCGGGCATACGGATTCCCACTTCTTTCCTGTTTTTATAAATTTTAGGCAGATTATTACCGGTCGGTAAAATGAAAGTATAAGGGCCAGGCAGATAATCGCGTATCAGTTTAAAGACCGCATTACTGACCTTGGCGTACCCGCTTATACTGGAAAGGTCATAACAAATAATAGAGAGGTTACTCTTTTGCGGATTCACTCCCTTCATCTTGCAAATCCGTTCTACGGCACGTACATTCAACGCATCACAACCAATTGCATACATGGTATCAGTCGGATAAATAACCAACCCGCCATCCTGCAATACATGAACGACTTTTCGGAGATCCTTCGGATTCGGATTTTCAGGGTAAATCCTGAGTAACATATTTAATTAACATAAGAATTTTAATTGACAGGCAAAATTACATGAAAATTTTAGATTTCCAAGCGCGGGGAAATAATTTACTCCCGAAAATAAACACGTTTTACACGCGAAGAAATAGACGTCAATATTTCATACGGGATTGTTCCTGTTTTACCGGCCAGTTCATTCACGGTCAGTTCGTCATTGAAAATAATTACCTGATCGCCTTCATTCACATCTGCATCCGTTACATCTATCATACATGCATCCATACAAATATTTCCGACAACAGGACAGCGCTTTCCGCCCGCAAGCGCCTCTCCTGTTCCATTACTCAGAAGACGGTTCAACCCGTCGGCATAGCCGATCGGTATAACGGCTATTTTAGAATCACGCCGAACAACGGTTTTGCATCCATATCCGACGGCATCTCCCGCCGGCACATGCCGGATCTGCAGAATAACCGTTTTAAGCGAACAGACACTTTGTAAACCTTCCGCATTTCCGGAGGCGCTGACCCCGTACAAAGAGATTCCCAGACGAACCATGTCTTTCTGATGTTCCGGAAACCGTTCTATCCCGGCAGAGTTCAGGATATGTTTCAGTACCGGGTATCCAAGCCCTTCTTCAAGAACCGAGGCCGCCCCGGAATAAATTTCAATCTGTTTTTCCGTAAAATCATCCAGTTCCGGCGAATCGCTTCCTGCGAGGTGTGAAAAAACGGAACGTACGGTAATTCCGTCCTGGGACTTTATTCTCCGGCATACCTCCGGCATATCCCCCGGTTCGAACCCCAGGCGGTGCATACCCGTATCAATCTTAATATGTACGGGAAACGATGTAATGCCACGGCGGGATGCCTCCTTTATTAACGCATCCAGCAAACGGAAACTGTAGACTTCCGGCTCCAGCATATAATCAAATAAAAGATGAAAGCTGTGCAGCTCCGGGTTCATGACCATGACAGGGGCGGAGATCCCTTCTTTCCGCAGGTCTTCTCCTTCGTCGGCAACCGCCACAGCCAGGTAATCACAACGGTGATCCTGTAATGTCCTGGCCAGTTCAAAAGAACCGACGCCATAACCAAACGCTTTCACCATACAGACCATTTTCGTCCGGGGATGCAGGCGCGAACGGTAATAATTAAAATTATGGATAATCGCATCAAGATTTACTTCCAATACCGTCTCATGCACCTTTTTCTCCAACAATTCCGTTATATTTTCAAAATGAAATGAACGCGAACCTTTAATCAGGATGATTTCATCATGGAACAGATCCGGTTTAAACGAATAAATAAATTCGGAGGTAGAAGAATAAAAGGCCGTCTCCATTTCCTTAAACAAATGTCCGTTTTCACTTATGCCCGGGCCGATGCCAATGATACGGTTTATCTTCTTCCGGTGAAGAAGCTCGGCCACTCTGGCGTACAGGGATTTAAGCGCCATGCCCGTCTGCAGCATATCGGAAAGGATGACCGTATTTTTCAGTTTCTTATCCGCCCGGCGGGTCTGCTGAAAGTCAAGCGCCACATGCAATGAATTGATATCCGAATTATAGGCATCGTTGATAAGCCGGCAACCATTTATTCCATCTTTCACCTCAAGACGCATGGCTACCGGTTCCAGGGAGGCAAATACCGCATCCTTATGAAGGATACCGGACGGGTTCAGATAGAACATAACGGTTATGCAATGCAATACATCTTCAATAAAGGCGTCGTCCGTAAAAGGAATGACATATTCGTGGACAAGACCCATCGTTGTGCAACGCAATTTTGTCGAGGTTTCACCCTTCTCGATCGCATTTACAAATAACGTTGCATCCGTATCTTTACGACTCCACCCGATCGCTTTATACGAAAGACACATCGCATCCAAAGCGCTTTCGACCAGCTTATCGTCCGTATTGTACAGGATAATGTCACTATCTATAAAAAGCGACAGTTTTTCCATACATTTTTCCTTCGCAGACCGGAAGTTTTCCTGGTGCGCCTCGCCGATATTCGTAATCAGCCCTACCGTCGGAGCAATCAAAGGCCGTAACTTATCCATTTCATCAGGCTCCGAGATCCCGGCCTCAAAAATACCAAGCGTATGCCGCTCATTCATTTCCCACACAGATAACGGTACGCCAATCTGCGAATTATAACTGCGCGGGGAACGTACAATATTAAAATCCGCCTGCATCAGCTGATAAAGCAGTTCTTTCACCACCGTTTTGCCATTGCTGCCCGTAATGCCAATGACAGGAATGGAAAAGCGTTTGCGATGACAGGCAACTAATTTTTGCAAAGCGCCCAATCCATTTTTCACAAAAAGAAAAGTAGCCTCCGGCATCCGGTAAAACCCGGGCGGTTCGTCTGTAACGACAAAGTTTCTGACACCTGACCGATATAAATCACGGATATATTTATGTCCGTCATTTGTTTTTGTTTTGATCGCAAAAAACAGACTGGTTTCAGGAAATGAGAGTGTACGGCTATCCGTCAACAGATGAGATATAATACTATCCCGGATTGTATCATATTCAGCTCCGATTATATCGGAGACCTCTTTTACAGAATAATTCATTGGATCGTCCGCTAAAAATTTTTCAACTGCTTTTCTACTTCTTCTTCCTCTTTCGACAGACAAATATACGGGTTTTTACTCCGCAGTTGTCTGATTTTTAACAATGTTTGCATCAAAAATTGTTTATAATACTCCTTTTCAGGATGAAAAGGCTTATGATTCAGATTTTTATTAATAAGATCCACCTCCTTCATGAAAGAATATGTTTCCCTGTCCATACAGGTATCGCCAAAACGCTCCCATATATAATCAACAGCCTGGGAGGACGGATGAATCATATCTTCCGCATAAAACCGGTAGTCACGCAACTCATCCATCATTATTTCGTAAGCCGGAAAATACAGAACCTGTCCGGGATATTGTTCTGTTAAAGCCTGCTCTGCCAAAAGTAACGTAGCTTTACTGATCTGATTCGGATGCGCTCCGTCTTTCCGGTGACGGATAGGGCTGACTGTAAATATTATTTTCAGAGACGGATTGATGCGCCACAATTCATGAAGCAAATCCGACCACTCGCTTATAATACTGTCGACCGTCAATGGGTCGCAAACAAAACCGGATGCAGGCAATTTATGGCAATTCGCGACTACGGATCCATTCTTCTTCAGACGGTAAACATTCGCAGTGCCAAATGTAATAGCCAGATAAGAAAGCGTACGCAGCTGCTCCGCCGCATGGCTCAATGATTCATTTATTCCGTTAAGGCATAATTCGGCGGACACATCCGAAAATCGCCCGTGATGGGCAAAACTATGATATAAACCCTCATGCAGAAACAAATCATCCGCTATAAACGGTTCCGGATTCAACATCCGTCTGCATGCGGAAGATACGGATAACGGATTATACAGAATGCCAAACGGGTTTATATGCACCCGGAACCGGTATGCCGACATCTTGTTCCCTATATGATCGGCAAAACAGGAACCCATAAACATAACACGGTCTTTGTACTGAATTTTAAAAGGTGATTCAGCAATTTTTACAGGTGTGCAGTAACTTATCATTTATTATTTCTAATTTGATGCAATGATACAAAAAATAAATAAAAACAGAGGGCTTTGATCCCAAAAGATATTTATTTGCATTTTTATGCTGCAAAACATAAAAACGAATAAACGACTAATGATATGCATATTATAAGCAGCATTTAGCGATACCGGAAAGACCTTTCTTTTATTTCTACAGGATTCTTTTGGATTTTTCATCCGGATTTATGACCTTTGAGCGAATTTCGGGTTGGAAACTATCATCCGAAAGGATTTTTGTCCTCCGCTTAATTCATGAATAACGAATAACGGATATATTAATTATTAAGAACTTAATTACTGTTGCATGAACATACGAAATATACTTTCTATTTGTTGCGGTTTTATAGTAGGAATACATGTAAGCGCCGAAGCGCAGCGGAAAATTGTCGTACAGGACGTATCGACCAATGAACGTCTTGACAGACAGGTGTCTGAACTCATGGCAAACCGCGTATCACCGACTCAAATCGTATCCGACGAACTGGCTGTTGCAAAACTGGACGAATATAATGAACTGCTGGCAGCGGAAAACCGGATGTTTCCCGCCGATGAGTTATATAATTCCAACTGGGATACCGTACATGTCAATCCGTTTCTAAATGCTGAAATCGAATTTCCAGATGCTTACAAGATTGACTGTTCCTCTTTCACCATGCCTGTTGATCAGGAACAAATAAGAATCACCTCGAAATACGGACCGCGTCGCCGCCGCATGCATCGCGGAATTGATTTGGGTCTGCATGTCGGGGATACGGTGCGCGCCGCGTTTGATGGAAAAGTGAGAATCAAGAGCTATGAACGCAGGGGGTACGGTTATTATCTCGTACTGCGTCATCCTAACGGACTGGAAACCGTCTATGGCCATTTATCCAAATTCCTGGTTCGTGAAAACCAGCACATACGCGCCGGAGAGCCAATCGGTTTAGGAGGAAATACAGGACGGTCAACAGGCCCTCATCTCCATTTTGAAACACGTTTTCTTGGAAAGGATATTAATCCGTCGGAGATCATTGATTTTGAAAACAAAATCCCGCACAAAGACGAATATGTTTTCCACAACATAAAAATAAACGGTAAAAAAAGCAATATCTACTCAACTTCCGCAGACGCCATAGCGGTGCACAGGGTGAAGCAGGGTGAAACATTAGGCCTGATAGCACGCAAATACGGAACGTCCGTTGCCGAATTATGCCGCCTTAACGGCATTTCGCAAACATCCACACTTTCCATCGGACAATCCATCCGGTTCCGGGCCAAACAGGTAAC
>JAISCL010000320.1 GCA_031265585.1 Tannerella sp. | reverse complement strand
TCCCGGCGGTTTCCAAGTAGGGGATGAAATTTATTATTGACACAATGAAAAAAGCAGCAGGCATTATTATTCTTATTCTGCTGGCGGTTATCGCCATCCAGGAATATCGCATTAGACGGCATACCGGATCGGAAACGGTTACAGTTACGGTAATTCATGATACGGTTACTATTATCACTCCTGCGCCTGTGCTGGTTGTAGAGACGGGGCAAATCCGGGCGAAACTGCCCGTTGCGGGAAAGTGTACCGCAGAACCTGAAAAAGTGCCGGAAACGGGCGTATTTGATGCGGCGAGAGATGAGGATTCCGTAGAAGTTGTTATACCTGTTTCTACAAAGGTGTATGAGGACAGTCTTTACAGGGCGGTCATCTCCGGATACAATGTTTCGCTGGACAGTATACAGATATACAGGAGTACAGTGTATGTGGAGCGATGGCATGAGGTCACGAAAAAGGTTAAGCCGGGGCGGTGGTCGTTTGGCGTGCAGGTGGGGTACGGGACGGATTTTAAGGACGTGCGACCGTATGTGGGCGTCGGAGTAAGCTATAAGCTGTGGGAGTTTTAAATAACCTGCCCATTTAGCCCTGCAATCTTCTGTAGGGCTTTTTTCGTTATATAAGGTTAAATATCTGTTTTTACATAAAAATAATTGTCGGAAAACTTGCGTAATATCCAAATGGATATTATCTTTGCAGTGTCTAATTAACAGGAGTATTAACTAAAGCGATTTTTGAAATGGGTAAAAGAGAAATTCTTGAGGAAACAGATTATTTAATCGAACTCCTCATTTTTTACAGGGTTCACGAGCATCCGGAAGAACATGAAAATTTGATAAATAAAATACTGGACCGGATACTTTACCTTAGAAAGTTAGCAGAACATTTTAATTAACAAACGTCCCTCTGCGGAGGGGCAAAAATTCACATATTATGAACCATTCAACGTACCTTCCGCATACTGTTTTGATAGCGGAATTTGAGGAGTATCGAAAATTGAAAACGGTTGAAGAGAAGGAAGCTTTTCAAAAAAAAATCAAAGCAGAGTTTGATAAAAAAACACCGGAAGAACAGCAAGCCTATACGGAAGCATCTGAAAAAGGATTGAACGCCATAGGCGAACGGGTTGAGGAACTGATAGAAAAAGTAGAAATGGGAGAAGTTGCCAGTATCGTATCCCTGGCTTACCTGTCCAGGAAATATTTTGGCAAAACAAGGCACTGGCTTTATCAGCGCATCAATGGAAGTATCGTTAACGGCAAGCCTGCGAAGTTTACAGCCGAAGAAAAAGTAAAACTGAAAAACGCCTTGCAGGATATTGGAAATATTATACAAAACACATCGTTTAGGATCGCTTAGACGCTGTTAATTAGACGCGAATCCCGGTATCGATTAATGATATCGGGATTTTTTTGCCTTATTAGCTTTTTAACAACCGGCTCATATCGCTCACAACCTTTTTCCCAAGCAATTTGGCATAGTGCTGTGTCATCTTTATATTGCTGTGTCCCATTGCCTTTGATACCGTTTCAATCGGTATATCCCTGTTCAGCAGATAGGTAGCAAATGTATGGCGAGCCTGATGCGAAGTGATGTTTTTCCTTATCCCCGCACCGGTAGCTAACAGTTTCAGATAATCATTATACTTTTGATTGCTTAGCCTGGGAAGTTGATAACCGTACTTTTCCGCAATTTTTTCCGCTTCCGGGAGAAAGAGCGATATGTACGATTCTTCGGTCTTTATCCGGGCACTCCGGATAACCTTCATTCCGTCAAGCTCTGAAACGTAATCCCCTGAAAAGTTCATCAGGTCGACAAATGCAAGACCTGTAAATATCTGAAATACAAACAGGTCTTTTACATGCTGTAATTTATCGTTCAAAGGCACGTATTCAAGTATCAGGTTTATTTCGTATTCCTCGAGGAACGTGGGATTTTTCCCTTTTTTGGACGGCATCTTAAATTCCGTGTAAGGGTCTTTCCGGCAAAGTTCCATGTAAACCGCCCTTTTGATGTAGCGCCTGAATATTGAATGTCTTTTATTCAGCGTCGAATTTTCTTTGATGCCGTTTTCTCTGAGAAAGAAATCGAAATCGACAATATTAGAGTAGGTTACGTCTGCAAACGTCCGGATTTTTCCGAAACGCTCAATCTGTCGGATAAGCGTAGAATGATGTGCAAAAGTTGCCCAGCCGGGATTGATTTTTTTCAACTGGGCTTTCATAAATTCAACGACCGAATACATGGCCGATTCGTCTTTATCCCAGTTCTTCACGTCTTCAATTGAGCGGCATTTGTCCGAGAGGGTAAATGCTTCTATCTGCCGGAATATTTGCCGTGCCTTTCCGTTAATCAACAGGGATGAGTCGTGATTTTTACACGTAAATCCGTTTTTATCCGAGAACTGATTTTTGTAGAGTCTTATCCCGGTCGAGATAAATACTCTTTTGGAAGAATTAAGCCTCCTTACTTCGATTTGAAGAAGGGCTTTTTTTGTTTCGCTTGCCTGTTTTTTCCTGTCAAAAACAAAGCGGATTAATAAATTTTCCATCTCTTTACATCGTAGTTAGTTACGCTTGTGTTACCGTTTTTGTTACCGTTCTTTATTCCGGTAACAAAAACCTCTATGTTTTGATGTAAGTCGATGTCAATTAGCGTATGTAAAAACTCTTACAAGTCAGTCTTTTAGATTTAAATTACTTGTAGTTAGATAATTACTTAGTGATCTGCCTGGGGCTCGAACCCAGGACCCCATCCTTAAAAGGGATGTGCTCTACCTGCTGAGCTAGCAAATCAGTCATAACTGCTTTTCAAAAGCGAGTGCAAAGGTAGGTATTTTATTTTAATTACCAAATTTTTTGCCTGAAAAAAAATGAATTTTTGTACATGAGCCATCGAAAATGGATGCATTTCAAAATGAACACTCCTTCAAAAAAAATGTTTTTCGGTATAGGCGCTTAGAGCACACTATTTAATTAACTCATACTCTTTTTGCAGGATCATATTCTATCATCCTTACAATAAGGTTATCGAAGATAGTGTCCATATGATTTCGTCTATTATGCCTGTAATGATATTCATCCAGATAACCTTGCAAGTGCTCCTTTGAGCAATGGTGATGTATTCCCCGTAGCCACCCCTGTATATTCATTATATGGATATGAAGTTCCGGAAAGCTGTTTTCCTTACCGGATGGCTTTTGTTCAAGATAAACATATTCTTTCTTTAGGGGTAGATAGCCTTTCCATTCATCAGTTACAACGTGTGCTTCCAGGGAAATGTAATCTTTGAAAAACGGTTTGAATTCATTGCCGGAAGCATGGTCTATGACTTTGGCATATGCCCGGCTAACTCCACCTTTTCCCAATATTTCCAGGGCAACAACAACCAGTCGCTTCCTGCTCTCCGAACTGTGTCCGGGCAGCACTTCTTCATATTCGCCAACAAAAAACTCATCCACATGTACTGTACTGGTAAGCGGTTGTTTCATGGAACTGTGCATGGCCTGTTGTATCTTCCTTTTAAACTCCCAACAAGTCTTCCGGCGTAAATCAAACTCGTGTGAAAGTTTCAGTGAAGACATTCCTTTTTTCTTCGTGCTTATCTTGAAAACAAGATGAAAGGCTACATGAAGTGAAAACTTGCACTTCTCAAACATCGTACCCGACGTGGGACTTTCGTCATATTTGCAACGGGTACAGTGCAGGGAATATGGCTTTCTTCCCGCGTAGTAGTTGGTATGGCTGCATTTTTTACAAACATAACCATCCTTCCATTTTATCGCTGCCATGTATCCATAACAACTTTTTTCATCTGGAAATTGCTTATAAAACCGAATGGAATTTACACCCATAAATCTTTCTCTTTTTTCCATGCCACAAAGGTAGCATCAAACTTTAAGTAGTGCGCTCTAAGCGCCTATACCAATATATTTATTCAATAAACACATACTTATAACCCATAAAACGATGCCTGTCCAAAATAAAACAATAGATGTCCTTTCTTTCTTCATACCACACGTTTTAATTTGTTATTTTCAAAAATTCCCTATATTAGTTTTATCTCATTATTATTTCTTTTCCCTTGGTACTTTTCTTGTTATTTTATTTGACTATCATTTCTTTCATTCAACCTTTTATTTATATCAACTATCAACTCACTGATTCTATTATCAAGTGTTGAATTTTCTTGAAGTGTCTCAATAAATATAGAAGGGATTTAGACTTATATTTAAGAGTGAAATAATGTATAAAAAAACAATTTAAATACTATAAAAGAGAAGGGAACGTTTTGTATAAAGCAAACACACTAAACATTCCCTTCATGTACCGGGTACTCGACAAAGATATAATAAATTCAGAAATAATGCCTCATTTATGCGTTGCAAAAAGAGGCTAGATAACAAAAAGCAATATGGTAGAGATAGTAAACAGTATCTTATATAAGTTCAAAACAGGCTGTCAGTGGCATATGTTACCGGTTGAAGGCTTATTCACAGAACAGGTTTTGAGCTATCAGGCCGTTTACCGGCATTTTCGCAAATGGTGCAAAAAAGGTAACTGGAAAGATTGCTGGATACAACTTTTAGATGTTCATAAATCACAACTGGATTTATCCAGTGCTGATATGGATGGCAGTCATACTCCGGCACTTCGAGGAGGCGAACAGGTTACTTATCAGGGAAGGAAGAAAAGAAAAACGACAAATTCCATCTACCTGGCAGACCGACAGGGCTTACCTTTAGCGCTCTCCTCGCCCATGGCCGGCAATCATCATGATTTGTACAGTATTGAAACCTCTCTGAAAGATATCTTTGATACATTATCCAAAGTTAATATCGCTTTGGATGGTCTTTTTATTAATGCCGACTCCGGATTTGATTCAAAAAACTTCAGACAAACTTGTCTGGATAATGGAATTTTTGCAAATATAGCTTTCAATCATCGAAATGGAAACAATGCGGAATCTGACTGTTTATTAGATCATCTCTTATATCAGGAAAGGTATGCCATTGAAAGATCCAATGCCTGGATGGATACTTACTGGTCTGTATTAAACAGATTCGATACTACCGTTTCCAGTTGAGAAAGCTTTAATTATATAACTTTTATCATTTTTTATTAAAGAAAATTCACACAAAAAAAAAACAAAAGTCTAAATGACTTCATTTGCTTCGCTTCTGGCATATATCAAACTGGAAAAATTAAAGTTCGCTCACAAACTAAATCATTTTGCCCTCAAAGCGAAAATTTATTTGGCCGCTTCAAAAGCCGCATGGAACGAACTTTATAATATTAAACGCAATGGATGCGTAACATGAGATAAGAAATTAAAATGCGTTTGCCCTGGTGTTTTAACAAATAAATTTTGTTTGGCTCTGAGATTGCATTATCTTTGTGCGGTAAAAGAGGAAATGATTTTGTATGCGGCAATATAAAGAAGAAGATGTAGTAAAGCGCCTGTGTGACCCTAAAGCACAACGGGATGCGTTTGCAGAGGTGGTTGCGGCATACAGTGAAAAATTATACTGGCAGATACGTAAGATGGTTTTGAACCATGAAGATGCGAATGATATCCTGCAAAATACGTTTCTAAAAGCATGGTTAAATCTGGACAGTTTCCGGGGTGATGCGAAATTGTCTACATGGATGTATAAGATCGCTGTAAACGAATGTATTACCTTTTTAAACAGGCAACGTGCAATCAATAATGTTCCGCTTGATGATACGGATGTTTACCTGTTGCAGACGCTGAAGGCAGATGCGTATTTTGACGGCGATCAGGTTGATAAAAAATTTCAGGAGGCGATTTTGAGTTTACCGGAAAAACAGCGGCTCGTTTTTACAATGAAATATAAAGATGATATGAAATATGAAGAAATATCCGAGATATTAGGCACTTCGGTCGGAGCTTTGAAAGCTTCCTATCATCATGCCGTAAAAAAAATCGAGGCGTTTTTAACAGAAGATATTTAAACCTTTTAACCGGAGGGCAGTCTAACAGTTCGCAGAAAGGAGGCTAAGTTATGGATATAAACAAGAAATTAGATAAACTGAAGGATCGCAGTCCGTTTCGCGTTCCTGACGGTTATTTTGAAAGTTTTACGGAAAACATGATGAGCCGTCTGCCGGAAAAACCGGCAGAGGAACCTGAAGTAATTTCCATATATGACCGTGTAAAACCCTGGTTGTATATGGCTGCTGCTTTTGTAGGGCTTGTTCTTTTGTTTAATGTTTTAAACCGGACTGCCGGAATTTCCCCGGAAAACAGGGATACGCAGGCAGGAACCGTAGTGACGGCATCTCCTTCAGGCGCTGAATCGGAAGCCGATGAAAATACCGAATTTTTGGAATATATTGAAGATATGTATATGGATAAATATGCACTGTCTTATATTGATGACTTTATGAATAATTAAGTAACAGATGGAAAAGGTAAAAATTTTTATTGTATGCTTTTCTGCATTGATTATATCTGCTTTGCAGGTGTCGGCTCAGGAGCATAAACATGAGGGACATAAGCCGTTCGACAGGGACGCGTTTATTACTAAGCGAAATGTTTATATAACAGAAAAAGTCGGCCTTACGGCTGCGGAGGCAGCTGTTTTTATTCCGATGGAGAATGAGCTGATGCAAAAAAAGTTTGAAGTGGGCCGGGAATGTCATAAGCTTGAGCGCGAGTTGAAAAAAAAAGACGATAAAACGGAAGAGGAATATAATAAACTGTTGAAATGCCGTGAAGATGTAAAAGAGAAACGGGATAAATTAGATAAGGAATATCTGGAAAAATTTAAACAAGTTTTGTCTGCGGAACAGATTGTCAAATATCAAAGCGCCGACAGAGCCTTTTTTGATGAGTTTGTACGCGACCGGGAAAAATAAAAACTCTTGTTTACAGGAGTAATATCATTTTTAGTGTTTTTGTTTAGATTTAGTTTTAGCTTTGATGGGGACGACGCGACGTCGTCTCCATTTTTGGTTTGCCCGGCAGGCACTGGTGAACTGCTATAAGGTATAAGTCCCGAACGACGATCCTCTTGATCAAGGAAATCATTAGCTGAAAGAAAGGGCGTCCCCACGAGAAGAAATTTAAAGAAGCCGCAGGCAAATGCCCGGCTCTTACGAACAGATAATGTCTGCAGCTATAAAAATAAACCTTAGATGACATGTCGGTAAAAAACTCGAAAAATCGTCAACGGGCAGACCTTTTTTTAATGCAAAATTTGTCAGTCAATAAATAATCGCTATTTTTACACGGAAAAATAAGTAGCTATGGATCCATTAAAACGGTTATTGCAGGACAGGATAGTCGCCAAGATAGAACCCAATAAGGCGGTTCTGATTTTTGGTGCGCGCAGGGTTGGAAAAACGGTACTGATGCGCCAGCTGATTAAGGACTTTGCCGGAAAAACAATGCTGCTCAACGGAGAGGATTATGATACGCTGGCGCTGTTGGAGGAGCAATCCGTCGCCAACTACCGGCATCTGCTGGAAGGGATCGATTTACTGGCCATAGATGAAGCGCAAGATAACCCAATATCGGTTCAAAGCTGAAACTGATTGTAGACGGGATTGAAAGTGTCCGCCTGATCGCGAGCGGATCATCTTCTTTCGATCTCTTGAATAAGGCAGGCGAACCGTTAGTCGGGCGAAGCGCACAGTTCCACCTGACTCCTTTTTCCCAAAAAGAAATCTCACAAATTGAGACAGCGCTGGAAACCAGGCAGCATCTCGAATCACGCCTTATATACAGCTCCTGTCCCAAAGTGGTGATGATGGACAACTTTGAACGAAGACGGATTACCTGAGGGATATTGTCGGAGCTTACCTGCTAAAAGATATCCTGGCCATCGACGGCTTGAAAAACTCGGGTAAAATGAGAGAATTACTGCGCCTCATAGCCTTTCAACTCGGCAGTGAGGTATCTTACGACGAAGTGGGCAAGCAACTCGGGATGAGTAAAAATACGGTCGAAAAATACCTTGACCTGCTTTCTAAAGTATTCGTTGTCTACCGACTTGGAGCATACGCACGCAATCTGCGCAAAGAAGTAACAAAAGCCGGCAAGTGGTATTTTTACGACAATGGCATACGCAATGCCATTACCGGTAATTTTAGCCCCCTGTCCATCCGGCAGGATGTCGGCGCACTGTGAGAAAACTACCTGATCAGCGAGCGGATAAAAGCCAACTGCAATGAAGGCTTGGGCAAGGAGTTTTATTTTTGGAGAACATACGACCGTCAGGAAATTGACCTTGTGGAAGAAAGCTCGGATGCGCTTACGGCATTAGAGTTTAAATGGGGCAATAAGAAACCGGATATTCCGGGCGTTTTTAAGGAGACCTACCCGAGAGCGATTTTTGAGGTGGTAAATAGAGACAATTATTTGAATTACATATAAAAAATGAAAACAAGTAACATCTTATTTACGCTTGGCATGGCAGGCTGTCTTCCGGCCTGTGGTCAGCCGGAGAAAGAAAGGGAGGTGGCGCCTTCCAAACCGGTGAACGCGGTCTTTATCCTGTCTGACGATCACTGGTATGATTTTATGGGCTTCATGAACCGTATCCCCTGGCTCCAGACACCACACATGGACAAGGATGGCGCGGGAAGGGGCGCACATACGCAATGCATTCGTGACGATCTCCCTGTCCTCGCCCAGCCGGGCATCCATCCTCACGGGTATGTATTCACACGCACACAAGGTTGTCGACAACTCAGCGCCTCTGCCCGGCGGACTGACCTTCTTCCCCGAATATCTCCAGCAGGCAGGGTATCGCACAGCTTTCTTCGGCAAGTGGCACCTGGGGAACGATACCGGGGATCCGCAGCCGGGATTTCATCACTGGGAAGGCTTCCGCGGACAGGGAGAATACTACAACCCCCGCATTAACACAAACGGGGAGTGGATTCAATACCGGGACAGCAACTACGTCACCGACCTGATTACGGAACATGCCATCGACTTCATGAAGCACCAGCAGGCAGACGGCAAACCGTTCTTCGTCTACCTTTCCCACAAGGGAGTGCACGACAATTTCTCGGCGGCAAAACGCCACGACGGATGCTATGCAAACGAAGAAATCCCCCTGCCGCCATCCTGTAATACGCCCCGCTACGGCCTGAAGCAACTCCCCACCATCGACCCCGCTACCGGAAAAGCCGCTTCCGGAACAGATTTCTACGGCGAAGACATGCTCCCCAACTGGGTGAAAAACCAGCGCGAAAGCTGGCACGGCGTAGATTACGCCTACCACGGCCGCCCCTGGGACGTACAGGTGCATAAATACTGCGAAACGCTCCGTTCCGTAGACGAAAGCATCGGTGCCGTCCTGGATTGCCTGGCCGAAGCCGGACTGGACGAAAACACGATGGTGATCTACATGGGCGACAACGGCTTCGCCTGGGGAGAACACGGACTGATAGACAAACGGCAGTTTTACGAAGAATCCGTCCGCGTCCCCATGCTTGTCCGTGCGCCCGGCCTCGTCGAGGGAGGGAAAGTGATCGACAGGATGGTTCAAAACATAGATATCGCCCCGACCCTTCTCGACTGGATGGGCGTCCCCAAAGCCGCACAAATGGCGGGCCACTCTTTCATCCCCCTCCTGCGCGGCGAACCGGCGGAATGGCGCGAACAGATCTTCTACGAATACTACTGGGAACACGAATTTCCACAGACGCTCACCATGCACGGCGTCCAGACAGACCGCTATAAATACATCCGGCTACCACGGGATATGGGACACAAACGAACTGTACGATCTCCGGGAAGACCCCGCCGAGATGCACAACCTGATCGCCTCCCCCAGTCATCAGGAGATCATCCGGGAACTCAACCATGCGTTATACGACTGGCTGGAGGAAGACGGCGCCGCCGGCATGTCCATTCCCCTCAAGCGCACCGAACGTCCCCACAACGACCATCGAAACCGGGGATATTACTGATCGTCTTTACCGGCTCTATAATGTTTTATACGGGTACTGCAAACCTGAGTTCAGTATAATACCCCGGCAGGCTCGGCAATCGTGTATAGTTGCCCACAGGGCATATCTGGCATGGGTCAAAGTGACATCTTTTTGTGATTTTGATTTCAAACAGGCTTCCATTGAGAAGCCAAAACTGACTGTAGAGCTGATTAATGTGAAAAGTACACAGAGATAATAATAAAACATACCGTTCTCCTTTCTGAAAGATTTCTGATTATATTTTTAAAACTCGCTGTTCCCGTGTTTTCACGCCCTTAATTAACAGCCATAGAACTAATACGAACTCGCCGATTTCACCGGCATACAGAACGGGCTGAACCGTTGCCGAAACGCCCGGAGCAAAGAAGAATGTGCCGAAGTCGATTAAATGGCAAACGCAGGTCACGAGCAACAGAATCCCGATTACTTTGGGAATGAGGTCTGATTTCAAAATAAGCAGTCCGAGAGGAAGCAGCCACAAGCCGTAGAAAATTTCGTTTGCCATGCCGCCATTCGTATAAAAGGACAACAACGTTCCGGCAGTATTGCTTTGCGGTTCGATAGCCGGAATAGCCGTGGTGACAGTCTGCGCGAGTTTGCAGATAAGGGCAATCGCGGCTCCGGCTAATGCAAACGCCATCATCAAACGTGTTAAGCGATTATCCACAGACTTAAATAGCCTGCAAAGCGCACCGGCCATAAGCACAAAGCAGACAAACCCTGCGATATAGGCGACAAGACCGAAGCTGAACAGCACACCGTTTGCGCGAAAACTCTCAATGGTAGCCGCCGCATCGCCGCCACAAACAATTTTTCATCAACATACATTATAGCAAACGGCTAAATCTTTTTTTGAGGTGCTGGAGAAAAATTACTACCTTCGCCGGAAAAAAAATATGTCCAAAAAAGCACCCCCCCCCCCGGCAGAACAGCTGCTACACTCCTTATTGAGGATTCATGTACCGTCGAGTTATTTGAGTTATTTTGATTTGTACGAAGTGGTTGAGAAAAGCGATTGTTATGAACTGGTTCTTGATGTATGGTTTCATGACTATATTGAAAAGTTCAAAAAAAAATATGCGAATAATATAGATATCACATTGATTGATAATGGTGAATTTGCTCCTAAATATCGCAAATTTCAATCGGATGCAATAAAAGTCTTAAAAGAGGCGAAGAAAGCAGAAGGTACAGACAAACAAAAAAGTTTTGATTTGTATCAAGAGGCTTATAATATATACCGCATTAGAAATATTGATCAATTCGAATACATGCAAATTCTCCTGGGCAAAGATTCGCAAAAGGACTAATCGAGCGATAGTAGTTATTATATGGCTGGTTTCGATTGCCGTATCTTCGGTAATAATAATAGCCATAGGATGTGATGATATGACTAAAGTCATACGGTTCTTCAGTAAATGAACGCGCCCCACAGACCATAACCTCACAGACCGTGCAAAGTACAATCAGTAGATTCTCTCGCGCAGTTCGGCGATTTTCGGGTCGGAGATGTAATCGTCGTATTCCGTCATCCTGTCAATGACTCCTTTGGGACCCAATTCGATCACACGGTTTGCAACCGTCTGGATAAACTCATGGTCATGACCGGCAAACAGCACATTCCCCCTGAAGTTGATCAGCGTATTGTTAAAAGCCTGAATGGATTCCAGATCCAGATGGTTGGTCGGCGTATCAAGAATCAGTGTATTCGCGTCTTTCAACATCATGCGCGAAATCATGCAGCGCATTTTTTCACCTCCCGACAGTACACTCACTTTTTTCAGCAGCTCTTCACCCGAGAAAAGCATGCGTCCCAAAAAACCTTTGAGGAATACTTCGTTCGTATCTTTTGCAAACTGGCCCAGCCATTCAATCAGGTTATAATCCGAATTGAAATACGCTGCATTATCCAGTGGAAGATAAGCCGTTGTAATCGTCTGCCCCCATTTATAGGTGCCGGCATCCGCCTCTTCCTCTTCATTGATAATTCGGAAAAAGGCGGTCATGGCACGCGGATTGCGGCTGATAAAAACAATCTTATCGTCCTTCTCCACATTAAAATTCAAGTCTTTAAACAGTACCTCCCCTTCACTGGTTTTAGTCAGTCCGCTCACTTCCAGGATCTGATTGCCCGGTTCGCGTGCAGGAGTAAAAATAATGCCCGGATAACGGCGTGATGAAGGTTTGATCTCTTCGATATTCAACTTTTCGATCATTTTTTTGCGGCTGGTCGTCTGTTTGGACTTTGCCACATTCGCCCTGAAACGGCGGATAAATTCTTCCAGTTCCTTCTTTTTCTCCTCCGCCTTTTTATTCTGCTGCTGCTGCTGACGCAGGGCCAGCTGACTTGATTCATACCAGAAAGCATAGTTGCCGGCAAAAAGCTTCAGTTTGCTGAAATCAATATCAACGGTATGTGTACAGACCGAGTCCAGGAAGTGGCGATCGTGACTCACCACCAAAACGGTCTGTTCAAAATTGGACAGGTAATTTTCCAGCCAGGAGACCGTTTCCAGATCCAGGTCGTTCGTCGGCTCATCCAGCAGGAGATTATCCGGTTTGCCGAATAATGCACGGGCCAGCAGTACGCGCACCTTTTCCTTGCCGCTCAGCTCTTTCATCCGTTTGCTGTGCAATTCTTCCCGGATACCCAGTCCGCTCAGTAGCGACGCGGCATCACTTTCCGCATTCCAGCCTTCCATTTCGGCAAATTTCTCTTCCAGTTCCGAAGCGCGTATACCGTCCTCATCCGTGAAATCCTCCTTGCCATAGATCGCATTCTTTTCGCTCATGATCTCCCACAAAACCGTATGCCCCATCAGTACCGTATCCAGCACCGTGTAGCCATCGAACGCGAAGTGATCCTGCGACAGTACCGAGAGACGTTCGCCGGGTCCGAAGGCAACCGTTCCGCGCGTCGGCTCCAGATCGCCGCTTATCGCACGCAAAAAAGTAGATTTGCCAGCGCCGTTCGCACCGATAATCCCATAGCAGTTGCCGGGAACAAACTTTAAATTCACATCCTGAAACAATATGCGTTTACCAAACTGAATATCCAATCCACTAACTGTAATCATACTGACTGTTTTAATTTTGGGGATGCAAAGATAGCAATTATTTTTTAAAGTTCTATTTCTTCTCCGGATATGACACCGTTTGTGATGGCATAGAACGTTAATCCGGGAATCGTTTTAATGCCAAGCTTAAATGTGATGTTTTTGCGGTGTGTCAGGACGGTATTTAAACTGATACACAGGTGATCCGCGATTTCTTTATTTGTTTCGCCCTTAACGATCTGCCTGAGCACTTCGATTTCGCGCGAAGAAAGATTTTTGCCGCCGTCCTTTTCCATTCCGCATACGATCGGAGCGAGAATACGGTGACGGATCCGGTTGTGCTGCCTGATGTCCGTATGTAGCGTGTTGATTGCAACGACGACGGCGTAGCACAGGTTTTCGTTATAATTGCCCGACAAATGCTTTATTATGATATGCTTCAGGTCTGTGAGGAGCGCTTCCACCGGTTCTTCAGGATCGGATATACTTGCGGGATGATAAGTAAGGGGTCTGTTTTTGGTTTGTTTTTCACACAGTTGGATAATATGGGGAAACCATTCTGTTTCGTCCGTCCCAATCCGTTTCAGGAGGCGATCCTTGAACGTCTCAAATAACTTTCCGATGAGCGTGAGAAATTCGTTTGCAGGGTCGCTAACCGATATAAAGGAACGCAGGTGACGTTCAATATTAGGCAGCGGCGAGTGCAGGTAATACCGGTTTGTTTTCGTCAGATAGTCAACGATCTGTGCAAGATGAAAGTCCTGCAGTTTCTTTTCCGGAAAATAACTTTCATTCAGGAACATATTGATCATTGTCAGGAAAAAGTCGATATTAATAGCATGTTCGTCGCAAATTTCCAGCACCGTATGATCTCCAAGTCCGAGCCGGATACCAAACCTGTTAATAACAGGAATGAGCGAGGGATGTTCTTCCACCACCTCACTCATTCTCCTGTTTGCATAGATTAAAGACAATTCAGGCTTCCTCCCACTGTTTGCGGATCAGCTCAACGCCGGCAGCAGCCGACGCATTACGATCTTCCGCTTTACTGTCACATTCGAAGCTGATATATTTATCAAAACCGATTATCTTAAGGCCTCTGAATCCGTCTACATAGTTGTCGGCTTCACCGTCTTCGCCCGGCATCAGGCGCCTTTTGCGGCTTGCAATGTGCACGTGCTGTATGTACTTCCCACCGGAAACAAACGCTCCCAGATCGGAAGTTTCTTCCCATGTCATGTGCCAGAAGTCGCCCAAGCAGGTGACACCCGGATTATTGATGTCCCGGCAGATTGATGCGGCATCGGCTACCTGACGCAGATAAAACGCTTCCCGGCGATTCAGCGGTTCGAGAATAACGGTGGTGCCGTTTTCCTTCGCAAATGTTCCGAGGTCATCAAACCACCGGCAAAGAAAATCCCGTGTCTCCTGCGTATGCGGCATAACCGGTTTCTGACTGTTAAACGCGGGTACAATAATGACGCCGGTAGAACCTAACTTGCCGGCAGCCGTTATGATTTCTTTCATGGAGTTAAGGCAGGCATTTTGCACACTGTCTTCCTCCGATAACATGAAACCTTCAAAACCGGCGCAGATAGCGCTGATTTTAATATTCCGTCCTTCAAGCGCCTGCTTGAGTTCATCCACACGGCCGGAAAGCCCTTTACCGCCCACTTCAAGCCCGTTAACCCCCAGCTTTTCCATAAAATCAAGCTTCTCTTTCAGGACATCACCGGCAAGGGTCCATTGCTGAAACGAAATATTCAGTTTGGCTTTCGGGTTATAGGGAAGACCGTTTTTTCCACATCCGGCATGTTCGTTTTTGTTACTGCCGCCGGAAGTCCCCGTACAGGCGGCAACTGTCGCCAGCGCCGCACTGCCAAGGGAAGTTCTTATGAAATTTCTTCTGTCTAATGTCATGACGTTAACGTGTTTGTGCACTGCCCGGCGATGGTTGCCCGGCAATATGGATATAATCGGGTAACTTGTATTCTTTACCGGAACCAAAACCTTGAACGTCCATCTTCTTCACCAGATCAAGATCTTTCGGATAAAGATCCAATGGAGAAGCCGTCATCTCTTGCCATGTTATTTTCTTACCTGTATAAGCCGATTCGCGTCCCATGATGGCATACATGTTGGCAACTGCCGTTTCGGATGCCTGTTCGATGGGTTTTCCCGAACGGATATGGTTAATCCAGTTCACATGTTCCAGTGTATAGGGATCGGATTGTTTGAATTGAGCATTTTGGGCTTCGTAATCATATTTCCAGATTTCGTCACCTTTCAAGTCTTTGATAATATGTCCGTTTGAATTCCATGAGCCTTTCGTTCCCTGTATGAACTCGCTTACATTGGAGGGTGTACCGTGAATCTGGCGGCACATGCTGTGCAAATGGATACCGTTTTCCATTTCGAAGTCTACGCTGAAATTGTCGAACTGATCGCCGGTAACGCGACGTTGGCGAGAGCCGAAAC
This sequence comes from Tannerella sp., assembly GCA_031265585.1. Lineage (GTDB taxonomy): Bacteria > Bacteroidota > Bacteroidia > Bacteroidales > Tannerellaceae > Tannerella. The sequence goes on along the minus strand of JAISCL010000320.1, from coordinate 7,961 downwards.
CTGTGGCCGAAACCGGTTTGAGTCCTGTAAACCAGGTCCATACATCTAGGTTGTGTACATGCTGTTCAACGATATGATCGCCCGACAGGCAAATCCAGTTTACCCAGTCACGAATCATCCATTCGCCGTCCGACCACCCGGGTTGACGGTCTCTGAACCACAACATACCGCCGTTCCACCAAACCGTACCACCGGTGATTTCGCCGATAGCGCCATTCATAATCTGTTTGTACGATTCTACATAATCGCGGTTGTGATGGCGTTGCGTACCTGTCACGACACACAGACTTTTGGCGGCTGCCTGTTTTGCGGTAGCTACAATCAGACGATAGCCTGCAGGATCCACACAAATCGGTTTTTCGAGGAAGCAATGTTTACCCTTTTCCACTGCATACTGGAAGTGAATCGGACGGAACAGCGGCGGAGTAGCTACGAGAATCACGTCTACACCGCTGTCAATTACACTTTTGTATGCATCCAGTCCGGTGAAGCGCATGTTTTCAGGGATATCAATGTTTTTGTCCGCTTTCAGTTTTCCGGCCAGATCATCCACGCGATCTTTAAAAGTGTCGGCTAAAGCGACAATTGTTACGCCTTTAGCCGCGTTAAGGAAGTTGAATGCCGCGCCTGAACCGCGTCCGCCACAGCCGATAACACCGGCTTTCAGTTCTTTCCCGTCTTTCGCCATGTCCGGCAATTCCGGCACATAATAAGAACCGGGTTCCTTTAGCGGTTTGTTTGCCAAACTGCTTCCGCTATTACCACTACAGCAGGATGTTAATGCACTGCCTGTTCCAACCATTCCTGCGGCTCCCACGAGCGCAGAACTTTTTAAAAATGTCCTTCTGTTAATACTGTTTTTTTCCATGATGTTTTTTTAGTTTATGTGAGTATATTCATTTGATTTTATTATTTTATGATAGACGGATCCGGTTCACAGACAATCCGGAAACCGATACCCCGGATATCGGAGTACCACCAGATGCTTTTCGGCTGTTGTGGATCGGTTTTAAGCCATTCGTCGTGGTATGTCTGCGAACGGGCGGCGCAACGTAAATCCGAAGCGTCGGAATTGTATAATCCTCCGCGTACCACCCATTCTTCCCCTTCGGTCACGATCGGGTCGGTTACATTTTCGCCGGTTTTGCCGTATGCGTCTGCGGCATATCGATCCGAGCAGTATTCCATTACGTTACCAAGCATATTTTTAAGTCCGAACGGGTTCGGTTTGACCTTATCGGGTTCCTGTGTACGGTTGTTACTGTTCTTATTATATATAATGTAATCGCTTATAACCTCCGTCTTTGCACCGGTAAACTTACGCATAAACCCTTTGTCGGAATAATCTTTCGGCTTTCCATCGAAGAAATAAGGCGTTTCCGTTCCTCCGCGCGCGGCATATTCCCATTCCGCTTCGGTCGGCAGGCGGTATTTCTTGCCGGTCTTGAGCGACAGCCACTGACAGAATGTTTCCGCCGCATAATGCGTCATGGTGATCGCCGGACGTGACCCGCTTCCCCATCCCTGGTCGGGTGCTCCGAAAGGCGGTGTCGGTCCTGATACCGCATCCACATCCGGACGGCTGTTATTCGCATAAACCGTTTCAGGCGGCATACGCCCCTCACTCATGGTATTTCCGTAGAACGCCCAATACTGATTCCACGTAACTTCCACTTCCGCCATGAAAAACGGACTCACGGTTACACTGCGTACCGGCACTTCGTCTTCTTTGTGGAACGCTTCTTTTTTGTTGCTTCCCATCCTGAAGGAACCGCCTTTTATGGCGATCATATCGAAGGATACGGTAGTTCCCGGTATTTGCTCGGTATAATTATCAAAGGAAGTCACAACGGTTGCCGCTTCAAATGCCGGCCCGGATGCAGTATTGCTTCCCGCTCCCGGGATGCCGGTCAGTTTTCCGTGACTGTAATTGGGATTATCATGTCCCGCATCCAGGTGACAGCTTATGCACTGCAAATCAAGCTTCTTCTCGTTCTCCTCATAATAAAGGTGCGCAGTGATCCCGTCGTCCGTAATGCCGGAAGGAAACAGATTCGTATGACATTCTTTACATGATTCGTTAGGTATATACCTGACCGCATGTTCCAATTCGGATTTCATCTCCCAGTTGAAGTCTGCGCTGTCTTTGGTCATATAACCCCATACATCCTGAACGCCTAACCTGATTTTAGCCGAATAGTGGTTCCACGTTTGGTGTTTAGGCGGCAAGTGACAGTCAATGCAATGCACTGTGACACCGCTTCCGTTGTTTACGTGTACGGACTGTTTCCAGCTTTCTTCTACATGCGGATGAACATGACAGATCATACATGACTCGTCGCTTGAATAATAGACGGAGACCTGATAGGCTGAAACAAAAATGACAAAACCGATAATGATTCCGGCAAAGAAAATCCATTTTCTCTTTCCCTTCTTCTTACCGTCATTCCTTAGTCTACCCATTTTACCCATTTTTTATCATTATCATAGCCTGCAGCAATCATTGTTTCAATAAATTGCAGACCGCGTACGCCATCATAAACAGTGGGGAAGTCAAGGTATTCTGCCTTCGGTGTTTCTCCGGCAATACGGGCTTTGACCGTCAATGCAAAGTTCCTGTATATGTTGGCAAATGCTTCGATGAATCCTTCAGGATGTCCTCCCGGTATACGGATATTCCATTTTGCCGGATCGCTCAGGTAAGCATATCCGTTGCCGATTCTTATTTCTTCCGCAGGCCTGTTCGACCATTTGGCGTATAATGTGTTAGGCTCCATCTGCCGCCATTCCAGTCCGCCTCTGTCGCCATAGATGCGTATACGTATATTATTTTCTTCTCCGGTCGCTATTTGTGTGGCCTGTAACACTCCCGTCACCCCGTTTTCAAAATGCAGGAATGCAGCAGCGTCATCATCAATCGGCCTTCCGGGAACAAAGGCTTTTAATTCGGCACAAAGCTCGGTCACTTTAAGCCCTGTTACATATTCGCACAGATGCCAGACATGCGTACCTATGTCGCCTACACATCCGCCTTTTCCCGAAGTTTTGGGGTTTGTACGCCATCCTGCATTGTTACCTCCCTCCAATTCAATACGTTGAGAAAGCCATCCCTGCGAGTATTCCACAAAGACACGGCGCAGTGTTCCCAGATCGCCACGCGCTATGCGTACTTTGGCTTCTTTTATTGCAGGATATCCGCTGTAGACGTGTGTCAGGGCGAGTGTGCGTCCGTTTTTTTCCACTTTTTCCTGCAATAATTTGGCTTCTTCCAGTGAGAATGTCATCGGCTTGTCTATGACAACATCATAACCGTGATCCAACGCCATGGCTGCAGGTTCATAGTGTACATGATTCGGTGTAACAACCACAACAAACTGCATGCGTTTATCATCTGGCAGCAAAGCTTCTTTTTCGAACATTTCGTGATAGGTTTCGTAGATCCGGTCATCCGGAACAGAATAATAACGTCCGGATTGGTAGGATATTTCCGGATTAATACTAAAACATCCACAAACCAATTCGATTTGACTTTCCATTAAGGCGGCGCGTATATGGACAGAACCAATAAATCCATCCAGTCCTCCTCCTATAATTCCCATGCGCAACTTCTTGTTTTCCATGCTTTTATACAATTTTTATTAATAACATATCATTTTTCAGCCCATAAAATTAGTAGATTATTTTTATTTAGCAAAAATAAAAATAAAAAATACATATCTTTTAGGTAAGATAAACTTATTTTCAGTAATTACAGAACAGGGGGGTGCATCTCAACAATGACAAAAGAAAATAAATTTTCTTTTGTCATTGCGTTCGATTTGCACTATATTTGTCCCCCAGATATGGAAAATATGGAAGAAAAACGGATGATTCTGCGGACGGAAGACCTGGTTAAGAAATATCGCAACCGGACGGTGGTAAATCATGTATCCGTCAATGTAAAACAGGGTGAAATTGTAGGATTACTCGGGCCTAACGGGGCGGGTAAGACAACTACTTTTTATATGACCGTAGGTCTTGTAACGCCTAATAACGGCAAAATTTTCCTGGATGATCTGGAGATAACGGATTATCCGGTTTACAAGCGGGCGCGTCAGGGCATCGGTTACCTGGCTCAGGAAGCTTCTATCTTTCGTAAAATGACAGTAGAAGATAATTTAAAGGCGGTTCTTGAAATGACAGACAAACCGAAAGATTATCAGAAGGAAAAGATGGAAAGCCTGATTGACGAGTTCGGATTGCAGAAGGTACGGAAGAATCTTGGCGACCGTCTTTCAGGAGGCGAGCGCCGCCGTGCGGAGATCGCCCGGTGTCTCGCCATAGATCCTAAGTTTATTATGCTTGACGAACCTTTTGCCGGAGTAGACCCGATTGCCGTGCAGGATATACAAACAATCGTAGGGCGCCTCAAACACAAAAATATCGGAATCCTGATAACCGACCACAATGTGCATGAGACATTAAGTATAACCGACCGTGCATATCTCCTGTTTGAAGGAAAAGTTTTATTTCAGGGAACCGCAGAAGAACTGGCGGCGAATGAAATTGTCCGTGAAAAATACCTGGGGCGTGATTTTGAATTGCGAAAGAAGGCTCTTTAATTTCCCGGTTCCTTTCCCAATTTTTTCATGATATTTGCACATAATACAAATAAAAACAGTCCGGATATCGCAATCACTGTCGTTGTTATTATTTCTCCCGTTTTAATTTCCGGAACTCCGGATGTGATTTCACCGGGGGAATCCTTAAAAATGCCGATATAGCTTCCGCTCACGGCAACTGCGTTATGAAAGAAATGCGCAAATACAGGAATCCAGATGCTTTTACTCCAATATAAAAAATAGCCGAGGACAGCGCCTAACAGTGCACGGGGTATGAAGCCGTTAAACTGAAAGTGTATGGTACTGAAGATGATTGCGACAAGCCAGATGGCGATATGAGGATTGCCTGTTTTTTTTCTTACAATGGAGAGAAGAGCGCCCCTGAATAAAAATTCTTCCGAAAATCCGGCTATAACGGCAATAACCGTCAGATTGACGATAAACGGGATAATGCCTCTTTTTGAAAGCAGATCGTCCGTAATCCCGGTAAAGTTAGCGTCTGTTTCCTGCATCCACTTTTCTAAAGGCGACATAAATTCAGGCAGGTGTATCTTTGTATTCAGGTAAGATGTGATGTCAATTGTGGGTGAGATCAGAAGCACCATTAAACCTGTCAATACGAACAGACGAAAGTCGGAGATCTTCCGAATATGCAGAAATTCCCTGCTTTTTTTACTGCACAGGTAAGCCGTAAAAAAGGCGGGCAGCAAAAACATAAAAACGGCAGATACAAACTGTATTACATGTGTCCCGTAAAATGGCGCCGCTCCCGGTTCCGCACCGGCTTTATCCGGACTCATGTTGAAAATAACAGTAACACCGATGGATGCAACGGAAGTTAAAGCCAGGCCAAACAGGAATACATAAGCCAATATTCCCAGTTGAAACCAGGCAGAACGATTTGCAAAAATACCTTTCATGAGTGACATTACCGGATCGTGTCTGAATAAAAAAAGGGTAGAGTCACCTTGTGACACACCCTCATCCATTTATTGAATAAAAAAACGGTTACTTTTTGGGTATAGCTTCTTTAACGACCATCTGGCGTCCTTCAAATTCTTTTTCATTCAATTCGTCAATGGCTCTTTTCGCTTCTTTGTCGTCTTGCATTTCAACGAAAGCAAAGCCTTTTGAACGACCGGTTTCGCGGTCTTTGACTACTTTTACAGAATCAACGGTTCCATATTGCTCCATAATTGATTTCAAATCATCTTCCCGAACACGGTAATTCAGGTTTCCTACGTAAATGTTCATAAAATAAAAATTAAAAAATAAATAATACCCTGCAAAGGAAAGGAATTATTTTTGATAAACAAGTTTTTCGGAGGTAAAAAGCAAAAAATATTAGTTGAATTCCTCCCACAGGGCGGAATAAATCGTTTGCCAGGTGGAATCTGCCAGTTTTTGAAGTATTTCCTTACCGTCTTCCTCTTTTTGAGGGGGAATAACGGGAGGATGTATAATCATTTCCATCCGATGCGGCCATACGTCCCATGAACCGATACACAGTACCTTATAAGGGCCGTTGAGCGTTATGGGAATGATGGGTAACTGCCGGTCAACCGCAATTTGATAGGCCCCTTTTTTGAACCGCCTCAAATGACCGTCAGGCGTACGCGCCCCTTCCGGAAAAATAACAAGCGAACGGCCATGCTTAAGTTTGCGCTCCGCTTCGATCACACTTTTCTGTGCAGAGCGGGCGGAGGAGTTGTCGACAAAAATAAAGCCGGCCATACGGCACGCATAGCCGACAAAAGGTATTTTTGCCAGCGTTTTTTTCATCATCCATTTTATAGGAGCACCCAGAAAACCGTATATGACAAAAATATCATACGCACTCTGATGATTTCCCACGAAAACATACGATTGCCCCTTTTTTATATTTTCCCTCCCTTTTACAGTTACCGGACATAATGATAATGCACAGGCCATCCGGGACCAGAGCGCGCCGGGATAATAGGAGAAGAAACGTTCTCCTCCCAATAGACAGCCAATGATGACCGTTACGGCTGTCAGGATTGTCAATGCGGCGAAAACAGGCACGGCAATCAGCCGGAAATATATCTTATACATTATATGCAACATGTGGTTCCGTTAAAAACATTTGCAAAAATAAAAGGAAAAATGAATTTCCCTATCATTTTTTCCTTAAAAAATTTTTCAGATCGGTTTATTATTACTTTATTTGCGGCAGAAAACAAGCAAAACAAATTAAAAATTGATACAATGAACACATTAATGAAGAGTTTGGGAGTAGTTATTCTTCTTGTTGGCGTAGGAATATTAATTTCTACTGCATTTACGGATTTGCGGAGCAATACGGTTCTGAGTGCAGGGTTAATCACCATTATTGTTGGCTTTTTGGTCCACATATTTCTCAATAAGAAGTTTGAGTAATTTTTCCACAAAAGATTATCGAGGGGGCGCGTCAGTTGTCAGACGCGCCTTTTTTATTCATACAATAGCTGTCGGGCCCTCGTTTTACCCTGTTTTCAGGGTTTTTGCCTTTGATAAATCCCGTGTCAATCGTTTCTTTATAATTCTCTAAACCACGGGACAGTTCTTTTCTTATACTGCACGCGAGGGCTGGTTTAGTGTATTGCTTTACGCTTGCTATTCGACGCCTAAGACGCCTGATATGGATAACCACACCCGCGTAGCCGGGGTGGGGAGCCTTTCCGGAGGTCACGACCCCCGAATATTCCCACGGCTTCGCCACCCCGAACACCCGACGGCGTCAGCCTACAATGCACAAAACCAGGCTGCGTGCAGTATAAATATACAATTCCCGTTAATGATTACCTGTCATAAAAAAAACCGGCGGACTTCACAGCCTGCCGGACTCCTCATTTAAATTGAATTAAATGATAAAAAATTACAGTTTTGTTGCCTTTTTAAATTAATTAACAACTGCTTTATAATGTGTACTGTCTATTTCGATAATGCAGATGCCACGTTCCAAAAATTGTTTCATAAATTAAATATTGTAATAATAATTGTTTAAGTGCTATAGCTTTTCGACTTCGTCTTAAGCGAGGCAAAGGAAATACTATTTTTCTAAAATAGTAAAAAAAACGGCATTTTAATTTTGACAATTTTGATTATTTAACATAATAGTTAATAATTTGAAATGAATTTTAATTTCTGAATGGGAGCTTAAACGGTGAGATGCGACCCGTGTAGAGACGCAATGCCCGTATTTCTACATGTGAAGTACCCGGTAATCTCCTCAAAATAAGTATAGTGCTATGTTAATTTTCAAATGACGGATATAGTTTTTTCAGTTTGACTCTTGCATCAGCGGTAGTGAACTGCCAGTTTATCTTTGCCAATTGGTTATTTCTGCTATTTTGCCATGCC
>JAISCL010000267.1 GCA_031265585.1 Tannerella sp. | reverse complement strand
GTTTTACATTCGACTTTGATATGCCGCACCTGTTGAGATTCGGAAAATTCGAAATACTGGTATTCATTCCCCTTTCTAACCGAATAGGAACCCTGGGAAATCCATTCCGTTCCGTTTTCGCTTGTCAGGATTTCAATCAGGCTCGGCGTCTCGTTTACATTTCCGCCAAACATGACAACGCCATAGATTTCTGCCGGACTTTTCATGTCCAGCGCTATCCAGTGGGGATAATCGGTCTGTACCGGGCTGATGCCATTTACCCACCGGGTGCCTGTCTGGCCGTCGAGAACCATTTCAGGCGTGCGGGGATTGGCGTTGTCTGCCGGATACCGCGTGTCCCAGCTGGATGCGGTAACGGTCCATCCCGTCCTTGGCAATTCCCGGATGGGGCCTTTCACTCTTACTTCGCGGGGGAGGGTGTAAAAAGTATCCAGCGCCATGGGAACCGGAACGAATGCAGTCCGGTATTCGACAGTCCCGGATTGCTCATTGTCGTAGTCATTGATTCTGATCGTATCGGCTGTGGCAGGTACCTGTATGGTATGCAGTTCGTTTCCGGTCGTCCTGTAGGTCAGTTCCGACCCGTAGGAAGTTGCGTCCGCCGGATCGCCCCAGACGACGGTCAGCAGGTTATTTTCATAATACGCGTCTTTTACAATCCGGGCCAGTAAGGAGTTTTCATAAGTGCTCCCGTAGGCTTTGCCCGTCGCTTCACGCGGGATGGATTTATTGCCTCTCGCATCATAAGTATAGATCGTGAAGGCATACGTTGCTTCATTCAGGTTGTCGAGCATGACACGGGTAATGTCGCTTTGTCCGTTTGATGCGATCGGGAATACGATGGAATCGTTTTTATTGTTCCAGAACATTTTGGCGGATACGATGCCGGGATCGGCCAGGATCTGCCATTCGAACCCGATGCGGTTCTTCCCGGAAAAAACTTTCACGGAATCGACCGGGGCCGGATATTCCAGTTCCCCGTCTTTCCAGAAATCCCTGTATGTATGATCCATGTCTGTGCAGGCAAATAAGCTGCCGGCAAGGATACAGACTGTTATGCAGTTTTTAAGATGTACCATATATTTTCAGTTTTTAAAATGGATTTATTAATACGTTTCCAGGACTTCGCCCCAGAATGTGAGTTCGGCAATATATATGTAGGAAAGTCCTCCCCATGTTTTGAGGGTTTTGTATCTTATGTATCGAAACGGTTCGCTGTTGGTAAAATCGAAATCTTCTCCGTCGTGGCAGGCATACTGTACGTCTTCGTCGGTGAAGCCTGCCGTGCCGGATGGTTTGATGGATTCGAAATGTCCCAGCAGCACCCAGTTGCTGTCCCATTCGTCGGCAAGCGTATTGCTGCCGTACAGTTCGAATATTTGCGGGTCGCCGGCATTGTACTGTCCGTCGGAGCCCGTACTTGTACGGTGGTAAAACTTCATCCTGCTCAGCCGCGCTTTTGCCCTCAGGTCAATGGTGAACCACTGGGGGATGCCGGTATTGGGCTGGGAGTGGAAAGCGCCTCCTGTTCCCCACACGCCATTCCATATTGCTTCCAGCGAATAGCCGCTGTTCATGTGCGGTTCATATACGTCCGACGGTAGCCGGGCATTGACAAACCGGCTCTTGTCCAGTTCTTCTTCAAACCACGGTTCAATTTCCGTGAACAGGGTATCCGACCGGTTGTCCCAGCGGTCAAGCGTATAGACGCCGAAAGTTCTTTGCTGCGTGTCAAATCCCCGGATGGCGAAATTTCCCGACTCCAGTTTGGTATAATGCGTATAGGCCTGGTAATAGATGCCTGTGGAATCGGGGGTTACGACGACAAACTTCAGGTTTGCTCTGTCCTGGTTTTCAAACGAAAACTTTGCTCCGCCGAAAGTCGGTTCCACATTCAGGGAATTCCAGGCTGTCCGGTAGGGTGGAAGAAGCGGAGTAAATGTTTTCCTTACCGGCTCCGACTTGACGCCGCTACTGGAAACGGAATAAATATCCACGTTGTATGGATTCGTGTCCGGAAATCCTTCCAGTGTAATGGAATTGCCGAAACGGGATGATTTCATGTTGCGGACAATCCCGTCAGCCAGTGCATATTCGGCCATTACATACAGGATATGGCCATTGACGGGCAATTGATAGTTCAGTGTTGCTCCACCCGATGTGGGGGTTATTTCTATGTTCTCAACCTGCAACGGAACCGTTTTATCATTGGCCGGGATACTTTTTTCTATATCGTCGCAGGAATATGCCGGAATCAGGAATAATATCCAGCAGGCTTTCATGCAAAATAAACATATTCTTTTCATAAATTAAAAATTAAGAATTAAAAATTAAGAACTTTCTTCGTTTACCATCCGGGATTTTGTATCAGGTTGCTGTTGGAGAGAATACAGTCCTCATTAATGGGCCACAGGTAGTCCCGCGTGGTAAAGGTCTGTTCATAAACGAGACGTTCGCGGTAGTAACCTTCTGCCGTCTCCTGGTCCAGATCCCATCCTGTGATGGGCCTGTTCAATTCTTCGACGGCGGTTTTCCACCGTCTTACGTCCCAGAAGCGTTGTCCTTCGAACATCAGTTCGATGGTTCGTTCCCGGCGGATGATCTCGCGCAGTCCGGCCTGGCTTGCGGGCTTGTTCGGATTGTTTGAATAGTTCAGCCAGGAGATGCGGACCGGCTGCAGGCCGGCGCGCTGCCGGATCATGTCTACATATTCGAGCGCTTCCGAGCGGGCTGCTTCCGAATCGGACGCTTCGTTCAGCGCCTCGGCATACAGCAGGTACAGGTCTGCCAGGCGGATGATGGGCCACGGGTAATTTTCGGTGGCATACGTATTGCCCGCACCGATAATGCTCTGGAAATGTACTAACTTTTTAGACCAGTAGCCGGTTGTTGAATAGGCTGCCAGATTGATGGCGGCAGCCGGCTGACCCCGCTTGCAGGATACGTAGAGCAGGTCGCTGCCCTTGTCGTCGTAATGTCCCTGACCGTACCAGATACCGCCGTCGAACCCAAGGTCGGCATAATAGCGCGGTTCGCGGTGGAAATTCATTTTAGCCGTGAGATAGCCCTGTTTCAGGTATACCGCTTCGCTTTCTCCCGGAGCCATGACTCTGAACCGGCTGTTGTAGTCCCATGAATCGTCTTCCTGCAGAGGCACGCCGTTTTCGCTGTAAAACATTTCGATGATTTTCAGCGGCGGCGCCATGCTGCCCTGTGTTCCCGTATTGGACGACAGTACAGGATCCAGCCCGCGCGGTGTCGAGGCTGACTGTATTCCGCCGGACATGCTGTTGGTATTTGCCCATATTACTTCGGAATTCCATTTTTCACAGACCGCGTTCCGTATATTCATTTGAATCAGGGTGGAATCGGTCAGTGCGGTGGACGAAAAGGCCGGCCGGTAGTAATACAGCTGGTGGCCGATGGAATGACAGAAATCGATGGCCGCCTTGCAGGCTTCCGCTGCTTTTTGCCATTTCAGCAGTTTTTCATTTCCTCCGGTTTCCGTATCAAACAGAAGCGTGCCGTCGCGGTTGGCAAAACCTTTATAGTCCGGGTTGCCGTTAAACAGGTCGCTGGCGGCGGTGATAAGCACTTTCGCCTTCAATGAAAGGTTGATTGCCTGTGTGATGCGTCCGGACTCCTGTACTTCGTTTGAGATTCTTTCGGGAAGATCGGAATATGCTTCATCCAGCAGGGAAACAATGTAGTCGAAACACTCATCGACCGGCGAGCGGGGGATCCTTACGGCATCCGGCGGTGCGTCCACCGGCAGGTTTTCCCGGATCAGCACGATCGGCCCGTACATGCGTACCAGGTAAAAGTGGTAATAAGCCTTTAGGAATTTCACTTCAGCGCTCCACCTGTTTTTTTCGGACTGCGTCATATCAGGCACAAGGTCGATGTTTTCGAGGAACACGTTGCAGTCCCGGATGCCCTGGTAGAGATCCTTGCAGCCGGCGGTTCCCTGCCATGCGTTCATGTAGGGATTTACCACGCGCTGGTATCCTCTGGCGATTGCAAAAGACTGGTTTCCGCTTGTTGGAACCAGCCAGCATTCGTCGGCTCCGAACAGCGCCGGATTGCCGCCGGTTGCCGCGTGGCTCGGCATGTAAGAATAGCAGGTAAACAGGAAACTTTCCGCCGCTGTTCTTAAACGGAAAGCATAATCAATGGTCGCCACATTATCGGGAGTAACATCTAAAAATTTGTCGCATCCGCCGAATAAAATGGCGGTGAAGGCCATCACAACGGATATTGTCCGGTTTTTGATTTTTATTTTCATAGCCATGTCATTTTATATTTTGTATTGTTTTTCATTAAAACGTCACCAGGAGTCCTGCATTGAAAACTTTCTGGATCGGATAGCCCAGTCCGTTACCGCCCATTTCAACGTCCCAAAGCTTGAATTTGCTCCAGATTAGCGGATTGGTCGTGGTCAGATAGACCCTCAGGCTTTTCATGTAAAACTTGCCTGAGATTGCTTCCGGCAGGGTATATCCCAATTCTACCTGTTTGAGTCGCAGGAAGGCGCCATTGCGCATGAACCATGTGCTTTGCTGGAAATTGTTGCTGTTCCCGACCTGCGTCGTGCTCAGCCTGGGCCATATTGCGTAGAGATCCTGGTTGTCTTCCGACCAGTGACTGTCGGCGTATGCTTTCAGCAGCTGGTTCTGGGGCAGCCCGTTGAACGATTCGCCACTGTAAAAGTACGAGACAAAGGGCGCGGTTGCCTGCGTGCTGATCCAAAATGATTCACGCGCCAGGCCCTGGAAAAAGAGGGAAAAATCCCACTGCCGGTATCCCATGGAGAGGCCGAAACCGTAAACGATTTCAGGTCTTGTCGGGTAGCCGAGCGGCACCTGGTCGAGCGTGGTGATTTGTCCGTCGCCGTTCACATCACGGAATTTGATGTCGCCTCCGCCGTAATCGGAAAAAGTTTGCCGGGGCGACTTTGCCGCTTCCTGGTCGTCGATAAAAAGCCGTTCCGCCAGATAGCCCCATTGCTGGTCGATTGAATAGCCCTTATGTGATTTCCACCACGCATCCTGATAGTCGTATTCTTCATATACGACAAATTTGCTGGTGGCGTACGTAAAGTTGGCGCGTCCCTGCAGCCACAGATTGGCATTGAAACTGTGGTTATAGTCGATGGACAGGTCGATTCCCTTTCCTTCCGCCTTGCCTATGTTTGCCTGCGGCTGTGCGGAAAGTCCCATTTCTGCGGGCGTGGAGACACGCTGTTGCAGGATGTTACTTCGTTTTTCCTTATATATGTCGGCTTGGAGCACCACTTTGTCAAACAGGCCGACTTCCAGCCCGATATTCGCTTTTTTGGCAATTTCCCAGGTGATATTGGGATCGGAATAGCGCGAGATCGCCACGCCGTTGCGGCTGTATCCGTTGTCCCGGCCGAAAACGGCGGCTCTTTCCGCAGAATTCATGCTTACTTCGGAGAGGAACAGGAAGCGGGAATTGGCATCGCCGATATCGTCGTTACCGGTCAGTCCGTACGTAGCTCTCAGTTTCAGGTTATTGATGTTTTTTTTGAAATTATCCCAGAACGATTCGTTGGAAATGGTCCATGCCAGTCCGACAGAGGGGAAAAATCCCCACCGGTGCGATTTGTGAAACCGTTCCGAAGCATTGTATCCGAAGCACAGTTCCGTATAGTACCGGTCATCGTACGCATACGTGGCACGGCCCGCGAAACCGACATTGCGATAGGGCAGGGATTGCTGCAGGTTGGCCGTATTTCCCGACAGCTTGTTTTGCGTCATCAGCAACAGCACGGCGCCGGCGGCATGTTTTTCGTTAAAAATGGAGTTGTAATCCAGCGCCGTTTCGGAATAGACATTGGAACTTACCGTTTTGCTGCCTGGCACATACGAGAGGTACTCCGTTCCTGTCGTTTCGTTCAGGTTTACCAGTTTATAAGTCTTGTCGGTCATATTGTAACTGGTGGCCTGGTACCAGAAAGGATTATAGGCGCGCTGCACCTCAAAATAAGCGTTTCGGGAAGTATTTATCATGGTACGGAAAGAAAGTCCCTTCAGGAAAGACGCGAGGTCTTGCTTTACTTCAAACTGGGCGTTCATCACCGACTGTGAATAGTTTTTGTAGCCGTGCACCATTTCGGCATAAGGATTCATATACCATATATTTGATCCGTCATCATAGTTCCCGAACATGATGTGCTGCACCCACCGGTGATCGGCGTCTGAAGGATAATAGGGCGGGAACAGCACGGGATTGGAGCGCATCACGTCGCGATAGACCTGGGTTCCGCTTTGCATGGGGCCTGTGTAATCGTCGAACGTGCCGCTGATCCGGGCATTTACGGTGGTTGTACTGGTTACGTGAACATTCACGTTCAGTCGCAGGGCGTATGTTTTCAAGTCGATATTGCTGTTGAAATTATTTCGCTTGTCGACATTCATCAACCCGTTATTTTGACTGAATGATCCTGCAATGTAGTAACTCGCCACTTTCCCGCCTCCGCTCACATTCAGGTTCGCCCGCTGGTTCATGGCGTAGTCCTTGAGCAGTTCCGACCGCCAGTCGGTTACCGGATACATGTACCGGTTTTCTCCGCTGATCGTATTGTCGATCTTTTGCAGCGAGTAGGGCAGTAAGCCGAGCGGATCACGCGTCAGCACCGCTTCGTTGTGCAGCCGCATGTACGTGATCGGATCTGCCAGTTCCACATTGCTTGTGGGCATTGACATGGAATTTTCGATGCGGACATTGATTTTGGCCGTCCCTTCCTGTCCTTCCTTCGTTTTGATCAGGATAACCCCGTTGGCAGCGCGACTTCCGTACATGGCCGTTGCCGTTGCGTCTTTCATGATCGAAAAGCTTTCCAGGTCGTCCGTCTGTATGCGCGCCAGGTCGTTTGCCGTGCTTTCAATCCCGTCGATCAATATCAGCGGATCCTTTTTATAACCGAAAGTGGTTACTCCGCGTATAAAGAAATCGGCATTGTCCGCGCCGGGTTCCCCGCTACGCTGGTAGGAAATAACGCCCGCAAACCGACCGGCAATGGCGCTGGTGAGGTTACTGGACGGAACCCTCAATTCGGATGGCTTTATCGTACTGATGGAAGCAATCACACTGTTCTTTTTCTGCTTTCCGAAAGCGACAACCGTTACTTCGTCCAGCAGGTTGGCCTTTTCTTCCAGTATGACAGTAATGTCGCTTTCACCTTGAAATTCAAATTCTTTGGTTTCCATGCCAATGTAATTGACGACTAATTTTGATCCTAATGCTACATTATTCATTTCAAAAACACCCGATTCGTCGGCCATAACGCCCCGGGTACTTCCGACAATTTGAATTGTAGCGCCGGGGATCGCTTCCCCTTCACTGTTGACTACTTTTCCCCTGACTTTATCCGTTTGCTGAACAGACAAAACCGGTTCCAAATCACGACTGTCAGTCGGATAAGAAGATGGCGCCGCAAGACTCGTTCTGTTGCATTGTATCAACAGCCACAGGACAACTCCGGCCCATTGCAATAATTTTTTCGGATTAGACTTGTTTTTCATTTCTTGTTTCTCCTCGTATGATTCTATTTTTATTATAAATGATATGTTATTATGATAGTAAGGCTAAAAACAAAGCAATGTCATTTGTTTTCACTCATCAGGCTGCAAAGATAGCGTGGGCATATTCACAGGAATAATATTTTTTTTGCAGAAAATAGGAGCATCTTTGCAATCCGAAAAAAAAGAGGTGATTTTGAGTTTTTTTATACTGTACGGGAGATCTTTTAACGATACTTTGCGCGGGATGAATGTGTGTTTCCCGGAGTGCAGCCTGTATCCGGGATGTGGCAAAATGAAACACGGTACAAAATGAATGAACTTTGTACCGTGTTTTGTTGGTTTGTAAGAATGTTTTTTCTAATAGGCGAGGATTTCGACCGGGCCGAGAAGTCCGGATGATTGCAGTTTGGAGTCGGCTTTCCATGGATTTACATTCACCCATGTCGGACGGTCTTTTTCGGGTAACTGCCGGTCTCCGATCAGGCGGTTCATCCAGTTGTTGGCTACCTCTATCTCTACTGTGTTTTCTCCTTTTTTTACGAATCCGGTGATGTTTACGCTGTAGGGGCTTGTCCACACACCACCGGCATACGTTCCGTTTATTTTCACTTTCGCCATCACCATCACTTTGCCTAAATCAATGTAGAGTTGTTTCTGCGGTATGGATTCCACATTGAATTTGGCTTTGTATAAGGCTTTTCCTGAAAAATAACGGATGCGTTCGTCGGATGACTGGCTCCAGTCTTCGAGTTTATTGAGTGTGACGGTTTCTTCGGGTCCGCGCCGGCCCGATTCAAAGGAGACTTCCCAGGGCGTTGAAACGGTTGTTATCCGTTCTTTTTCCGGGAAATTCTTTTGTGCTGCGGAAGGTTTGCCGTTTTTGCGGAATACGATGAACGAACTTTCGAATCCCTGCAATTGCAACGGTATCGTCGTAGTTTTCCCGGAAGCGTCGAACTCTTTCAATTCGCGTATTTCACTTGTGAGGGGATTCCATAGCTCCGGCATTTTCCCGGCTATGCGGAACTGCGGATTTATGGCGATCGGCTTGTCGCTTTGGTTCGAAATGAAATAGATGTCCCCGCCGTCGGGTAATGTACGGTGTATGAATAAAGCTTGCGGATCTTCTTTTATGATCAGGTCGGGTTGTACGTCAATGGCGGCAAAAACATCTTCTATTGACTGTCCGTCAGCAAAAACTTTACCTTTGCCTGTTGTACGTATTTTTTCACTGCCGTCGCCCCATAATGCGGAGGCCTGTTCCGTGACCTGTTTGTCGGCTTCCGGATAGTTCTGTAAGCTTGGAGACTGTTTGGGGGCAGGCCCTAAGATGACAAGCCCTTCCTCTACCAGCTCTTTTATTTTGTTCAGTAGCTCCGGACGCATGGATTCCAGTTGCGGAAGAACGAGCAAACTGTATTGCATGCCGTCGGGGAGTGTCAGTTTCCCGTCTTTTACGGATGCGCGTGTGAGGAGTACTTCGGCATTGATATAATCGAAAGAGTAGCCTTTGGGAAGTTCCGGCGTGCGTATCCCGGTCATTTTAGGAGCGTCTTCTCCTATGAAATAGGCAACGTCTGCCACATACAGGCCCTGTTGAAGCATCAGGTTACTGCGCTTCAGGTATTGCAAAAAGTAATCCATGTGAGAGAACCAGGAGTTTTTCCGGTTAAACTCGTTTCCGAACCAGGCAGCCATTCCCGGTGTTTTATCTTCGTAAGGCTGATGGATGTAGACGTGGAGCAGGCTTGAATTGATGCCTTCGGTGAAGAAGCGGTCGATGCGCTGTTTCATAATGTTCGGATAGCGGCTGAATACAGGCCCTCCGCTTGTGCAGGATTCGGCCCATACCTTGCGTTTGCCGTAGATATGTCCGCAGGAAGACGCCGCCCGGTTTTCAATATCACCCAGCGAGCCTTCACTCCAAAATTCCCCGCCGATTTCGTCCGACTGGCCTCCATACATGAGGAACTCACCCGGGA
This sequence comes from Tannerella sp., assembly GCA_031265585.1. Taxonomy (GTDB): domain Bacteria; phylum Bacteroidota; class Bacteroidia; order Bacteroidales; family Tannerellaceae; genus Tannerella. Next base: position 1,828 of record JAISCL010000267.1, on the reverse strand, counting down.
ATCCCCAGTGGCCGTAGTTTTCAAGCCACGTGGTGAGGCCGTGCCGGTTGCTTATTTCGCGTAACGCTCCGACATAGTCGTAGGCGACACGGTCGGCAATCAGGCGTCTTAAATCCCACAGGAAACGGTCGGACAGATCCTGGCTTCCTACCACAACGCCCGACAGTGCCGGTATGTAGGGGACGGGGTCATATCCGTAGACGGTGCGGAATTTTTCAATCATGTCGTCTGTCCAGTTCAGTCCGCCTGTTTCGTAACTGTCTTCCACGATTACTTTAAATGTTTTACGGTCTTCTTCGGGTATGCGGCGGAGGATTTCGCCGATAAAGGCATCGAAATGGGACGCGATGTGTTCCTTGTTTATTTTATCGATTTCCAGGCCCCGTCCTTCGGGTGATGCCGGGGCGTTTCCCACACCTGTGGTACGCATGGCGGTACGTGAAATGATCCATTCGCCTTCGGGTATATCCCATGACAGGACGCCGTTTTGGACTTTACCGGTCAGGTCAATCACTTTTTGGGGATCTACACATAAATTCGCCGGTATTTCAGGCTGTTTTTCCCAGAGGTAATCATTCCACATGGGCAGGGGTGTCTGGAACATTTTGGCTAATGTCTTTTCGGGATAGCGTTCAATGAGCGGTTGCGTGGACAGGGTTACTTCCGCATTGCCTGCGTTCTGTCCGGTTGACAGGACGAAACGGAAATCGGAGGCATTTGTTTCCGGGATGGAGATGACGACGGGCGCATACGGGTCAAATCCGACATTGAGCGCAGGATTGCTCCGGTCGATATGTATCTTTTTCAGCGAACGCCAGGACGTTCCGTCTTTAACCAGCAGTTCGGCTTCGGCTTTTATCCGGACAGGGCTTTCGGTTTTAAATATAAATGTACGGACAGGCGCCGGTTTTCCGAGTGACATGTCGAGGGTGAGCGGTTCTCCTGTTTTTCCCGGCAGCTTCCAGCTTTTTTCGGTGGCGGGTTCTCCGTTGCCCGGCGCGGGGTAGGCGATGATCCTGACATCTTCCATAGCGTCTTTTGCCACTTCGGGCAGTTTGATGGCGGTTGTTTTCCCGGAACCGCTTGCTCTTACTTTTACTTCGGATGAGGCAAGGTAGCGCATGGACTGTTCGGGTTTGACCCACGGCCCTCCCGACTGGCTCCATCCGGGAGAGTTGAAGATGCCGATTTCAATGTCCAGTTCGGTAGCTTTTTTTAGCGCCGTATGGGTTATTTCCCACCATTCGGGAGATAGCAGTTTGACTTTCCCGTAAGGGATTCCCGGCTCGTCGAGGCCGATATTTCCGATGAACGCACGGTTGATGCCGACCTCTTTCATGGCTTCGAGGTCTTTTATTACGCCTTCTTTGGAGATGTTGTCCGAAATCCAGTACCAGTATACGCCAATTTGCATACTGTCCGGTTTTTTGAACCCCGACTCGATGGAAGTGAAAACATTCCCTCCGTCATTGCTCTCAGAACATGCATAAACAGCAGCTGACAGGATGGCTGCTGTGATCAGTGATAAAAAATTAAACTTTTTCATAGTCTTATTATTTTAAATTTATTTTCCCAGTCTGGAGATGTGATCTTTTAGCGCCCAAAATTCGTATATATTTTGAATAGTTTGATTATTAAAATGATTTTTTTGTTTTCAAATATGACACTTTTTTTTAACAGTTGAAAGTTCGAGGATAACTTTCAGCTATTAAAACCGGTAAAGAAAAAAGGAGGCTGTCCCGGCAATGGGACAGCCTCCTTTGGGGTTTTCAAATGTTTGCCGGTGTTAATAGACGGCTTTTACGCGGCGGGAGCCTGCGGTGATGAC
>JAISCL010000240.1 GCA_031265585.1 Tannerella sp. | reverse complement strand
TTTAAGTTGGCCGGACTGCGAGGCAGGATAAGGGATTGGGACGGCTGGCTCCGGCGGCGCATCCGAATGTGTATCTGGAAGTCTTGGAAACGGGTACGTACCCGATACCGAAATTTGAAGAAACTTGTTCCGGATGAGAATCGTGTCAGGATGGCCGCCTTTTGCCGTAAAATGTACTGGCGTATGGCGGCGCATCCTACTATACAAGAAGCATTATCTGATGAGCGACTGTTGCGGGCAGGCTATCCGACTTTTAAGTTGTACTATCATCCCGTGTTCAAAGGTTAATTAGGGAACCGCCGTATGCCGGACGGCACGTACGGTGGTGTGAGAGGTCGAAACGGGAAGTAATCCCGTTTCTCCTACTCGATTTCCGGTTAAATGAGCTATTTTACATCCTGCTACTTATCGAAAAGCGGCTGCCGACAGGTTGATTAAATTTGAAAAAACGGCGTATTACAGGTGAGCCTTTTGAAACGTTCCTGTAAGAGAGTAAGACGTTCAATCATTCCTTCGTAAGAGAGACTGTTCCCATAAATAAATCCCTCCTGCATCTTTTTATAATCATCTTCAAGCGCTTCCATCAAAGATTCCGGGGGTAAAAAGGAAATGCTTGAAGGATGGTGACTTTGATAATTCAAACCGCTCCATGCCGTAAACCTGCTTCGATGTTCTACAATATCGGAATACAGGGATTCATCATTCATCGCATCAACAGCAAATTCTTCGTCCATCACTTTTTCTATGTCATAAAAGTGCCGGGTAAGCCGGTCAATTTTCGAACCGCCTCCGGGACGGTTAAATTCTTCATGCAGAAGAAAGATCTTTTCCAAAAAAGTTCTCCCCGGCAATACCGTCGGGACTTCAACCGGCGGCCCGGTGAATGGTTCATCGGGATAGGCATCTTCAATCATTGACCTCATGCCGACCCGTTCAAACGGTTCCGTTAAAGAGCGGCAACTGATTTCAATCTTTACCCTTTCTGCAATATATGGATTCTTTTCGGGCAATACGGAGTTATATTCAACAAAAAACTCGACCGGGTCTTTATCCGATTCCTTAGTTGGGGGATTTACCAGGTTACAAAGTTCTGAGAACCCCATCCCGTTCAATGTCTTTTCCAACTCGGGAACAAGCGTATCATTAATAAATTTTTTGGACTTTTTTATCAGCTTATTACGCTGTGTTCCACTTAATTCTTTGCCGAATCCCAGCACGGCCCGGTCAATGGCCAAATCGCAGTCCTCTGAAAACCGTTCTATTAAACCCCATCCCTTGCCAAGACTTGTACCCCCCTTGAACACAATACCTTCACTGCATGGCAAACAGAAAATGGCTTTCAATACCATACTTACCCAAAAATCTTTTTCTACGGCATTATCGTCAATACCTTTCTTTTCAGCAATATTGGCAAGGACAGTTTGCTTTTCCTCTAAAGGGAGTTGCACCCAATTCAACTTTATTTCCGTTTCCATGCTCATATAACGTTCAATTTTTTTCGTATCCACTGTGGCGCAATAAGAAAGTCCTGTTTAATCAGTTCCTTATTTTGTTCTCTGGCAAGTATTTCTTTTATTTTTAATATGGCATCATCCGTGACATCCTCTTCACCGATTTCTTTCATTGCAGAAACGGCTAAAGAGAATAACTCGCTTTTATAGGCAAAATTTCTTGGAACGCCTTTTTTGAAAATAATTTTACGGTTGCCGACAGTAACGGTTCTTGGCGTTCCGTTTGTCAGATATACAGCATTCACCGGCACCTGGGTTGATAGCCCCAGGATATTCAAAGCGGTTAATCCCGACGGTATGATACGTGCTTTATCCTTCTCTGCAATAGCTTTGGCTATCACATCAATAGAAGGTTTGTGTATCCCATAGCGATTCCGGCTTGGATACAGATAAATACCCTGCGAGAGACGTATCAGGAAGTTCTCTTTTTCAAGTCTGGACAATACCCGGGTAACCGATGCATCATTGTTTAATTCTGCAAAATCATTTACCACATAAAGCATATCTTCTCCCTTCTGCATTATGCGGTTTCTTACTTCTTTGGATAAGATTTTTGACATATTCACGCTCAAATTTTGTCCGAAATTACTGCTTTTTTTCGGACAAAACAAAACCGGAATGATTTTTTTTATTTTGTCTGAAATTACTGCTTTTTTTCGGACAAAAAAACGCAGTCGATATCCCTCTGACAAAACCGCCACTAAATACCGGTTTTTACCGGATCACACATCCCGGACCGGTTTTCTGTCCGGTTAGGCGCCTGTATCCATCCGGTCAACATTTCACTTTCGTCCTTAAAATCACTTATTTTGTACATAAATCCAATATTTTTGTCCAAAATATTAAAAATAAACGCCTATATTGATACTGCGTGTTGAAATTCACCTTATCATTGTTCCGGTTTTTATGAACGGATAGAAAACACAAAGGAAACCTCAGTTGATTTTTAAAGTGTTATTTTTTGCTGTTTTATAAATAGATATAATATGAAAATAAACATACATAATACGCTGATTCTCACTTCTGCAATAGCCTGTTTTCTTGGCATTTTGCGGGAAGGAAGAAATTTCAGTATGTTATGTCGGGTTTATTTTTTCCGGAGCGTAGCGAATATTGTATCTGTTCTGCGTTCCGAGTGTGGGGCCATACTGCACGGAACCCTTTCCCGAAGCATTTATATTATAATATCGCCTGTTAACCGGAAATTAGCCCTGCTGGGCAAAAACAACCTGGAATAGCTTAGCTGTCTCCGAAAAGTTCCGCTCCACCGGAGACAGCGATAACGGTCGCCCTGCTAAGAACAGGCAGGAGATAATGTGGCATTGTTCAATTTTATATTGATGGATGAGGAACAGATTCAGAAATTTATTTTTAAATTTAAACATTATATTATGAAAATATTAAAAGAATTAAAATTGAGCCAGCTCAGTAAGGCTGAGTTAAACATAAAGCAGCAAAATGTATTAAGGGGTGGAGTAGGAACGTGTGCTTGTATATGTATTGGCAATGTGTGTTCTTGTGCATGCGCTTATTATGGTGAGCAGGAAGGACCGGATGACAGTTATTATGGAGGTTCGTCAACTGCCGACAATGGTAATGCTAATTCATATTCGAAAGGAGGAGATACAACCGATCAGAATGCATCTTCAACCCACGGTTAACACAAATGAATGAGCAGGTTTCCGAAAAAGCCTGCTCATTTTAATGAACTACCCCGCCGCAAGCGGACGGGGTATCAATAAGAAGTAATTATTGTTTTCTCGCGGCAAGCAACGGAGAATTAAACCCAAAGAGATTAATTTAAAATAATAATCAAATGAAACATTACATTTCGACATTTCTTGTATGTATATTGCTTATAGGATGTTCTCATTCATCGAAAAAATCGGTATCCGACAGCTTCGAGCCGTTGCCGGTACCAATACTTGATCTCGAACAGGCTTCTATGCCGGGAAATGAAGGCAATTACGAAGAAACTGTCCGCTACATCCCCCTGGAAACAAACGGGGATGTAATTATTGATAAAAGACGCCATATCCTTTACTGTTCAGACAGCCGAATCGTGGTAGTGAACGAGATGGAAGGTGATGTTTTCGTTTTCGACGGGCAGGGAAAAATAGTATCGCATTTCAATCACAGGGGGCAGGGGCCGGAAGAATACCTGAACCTGCAAATACATATCTACGGTACGGTCGCCGTCTATGACGAAATCAACCGGGAAATCTTTGTAATGGAGAGCAGAGGACGCTGCAATGTCTATTCCGAAGAAGGCCATCACCTGCGTACTTTCGATTTTTCCAAAAACAAACAGTACCGCGAAGCATACAGTTTCGACAGCGAAACGTTGCTGGCGTACGACGCCAATACAGACACCGACAGTGCGTATGTTTTCCTGTCCAAAAAGGATGGCAGGGTACTGTCGCGCATTGACATTCCCCTGAAAAGAAGACTGTCCAACACAAGCAGCCGGATGATTTCCAACGGAAAGCAACTCACAACATTTGGACTGCCGAGACAGCAATTGCTGAAGGACGGAGACGACTATATCCTTGCGGAAATGTCATCGGACACCCTGTACCGTTTCACCCGGGACAAACGTTTGATTCCGATACTGGCCTATACACCGTCAATGCATGACAGCAAAATGCTTGTTGCCTTTCAGCCGCTCAAAGTAACCGACAAATGTGTTTTTGGCTTTAAATACGTGTTTGATCTGTCGGAAAAAGCATCACAGTCTCCCAAGACTATAGTGTTAATCTACGACCTTGAAAAGCGTCAGGCTTTTAATTATAAAGGCTCGCCCGACATGGATTATTACGTCAGCGGCTATAATGTTTCCAATACGGATTTACCTGCCGGTCTGTTTATACAAAACGGATTCTCCGACCGGATACTGAAAGACCTCGAAAAAGGCGAACTTTCCGGCAAGATTAAGGAAGTAGCCGAAAAATTGAATGAGGATGATAATCCTGTTATTCAGGTAATTAAATTCAAGTGAAATGGACCATTTTTTAACACTGGAGAGCGAAGCGGTTCGCCATAACCTGATCAACCTGAAACAAATCGTATTTGAAGTAACCGAGCGATGCAACCTGAATTGTCGCTATTGCGGTCTGGCAGATATGTACAATGGCAATCAAAACAGAAATACCCGTCAACTTTCGTTCCGGAAAGCCAGACTGCTTATTGAATATCTGGCTTCCTTATGGAAAGAAAACCACAGCGAAGGCAGCTTTCAGCCTGTTACTGTCAGTTTTTATGGCGGAGAACCTTTGCTCAATATGCTTTTCATCAAGAATGTGATTTCCTGTTTGGAACAGTTGCCGGATACAGGCAAATATTTTCATTACGGAATGACCACCAATGCCATGCTGCTGGATCGACACATGGATTATCTGGCAGAAAAGCATTTTCATTTGTTGATCAGTCTGGACGGAGACAAAGCCGCTCACAGTTACCGCACGGATCATGCGGGAAACAATTCATTCTGCAGAGTATTCGGAAATATCAAACGGCTGCAGGAAAAATATCCGGATTATTTCAGGCAACTGGTAACGTTCAATTCCGTACTGCATAACCGTAACAATGTGGAAACCACACACCGTTTCATCATGGACAATTTCGGCAAGGCGCCGACCATTTCTCCATTGAATAATTCCGGCATTCTCCCGGAAAAAATTGATGAATTCAGGGAAATGTATCGGAACAAAATGGACAGTATGACCGCGACAGGCAATTGTGAAGCAATAGAATCGGAAGTGTTTATTTCCGCTCCAAGAATATACGAATTGGCGCAATATATTTATAAACAAAGCGGAAATGTTTTTTCCAACTTTAATGAATTACTGTTTGACTTCACAGGCATGGACATGTTTCCCACCGGCACGTGCACTCCCTTTTTGAAGAAAATGTTTATTACAGCCGGAGGGGATATATTGCAATGTGAAAAAATTGACCACGATTTTGTGCTGGGACATATTCACGACGACCGCGTTGATCTGGACTGTCAAGCCATTGCAGACCATTATAACCGTCATGTTTCCAAATGCCTGGGACAGTGTGCCAATTGTGCCGATTCCCGTCAATGTTCCCAATGCGTATATAACATGGATGATATCAGGGAAGAAAATCCGCATTGCAGAAATTTTTGCAGCCGGAAAGAGGTGGACAGGAAAAAGCAAAAAACGACAGATTTCCTGCGAGAGCATCCTTATTATTACGAAAAAATATTAAAAGAAGTCGTTATCAGAAATTAAACGAAATGGGAAAATACTGGTTTACACTAAAGCCTGATACTTTTTTATGGATTAAACACGGGAAAGGTTTGGTTTACAATGCAGGCAACAGCAGGCAACAACTGTTTGACCTGTCTGAAAAAACAGATGCAATCTGTCTGGATCTGCAGGCTGTTGAAAATTTATATTCTGTGGAATTGACGGAAAACGACATGCAGGATGCCGAAATCCGCACATGGACAGATGCTGTCCTCAATATGGATGCTGGGTATCTGACGGATGCTATAAAAGGAATGCAAAAACCTGTTTCATTGAAACCCATCCTCAAAGTGCAGGATGGAGTAGAATATTATGTCTGGAAACATAAAAGGAACATTGGAGGAGATATTATCAATCATCTGCACGAACTCACCTTTTATATTAATGGCAGTAATTACGGAAACAACGAATATTACAAACAGTGTCTGTTCCCGCTCTTTTCAACCTGCCATCTAGACATTGATACCATACGGCTATGCATTCTCAATAGCCGGAATCCGTTTTTATCTAAAATCAACTTTGCAGGTAATTTTTTTGATTACACTGCTCCACAACAACTTATGGATGTAGTGGAAGAGTTTCGGATACCCGGTTCCGTGCATATCCTGTTGCAGGACTTCGCCCTTCACGCGGATAAATTAAAAAACTTCCGGTGGCCGGAATGCATCCGATTTAATATTATTGTGGATCATGGCATTGACGGACAATTACCTCCGTTGCAGGACAGTCCGTTTCCCGTCTCGGTCACCGCCATAGTAGCGGACAGGAATGAATATGAAGCATTGGCGGGCCTTATGGAAAAGATGCCGGTTTACCGTGATGCCTCTTTTATTCCCATTTATAATGGCAGGAATATGGATTTTTTCAAGGATAATGTATTCGCAGACCCGGAGGATCTGGCAAACATCCATTTGAACAGGCGTGAAATTTTCATGCATCAGATACTGAATACTTCAAATTTCGGCAAATTAACCGTCATACCCGACGGCACCGTTTACGCCAATGTAAACAGGCCGCCGTTAGGAACCGTGAAAGATACCGTTTATTCATTGATTTATAAAGAATTTACAGAAGGAACATCATGGTTCCGTGTCAGAAATACCCATCCCTGTACGGAATGTTTATATCAGTGGCTTTGCCCTTCTCCTTCAAATTATGAAACGGTAACAGGCTATTCAAATTTGTGTCATTACAACCCTTCAATTTTGTAAAAGTAATGAAGATCGAAAGCATTGCCGATTATCTTATCCTCAATGGAACGCTACAAAAAGGAAGCGGCCTGTGGCATGGCAAGACGGGTATTGCCGTCTTCTTTTTCCATTATGCGAAGCATACCGGCAACGATCTGTTTGAAGAATACGCAGCCGACCTGATTACGGCAATACAGTCCGACCTGCATGCAGGAATGTTATCCGATTACGAACTGGGAAT
>JAISCL010000220.1 GCA_031265585.1 Tannerella sp. | reverse complement strand
AAGTATTCCCAGTAAACCGAACGGATGGACAGGTTCGGAATCTTCAGACAGGACAGCATCGAATCATCAACCGTCAGTAATCCAAAATAAAACAGCAGCGATACAAAATTCCTGTTATTATGCAATTCATCCAGCGAAAACCTGGGGATTACATCTGCGGAAATAACGCCGTTCAAAGCGATTTCCGCCAGCTGTTCACGGTTCTGTTCCGTCGAAAGCAGCAATCGCAGACGACCGTAGTCCATTTTCAGGTTATCGTCGATGAGGTATTCCGGCCGGTAGTCTGTCCGGAGTAGCTGGGAGAAGAAGAAAAGCATCATTGACGGATTATAGACGCTGTGTTTGCCGGAAAAATTAAACCGGTATCCATCATACAGCCGCTTCATATCCACCGGAATCAGCGACGGATCAACGCCGGCTTCATTCATCAGCAATTCGACTTCCGACTGTGTAAATCCGAGAATTTCATTGTAGCGGGGATCAAGCAACAGATTCGTGGCCACATTAAACCCGCTCGTCAGGTCGTCCAGCATGACCGGCGTAATGCCCGTCAGCATGATACGGTCGATTACCGTTTCCGAGCCTTCTTTCAGTGTCTCGTAAAAATCCCGGACGATGCCGTTTGCACGGATGTTCTGTTTGTAAAATTCAATCCCTTCGGGCGTTCCGAGAGCAATGAAGTCATTGGCAAAATGGTCGTATTCATCCACGATAATAAACAGTTTGCAGTTTTGAGACATGGCCGCCCGGAAAGCAATTTTCAAATATCCCGATACAGACTTTTTTGCCCGCACATCACTGATTAAAGCCTCATATCCCGGCAAAATGTTCCTGTGATTATCAAGAAACAGCAGCACACAGTCTTCTATTTTTTCAGTAAAGGAAATTCCGAAACTGTCCTGTGCTGTCGTGTCAATCCCCGAAAAATTGAATTTAAGGGCCATCAATTCGTTATGTTTCGGCGTCGGATGTTTCCCGATATAAAGGTCGCCGAACAGCGTTTCAAACCTGTCCGCACTGCACACGTCATAGTAGTGTGACAACATGGAGAAAAACAGCGACTTGCCGAACTTGCGCGGACGTACCAGGAAAAAGTTTCTGTTGTCTTCCTGCTCCAACAGTTCGATAAAGCGCGTCTTGTCCACATAAGCGTAACCTTCTGTGCGGACGGACTCAAAATTACTGTTGCCGTAAGGCAAACGTTTCCTGTTGTTTGATTTCATAATGCATATTGTTGAAAAATTACGGAAAAAGATACGGATATATTCGCCGGATGATTTGCCTGTATTCTTCCGGCAGTCGATTGAGCGGCGCCGGTTTGTCTTGCGGACGTGTCTGTTTTTGATTGATTTCACCCAGCAGACTCCATGAACGCGTCATTTCCTGCGGTTCTTTCGCCGGAATGTCGTAGCGCGTAAAATCAATAACGTCTTCCTGGCTGCCTGTTTGCCAGTTTCTTATCAGCGCCAGCCGGAAATCTTTGTTCATGAACCAGCGGATTTGCCTGTTGAAATCGGAGCCGCCAATACCGGATCCCCGTTCTACAAAACGGTAGTTGAAACTGTTGTCCCTGTAATGCTGTCGCCACAGCAGGCCGAACTCACCCTGTGTGATGACTTTCGTATCAGGCCAGCGACGTCTGACATCGTCCAGCCAGTCGGCGACGCCGGAATAGGCGATACCCGAATACCGGCTGTCCGTAAGGCATATTTCCCAGCAGTTGGTCACCCATGCAAAACCGTTCAGTTCGAAACCGCTGTCAAAGTGTATCGCCGTGGTGTGCATCATTTCCGACAGACCGATTCTTTTCCCGAACGGTGCAATCGTTTCTATCGGTCCGACTCCCATGCGGCTGTTGTATCCATCGGCAAAACCGTCGCGCCGTGCGGCAAGGAAATCCATTGTCCAGCCGTCCAGATTCACACAGTCAATGAAATCGTCTTTTCCCTGCGCCGGCTTACAGAAATGCTCTTTCGACGGATAATAGGGATAGGATATCGAGCCGTCGCCATCCTGATTGTCAATTGAAAACTGACTCCAGATAGTCCCCTGGCACACGTGGATATCTTCCTTTTCGGCAAGATATTGCAGATTGGGCGCCGCCAGAAATCCCGCCACTACGCTTTTGGGACGGAAACCGCCGCCGACTATTTCGCTTGCTTTTGCCAGTCCTTCGTGCAAATCTCTGTTTACCTGTTCGTACGAATTGTAGGCATTGGCAAAATAGGCGCCGGGGATAAACGTCACATCATCGCCGTACTGCTCATGATAGCCGGCAACAAGTTCACGGATTTTCCGGTAATTGTACGTTGTGTCATGCAGCGCCAGCCAGCTGAACGCCCAGGTAATACGCGCTCCGGGAAATCCCGTTTCCACCGCCCTGCGAAATTCCTGCACATATTCCGGGGTATGCCGGTCGCGTTCGTCCATTCCCGCATTCCTGTCGCGCGAAACTTCAATCTGATTGACACGGATGACTGTATTTAAAGTCAAAAACCGGTGTCCCGTCAATTCGGCAGGCGTCTGAATACGTTGCGTCTGCCCCTGCGCCGCATGTAAGATGCAAACGCTTATCATCATAAGAAAAATCTTTGTTCTATACATATTGTCCATACTTAAAAATACCCATTGTCAATTTCCGGCGGGATGCTTCGCTCGACAGTAAAAACAGTTGCCACATTTTTTACCTGGCTTCCACACATTTCACTTGCCGTACCTGTACCGGGCCGAACAGACCGGAGGGTAATAAGGCGTCATCCTTTTTCCAGTGATGCCAGGTGGTGAATGTGAAGCGGCCTGTCGGGCTGGGTTGGCCGTCGAGTACCCATTGCGGCCACTCTTTCAGGTGAAGGCCTTCCCATTCGCGGTCGTCGGGTAACTGTTCGTCTCCTATCAGGCGGTTGGGCCACAGGTTTGTGATTGCTATCTGCAGGGTGTTTTCGCCGGTTTGGACGGCTTCGGTAATGTCCAGGAAGTAGGGCGGTTTCCAGAGTACGGGGAATGATTTTCCGTTCAGCCGGACTTCGGCGAAATTTTTGAATCTTCCCAGATCAAGGATTACACGCGTATCGGAAGCCGGGTTTACGTTCCAAGTAAATGTCTTGCCGTAGGTTGCCGTTCCTGAAAAGTATTTTACGCCGGCGTCCGCATGTTCCGTCCATGAAGTCAGTTTGTCGAGCGTGATCTGTGGCGGAGCGCCCCAGTTCGGGGGGAAGGACAGTTGCCACGGGCCGTCTATTTCCATCCTGTCCGGCACATTTACGGGTCCGGTTTTCCGGGTTTTGCCCGAAGCCATCGCGACCTCGAAAGACCCGGTTTCCCAGGCGCGGATTTCCACATTGCCGTTACCGGCTGTATACAATTCGTAAGCAGGCAGCGGTATGGCGTCTTCGGGTTCGGGGGGCAGTAGCAAGGTTTGGTTTTCGCCGGCTTTTGCCCAGCCACGTATGCCGTCGTACAGATATTCCGCACGGACTTCCTTTTTCGGCGAAGCGGCGGGGTCTTTGCCGCCGGCAAGTTCGCTGTTCACGGCTACGGTTAAGGCGCCGTCCTTTACCTGTCCGGCCAGTTTCGCCGTTACATCCACGGTTTTGCGTACCGGTTCGGTTTTGGGGATATTGCCGATTATACCGTACCAGGCTTTGATGATTTCCGCTCCCTGCGGCAGCTCGGCGCTTTGATTTTCGGTAATTCGCATCTGTTTATCTGTGCCGTTTACACGGTAGTCAATCTGTAACTGTTTAAAAACTCCGGGCGCGGGATCTCCGTTCAAACGGTCATTTGAAGCTGTGATTTCCGATTTCCCGCCGGCAACCTGTTTGCGGACGAGTTCCGTCACGTTCGCGCAGTTTTCGACGCCTTCATCTGCAAAATAGCCGTATTCCGCCTTGACAATCTTTAAATCACCCGTACGGGCGGGTTTTTTCTCTGCGGCTGTGTATTTTACTTCCACCGCATGATCTTCTGCGGAAACGGGTTTGCGGAAAACAACAAATACCGACCCCGAAGGCTCGAACCGGACGGGTATCGTGGTCAGGCCGTCTTTTTCTTCATAGACGGGAACGGCTTCCGTTTCACCCGTATCGGGATGCCAAAATTCCGGCGCCCTGCCGCTTATGCGGAATGTACATTTCACGTCCTCTCCCTTTTGATTCGAACAGGCGATAAAATAACAGTCCATTCCGTTGATTTCGCGGTGTATATAGTTAATGTGTTCTTCGTTGCCGGCGCTGAAATCGGGTTTTATTCCGAGCGATTCCAGTACGTCGGCGGGCGATTTGCCGGATATGACTTTCGGCCATATTTTATCGGCAAGCTGTTTGACTTTTGCGTCGCCTGCCGGATAGTTGCGCAGACCGGGAGCGTGTTCCGGCCTGTTTTTTCCGACGACGACTGCGCCGCCGTCAATTAATTGCCCGACGGTTTTCAATATTTCCGGCGACATGACCGGATCGTCAGGTAGTACCAACATGCGATAGCTCATTCCCGACGGCAATACCAGCCGACCGTCTTTTACTTTCAGCATTTTCAGGGCGCGGGTATCGCATCCGTCGTAATCGTATCCGTAAGGCAGTTTGGCGTCGCGGAGTTCATTGGGAGCGCCTTCCCCGCAATAGAACAGCACGTCCGCCACGAAACGGCCTTCCTGAAGCATATACTGGCAGCGCGCCTGGTAGCGGAGCCACTCCCGGCCCTGTTCCCACCAGGTGAGGGTACGCTCGAAATGAGTGCCCCACTGTCCCATGGTCATGCCCGGGTAACGGGTCGGATCCGTCCACGGCTGGTGTGCGTAGCGGTGATAGATCATGCGGTTGACGCCGCCGCAATACACGGCATCGCCCTGCGCTTTGATGTCAAACGGGCCTTTCTTCCATTTCCCGCCTTCGGGTGCGGCGGTAAAGGCTTCGGCGCCGACAAACTTCCGGCCATAGACGTGTGCAATGGCGGCAGGCAGTTTGGCGTTGCCGCTGTTCACGCTGTGACCGCTGCCCGGCCAGAACTCGCCCATCGGGATGTCGCAGAAGCTGCCATACTGGATGTCGTCGGACGGACTGTTGCCGTAGGGTTCACAGGAATACAGCAGTCCGGCGCTGTGCGCCAGTTTCCCGAAATATTCCGAATAGTTTTCGGCAAACAAGTCGGCTATTACCCGCCTGAAATCCCACAGGAAACGTTCCGTCATTTCGGGTGAATCCACGATCCGCCCGGTGAATACGGGGAGGAATTTCAGTATCGAATATCCGCAACGCGCCTGAAATTCCTTTTCAAATCCCTGCGTCCAGTTTTGCGAACCGACTTCGTAGCTGTCGATCAGAATATTGTTCAGTCCCGGTTTGTCGGGGCCGTCCATTTTTCCGAGTGCGGCGAGTATCAGGCCGGCATGTCCGTCCCAGTGTGCTTTTACGGCTTCGCGGCTGAGCTTGTCACATTCGAGGCCTCTCCCTTCGTCCGGCGCCGGATGATTCTTGCGTCCGTTGATTGTGTAGCCCACGCGGAGGACTGTCCAGTCGCCTTCCGGCGCGTTCCAGGCGGTTGTTTTCCCGTCGGGGGAGGGGAAGAGTTGATCTGTCAGGTCGATCACCCTGTCTTGCTGTATGACCGTTTCCGGCGACATTTCGGTTGTGGTTTCTTCTCTTTTGAGAGATGTAACCGTCCTGCTGTTCAGATCCGTCACGACCTTTGCCGCCGGGTTGGCCGCAGGCGTGGGAAAAGCCAGTACTGCAATGTCGCGGTAAAAGTCGGGACTGGCTTCCGGTTGTGGTGGGGGTGCGGTCACGGACGTTCCTCCCTTTACCTGCATCTCGCCTGTGACGACCATTTTCATGCCGTGTTCCGGGGTATTCCACGGTCCGCCGCTGTTGGCCCAGCCTGCACAGTTATGGATGCACAGTTCAAGTCCCAGACGTTTTGCCTCGGAGGCCGCATGTTTCACCATATCAATCCATTCCGGGCTGTTAAACTGTATAGGGCCGTGGGGGATATTTTCGGAGACATTGAAGATCTGTGCGCCGCCCAGCCCGGCGTCGGCCATCGCTTCCAAATCTGCGGTGATACCTTCTTTCGTTATATTACCGCTCATCCAGTGCCACCAGGTATGGGGTCTGGCCGAAGCGGGGGGAGCGGCAAAGGCCTGTTCGAGTTCTTCCGGCGTGATAGCCGAATCGGAATTCTCTTTTTGGCTGCAGTTTGTAATAATCAAAATGACAGCAACTAACCATGTTAACTTTTTCATACGCTTATTGTTTATTTGCCGCGAATGTACTGATTTTATTTGTTTTTATTCGTGTATTTGCGGGTTAATTCTTTTTTTTGTTTCTAAAAATTTTAGCGCGCGCGCATTCTTCAGCCCTTAAGTTGACGACACTGGGCAGAAGCTGACTCGGAATATGTGCTTATTCGCTTTTGACGTTTTTTGTCGGATTGGTGTTGGCGGCTGCGTAGCTCTGGAAAAATACGGTCACGAACGATACGGCCAGGCAGAACGCGCCGGCAGCGGCGAATATCTGCGGGCTGAGGCCGGGCGGTATCCGGTACGGATAGTCCGAGAGCCATTGCTGCGTCAGGTACCACGTCACGGGCGCGGCTATCAGGATGGCTACCAGCACGTAACCCAGGAACGTCGTCACCAGCCGCCGGAGCACTTCGGAACTGGAGGAGCCGAATACCTTGCGGATCGCAACCTCCTTCATCCGCAGCCGGATGAAATAGGTGGACATGGCCAGCAGACCCAGCAGGGAAATCAGGACGGCGATAGTGGTGAAGAGCGTCATCAGCCGTGACATCCGCCGCTCGACATCGAAGGAGGCCGCTACCTGCTGATCGATGAATCTCCCGTCGAACTCGCTCCGGGTGATGCGTTCGCAGACTTCCTTTACGGCACGGTACGCCGCTCCCGGATCGCCCTCGACTTCGACCATGAGGTTCCAGCATTCCCGCTCTTTCATTTCCCCCGCTTTCCTGACCTTTACCAGCACCGGATTGGGCGGGGCGGTGATGTTGTACAACTGGAAGTCCCGGAGGATGCCGGCTATCGGCGTTGCATTCCCGTAATAGAGAAATGTCGGCGCGTCTTCCCCGATTTCAAGCTCTGCAAGGGCGCGCTCGTTCAGGTAGTACGCTTCACCGGAGACCCGGTTTTCCCGCAGCTTCTGCCACCCGATCATGTCGAAAAAGACGTCGTCGCAGATAAATTCCTGGAAACTGATATTCCTGCCGTCCTGCTGCATGGTTTGGTTGTTTCCCCTGTCGAACGGCGTTCCGGCGCTGAATCCCGTCTGTTTCACCACGGACAGCTGTTCCAGTTCGCCGGCGAGCAGGAGCGCTGCGTTCCCGCTTGCCGCCCCGTCCGTCAGGGAGATGTCGATAAGATTCTCCGTGTTGTATCCCAGCGGCGCCTTTGTCATGTGTTCCACCTGGGCAATCATCGTCACGGACGTGGCAATCATCACAATCGTAACGACATGCTGGAAGGTGATAAAGCATTTGCTGAACACCATCTTCGTTTTCCGTTGCAGGCTGCCCTTGACAATCTCAAGCGGTTTGGCGTTCGAGATGACGGTCGCCGGCAGCAGACCGGAAACGGCGCCCAGCAGCAGGATGAATCCACCTGCCGCGACCATGCCGGACGGCGTAATGACTTCGGAGATTGCCAGCGTCCGCTCCATCAGGTTGCCGGCATACGGCGCAAACGCGAAAGCCAGCATCAGTCCGACGGCAAACGAAAGGATGCACAGCAGGGTGGACTCCGTCATCAGACGCTTGAACAGCTCCCCGCGATCCGACCCCAGCAGCCGGCGCGTAGCCATCTCCCCGGCACGAAAGCCGGCCTGTGCCACGGTCAGGTTGATGTAGTTGATGACGGCAAAGAGCAGGATCAGGATCCCCGTCCACATCAGGACGGCCACGAGCGAACGGTCGCCGAAATTTACGGTATAGCCCTTGTAGCTGCTTTTGAACATCGGATACCGGTCGGAGAAGTAGATTTCCCGCAACGGCATAAGCGTCGCCTGCCGGGCATGTCCTTCCTTATACAGCCACACAAATTCCCTGAACCATTCCAGCATATCGGCTTCCCTGGCGCGCAGATCGCTTCCTTCCTTTTCCAGGAGGTAGAGGACGGCTTCACCGTAATTGCTGTACCTGTCGGAGGCAAGTCCCGGGTTAAAATGATTCACATTTTCGATGCGCAGCAGGATGTCGGCGTATGGAACGACTGACTGCCGGATGTCCTTCATCACGCCGTTTACCGTTACGTAAAGGGAATCGTACAGCCGGACGGTCTGCCCCACGGGGTCGGTGTCCGGGAAGGCCCGGCGGGCGAACGATTCGGAGATGACGGCCCCGTCCGGTGCGGCAATGACCTGTTGCCGGTTTCCGCCGACCGGTTCAAAGGAAAAGACGTCGAAAAAGGTGCTTTCCGCAAAAGCCAGGTCGGCTTTCACCCTGCGGCCGCCGTCAACCGTCACCGGAACCTTTTTCTGCGAACTCACCACCGCGCAGACTTTCTCGATCTCGGGATACCGTTCCTGCAGACGTTCGCCCAGCTTCCAGGCGCTGCCGGGACTGTTTTCACTGGCCAGGATATAAGTCCGGTCCGCTTTCTCCTGAAAAGCGTCGACCGACAGTTCCTGCACCGTATACACGGCTATCAGTATCACAAACATCAGCGATACCGACAGGCCGAATACATTAATAAAGGTATAAAACCTGTTCTTGCTCAAAAATCTGAAAAAGGACCTTACGTCCAGCCATCTGTTCATCTTTATCTGTTATTTTGGAATTATATAATTACCTTTTCATAAAGCAAAAATCGTGCCGGGATATAAAACATACTGTATCTCAACAGTTAGCATTGCAGGGTTTCCCGCCGGAGTGTAAAAAATAAAGACAGTGGTGTCAAAAAATTAGACACACCGGAGGAAATAAATAACAGCGCTTGCCGACGACGACGCGGGTTATCGGCGGGAATTTATTCGCCTGGTAGAAGCCGTGAAATCATTAACCCGTTGATAATTTATTTACCATCCTGTCGTGGCATATCAAGTTATTGATTAATTTTGTGGCGGTAAATTTTAAACAGATAACCGTATGAAAAAGTTTTCAGTTATTTTAATGATTATGACAATGATGAGTGCTATGTCTTGTGAAAATTCAAAGAAAAACAATGCCGGCGTTGCGGATAAGGCAGCTGCCGAAGAGGTGGCTCCTGTAGCCGCTGCGAAATCAAAAGTAGTAGTAGTGGCCCGTGCTGCCATAAAAGAAGGGCAGGAAGCCGCGTTTATTGATGTGGCAAAGGTTTTGGTAGAAGCGACCCGTAAGGAACCGGGTTGCCTGTTTTACGCTTTATACCAGTCGCCGCTGGATCCCCGGTCGTTCATTTTTTATGAAGAGTATAAGGATGATGCGTCATTTGCGGCTCACAGCGGTTCCGGTCACTTCAAGATCTTTGCCGATGCGATACCCGACCTGCTTGCGGGAGAGTTGATCGTTGACCGGTTCTGATCCTTGTCCCTGCGCGAACGGGGGGAACCCTGTTCGTGCAGTTCCGGCAGGGGAGGAGGAAGATAGTTTTTAGAAGCTGTCGGGATCGAAGTATTCGATCATCTCCATGCACATGCGTCCGTTGTGATAGGGACATTTCCAGAAGCCGGCCCTGTCATCCCTGCGGTTTACGGAGCCATCGCCGAGGCGGCTCCATATCCATTCCCCATTTTTGTGATCAACTATGTGACGACGTATGTAGCGCCATGCTTGCGCTGCCTTTTCCTTATAGGAAGTGTCGCCGGAAATTTTACAGGCATACATGAATCCGACGACCGCTTCCTCCGTATGGCTATGAATAGGGTACGTAAAGCTTGACTTTCGCCTGTCGGCAATATAAAAACAGTCTTTTTCCGATAGCGGCGTTATTTCATGGATTGCAGATTTTTGTTGTTTCATACTTAATGTTAAAAAATATTTTGCGAGTTTGCGGCGTTATTTAGATACCGCCCGGTATTATCTTGCTATGTCACGGTGTTATTTTGCTATGTCACGGTGTTTTTTAACACTGTCACGGTATTATTTTGCTATGTCACGATGTTTTTTAACACTGTCACGGTGTTATCTTGCCATGTCACGGTGTTTTTTAACACTGTCACGGTGTTATTTTGCCATGTCACGGTGTTTTTTAATATATCCCGGCAATCATTTGATCGGGTAAAGCAGCGTTCAGACTATGGTTTTCTGTTTCTGAACTGGATCCGGTTCACTTCCTTATACTGCGGACTGGATGCTCCGAATATTGCTTTTACATATTCTTTTACCGCCAGTGCAGTATCTATCATGCCTGTTTTTGGAGCATACAGGAGTTTGTTTCGTTCCTGTCGCAGGTTGGTTAGCGGCACTTCGGCGGCCATAACGTCGGAGTTTGTTGACCGCATTTCGTTTAGCAGCGTCTTGAGGGCGTCTACCGAAAGGTCGGATTCTGCCGGCGTGTAGGCCGGTTGCGATTCTACCAGCGCGATTAGCCGGTTCAGGTGCTCTATCTGCTCGTCAAAGCTTACCTGTGATACCGAGATGTGCCTGGCCGGTTCGCTGTTCGGTTCCGGAGCCGGTTCGATTTTGTGGGCGCGCTGTCCCCTGATTTTGCGTACTACCTCTTTGATATGTACGATCACGGCATCCGGCAGGCCCAGTACGCCGGCTACCGCCTGTACGCGGGTCGCGAGCGGCGCCAGAAGCGCGAACTTCTTCATGCGCGCACCCTCGGCTACCAGATAAACGGGAATCGCCACATCTACTGCGGTGATCGACTTTTTAACCGTCTCCAACTGATACATCAGTGATCCGATTTGCAGATTTACGGGCACCGGATCGTATGACTGGCCAAAGCCTTTACATACATTAATTAACAGGTCGAAATGGCCTGCATAGGTGTTAATACCCGATTCGGTTTTTAAACTCATAATTTGTTCCTTTCTTTAGTTTGCATTAAAATTATTGAAATACGACATTGCAAATTTAGAAAAAATCGAACATTCCGCCAACTTTTTTTATTTATTTCAATAAAATAATTTTTATCGGGTCTCCGTCCGTTAAGATGCCACGAGCGCTGCTCAGGGCGCTTTAAGAGGATGAGGGTTTTTAATTCGGGATCTGTTCCCCGATGCAGCCGTTGTGCAGGTATACGTTATTCGGAAGATATTTATATCTTTGGCTTTTCAAAGTTTGATTTTTTAAAGTTGATTACAGATGAAAAAGGTGATTGTAGTGGGGGCGACATCCGGTATAGGACGGGAAGTTGCGGTGAAGATGCTGGAAAGAGGCTGGCTGCTGGGGATCGCGGGCAGGCGCGTGGAAGCGCTGGAGGAGTTGCGGAAGCGTTATCCGGACAGGGTGGTGGTCTGTCCGGTGGATGTGATGAAGGAGGATGCGGCGGATAGGCTGGCGCATCTTATCCGGTTAAGGGGCAGGATGGATCTGTTTTTTCTGGCTTCGGGTACGGGGAGCCGGAACGTTGCACTGGAAGAGGATATAGAGATGCGGACGGCGGAGACGAATGTGTCCGGTTTTATCCGGATGGTGACGGCGGCGTGCCGCTATTTCGCGTCTGCAGGAGGAGGACATGTTGCAGTGATCAGTTCTATTGCCGGGACGAAAGGGTTGGGCGCTGCTCCGGCCTATTCGGCTTCCAAGCGGTTTCAGAATACCTATATTGATGCACTGGCGCAGCTGTCATACACACGGAATCTGCACATCCGGTTTACCGATATTCGTCCCGGGTTTGTTGACACGGCGCTGCTTAACAGTAAAGAGTATCGCTACCCGATGCTGATGCGGCCGGAAAAGGTGGCCGGGGCTATCATGCGCGCCCTTGATAAAAGGAAACGTGTGGCGGTTATTGACCGGCGTTACCGGGTGCTGGTTTTTTTCTGGCGGCTTGTTCCGCGCCGGCTTTGGGAGAGGATGAAAATCGGCTGAAGGGTAGGGGGCGAGCGCTTATTCCTGCCTGTAGGAGGCCTGAAGCAACCAATATCCGGTATCGGAATGAATGTCGAAAGGGTATTTTACCCAGTCGTTCAGGTAGAGGACGGGTTGGCTGTCTTCGGCTTTGTAGATTCCGAATTTAAGGCTTTCAGCGTCGGTCATCATTCCCAGCCTGTTTGTGATGCGGTGTATGTTTTCTTTGGTGACCTGTTCAAAGATCAGGATGTCGCCGTTCCGGAACTCGAATCCGGACGGCAGGTTATGCGAATCTTCCGTTTCGATGGCAATCAATTCGGAGTTTGAACCGCCCGGAACGGTTAGCGCGGGCAGTTTGCGTATGAAGTTGCTGTCCGAGCGGTGCTGTATGTAATTATTCAGGTAGGGGATGGACACGTAGGGGATTCGGGTTAGCGGGCGGGTGGTTTTCAGCTTTTCCGTTTCTACTACCAGGCTGGTATTGTAGTGCAGCAGCTCGTTGACCGACAAATCTTTTTCAACCAGATCGGCTAATGGGATGCCAAATGCATTGGCGATCCGGATCATGACTTCAATCCTTGGCTCGGCCCTCGATTCTTCGTAAGATGATATGTTTCCCCGCGTCAAATCAAACAGGTCGGCAAAGGCCTGCTGGCTTAATCCTTTTACATTCCGTATCTTTTTAATATTTTTTCCGATTTGTGTCATGAATTTTTTGCTAAAAAAGTTTGCAGATAAAAAAAAGTGCATTACATTTGCCAAAAATATTTGCAAATATAGTTTTTAATTTTTGAAAAACAAACTTATTCACCGTATATGTACTTTAGAAAGATAGAATCATTTATTTCAAAATTGGGTTATTCCGTGTCTTATCAGAATGAAAAGGAGGGAATCTTCCTGATTGAAAGCGAACAGGACGGGATCAAGAATCTGATTATCGGGGTCGCGCCTCCCATTTTAATTATGGAGCAGTATATTTTTACGCTGACAGGCGACCGTGTGGAGGTGCTGAAGTCTTTGCTGCAAAAGAACAGGGATATTATACACGGCGCGTTTGCGCTGGATGAGGAAGGGAAAAAAGTGATCTTCCGCTATACGCTGCAGATTGAGCACGTGGATATAAATGAGCTTGAAGGGGCGTTCAACTCCCTGGGCCTGCTGTTAAGCGAGTATTATGAGCAGATTATTGAATTTTCAAGGAAATAAAGAGGATAAAACATAAATAAATTAAACAGTATCGTTATGAATATTTTTAAAAGATTATTGAGAATCGGGCAGGCGGAGATACACTCCGCGGTTGACAGGATGGAAGATCCGATCCGGATGACCGAACAGGGAATCCGTGAAATGAGGGAAGACCTGGATAAGGCGTTACAGGCGTCGGCGCAGGTAAAAGCGGCCGCAATCCGCGCCAAAAACGGGAAAACAAAGAAGGAACAGGAAGCGCAGGAGTATGAAAATAAGGCCGTCCTGTTACTGACGAAAGCGCAGAAGGGTGAACTGGAGCTGGGACAGGCTGAAAAGCTGGCCAAAGAGGCGCTGTCGTTAAAGGAAAACCTGCTGACGGAAGTAAAATCGCTGGAAGAGCAGCTGGTTACGCACGAAAAGGCGGCGGACGATATACAGAAGAATGTCGACATCCTGCGGTTTAACATTACGAAGTGGGAAAATGAGCTGAAGACGCTGAAATCACGCATCAAGGTGAGCCGCGCCACGAAGGAGGTCAACCGGCAGATGGCGCAGATTGACAGTAACAGTACGGTCAGCATGTTGGAACGCATGAAAGAGAAGGTGGAGGAAGAAGAAGCGCTGGCAGAAGCCTACGGAGACGTGGCTAAAAGAAGTAAAAATGCGGATGATGAAATAAACAGGGCGCTGGGAGACGAGACCGCCAGGGTGAACCGGGAACTGGATGATATTAAACGGAAACTGGGCATGTTACCGGAAAATGAAAGCTGATCCCGTATGACAGACTTCCTGTATAACCTGATGCATCCGTTGCCGAATGCCGTGATGACCGTAATAATGGCCGTTCTATTTGTTTACTGGCTGTTCACGTTTCTGCTGGGCGCCGGTTTGGATGGCTTGGACCTGGGCTTTGACTTCGATGCGGATGTCGCGGAGGCGGATGTTCCGGAAGCGGACGGTGAAGCGGAAGCCGCAGATTCGGAACACGAGGCGGCTCCCGAAAAATCCCCCGGGTTTTTCATCAAGTTTCTGCACTATCTGAACGTCGGGCGGGTGCCGTTTATGCTGGTGCTTTCCACGCTGAAATTTTTTATGTGGACGGGGACGCTCATCACGACAAGCATCGTAAACGTTACTTCATGGGGACTGTCTTCTTTGTTTATTTTGATTCCGGTCGCGGTTATAGCAGTGTTTATGACTAAATTTGCAACAAATCCAATGGCTAAATTTTTTAAGGAAATCGGTTACAGGGGCGAGGAGGAAATAGACTTCCTGGGTCGCTCGGGAAAGATGCTTTCAAGTATCAGGGACGGTAAAATAGGAACGGCGGAATTTGTCGTAGACAATAATCCGATCCGGCTGAACGTTAAAAGCCTGGACGGGGCCGCTATCAAATACGGCGATTATGTCGTTGTAATGGACGAGTCGGAAGATAAAAAGTTCTATCTGGTGAACAGGGAGGTCAGTATTCGGAACCTGTAATTAAAATCAAAACAAACTCTTAAATTAAATAAAAAAACTATGGAACAGATTATTGTGATCATCGCGGGAGCTGCGATTTTTGTGTTTTTAGTGATTTTGGGCCTGTTAGCCTCCTTCTACAAAAAGATACCGCAGGGGAAAGCCATCGTGCGTACAGGGGTAGGCGGGACGAAAGTAGCCTTTAACAGGGGGATGTATGTGATTCCCATTTTCCATAAAATGGAAATAATGGATATATCGTTGAAGAAAGTCCAGATTGAACGTCTGGCGCATGACGGACTGATCTGTAAGGATAATATCCGCGCCGATATTAAGGTCGCTTTCTTCGTGCGTGTAAACAAGTCGGTAAATGACGTTATTAATGTAGCCCAGACGATCGGTTGCGAACGCGCCAGCGCGATTACCACATTGAAGGAAATCTTTGAAGCGAAGTTTTCGGAAGCGCTGAAAACGGTGGGCAAGAAGTTTAATTTTACGGAATTATATGAAGCGCGCCGCGAGTTTCGCGATGAGATAAAGGACATTATCGGAGTTGACCTGAACGGATACGTCCTGGATGACTGTGCGATTGACTATCTGGAACAGACCGACCTGAAATACCTCAGCCCGGAGAATATTTTAGATTCCGAGGGGATTAAAAAGATTACGGATTTAACGGCGGCGCAGAACATTAAGGCTAACCTGATTCGCCGGGAAGAAGAAAAGGTGATCAAAAAGCAAAACGTCGAAGCGCGCGAAGTAATCCTCGAACTGGAGCGCCAGTTAGCGGAAAAGGAGGAAAAACAGAAGCGCGAAATCGACAATGTAAAAGCGCGCGAAGAAGCGGAAATCCGGAAAGTGCGCGAAGAAGAACGCCTGAAGGCCGAATCTGTCCGTATTTCTACGGAAGAAAGTCTGGCCATCCAGGAAGAAAACAAGCTGCGCCAGATTATTATTGCGGAGAAAAACAAACAGCGCACCGAAGCCGTGGAAGCCGAACGTGTAGCGAAAGATCGCGCACTGGAACAGACGGAACGCGAGCGGATCGTTACGCTTTCACAGATCGAAAAAGAGCGTGTGATCGAAATCGAGAAAAAGAATATCCAGGACGTCATCCGGGAACGGGTTCAGCTGGAAAAAGGCGTTGTGGAAGAAAAGCAGAATGTAAAGGATATCGAAGAATTTCGTACGGTTGAACGCCAGAAACAGGTCGGCATTACGGCAGCCTCCCAGGCCGCGGAAGAAAAACTGATCCAGCGGGTGAAAGCGGCCGAAGCGGATAAGATAGCGGCTGAACAGAAAGCGAAAGAATTGCTGATCGACGCGGAAGCGCAGAAAGAGGCGTCCAACAAACAGGCGGAGGCGCGCAAGACGCTGGCCGATGCGAAAGCGCGTGAAGATGCCACCATCGGCCTGGCCGAAGCGGAAATGATCAAAGCGAAAGCCGAAGCGTTTGAAGTGCAGGGCGCCGCCGAAGCGACCGTGATCGAGAAAAAAGCAAAAGCGGAAGCGGCCGGTATAGAAGCCAAAGCGGACGCAAAGAAAAAGGAAGGGCTGGTTGAAGCGGAAGTAACCCGAGAAAAAGCCCTGGCCGAAGCTGCCGGAATTGAAGAAAAGGCGGCTGCGATGAAGAAACTGGACGGCGTGGGTAAGGAACATGAAGAATTTAAGCTGGCGCTTCAGAAAGAAAAAGAGGTGGAACTGGCGCAGATCCATATCCGGAAAGATGTTGCGGAAGCACAGGCCGGCGTCCTGTCGCAGGCATTGAAAACCGCCCGTATCGATATCGTCGGAGGCGAAACGATGTTCTTTGAAAACATCGTGAAACAAATCTCCGGCGCGAAAGGCTTCGACCGCCTGGTGGACGAAAGCGAAAACGCAACCCGGATTAAAAATGCGCTCCTCGGAGACGGTACGGACGAAGGCGACCTGTTCGAACGTATCCGTTACTATGCCCGCCGGACAGGCATCTCGACCGAAGACATCAAAAACCTGACCATCGCAAGCCTGATCCTGAAGATGCAGGGAAAGGCAGACAGCGACGATGAGAAAGGCTTTTTCGGCAGTCTGCTAAGCATGGCGAAATCGATGGGCATATCCGGTAAAAAACTGAAAGCTGAGAGTTAAGAGTTAAAGTTATTGAAGGTTTTTTCAATGCAAAATACGGAACAGCATAAAGACCGGGAGATACTCGAAGCGGGGACTTATGAAATCATTCGTAAACGGCTTCAGGCGCAGAAGGATGATCTGTCCGAACGGTTGAACCGGTTGAACGAGGCGCGTAAGGAGATTTTTTCCACGACGGAATTTTCCCTGACGGCCAATCAGCGCATCAATACGGAGAATAACTGCGAATCACGCGGTATCATGGCGTTTGGGAATCTGTGCATCTTCGGATATAACGTGCATTTCGGACTGCGTTCGGAGATACAGCTCAGCGATGTGTTCAGCATTTATGAATTTGAAGACAACCGGTTTATTCCGCAGCCCCCGGATCTGATTGAAGACCCTGCTTTCGTGACGGACTATAAGAACCTGTATAAATATTACCGCGATTCTACGTTTTCAAAATTCCGCCGCACGGAAAATTACCTGTATATGATCTTCCGGACAGGCAGGAACCGGGATGACCTGAAAGCTTTCAAATGGCTTATTAAAGGCGGAAAGCTGATTTATCAGGACGATCGAAGCATACATGAAGTCGTAAAAGCCCCGCAACACGAGTTTAAGTGGATTAAAACCACGCTCGAAGACCGCCGTTCGGGTCTTTATCCGCATGTTTCCATACAAGACCGGGTATTTATCGAAGCGGTGGGCGGCGATATAACGTTCAAGATAGAAGATAATACGGATACGGGGAAGGGGATCTATGCCGAGAAGGTAGAGCATAAAGACCAGCAGATGGATGATGCCGAATATTACTATGCCGATCTCGGAAACCTGATCCTGATACGTATCAAGCCGTACCAGGAGGATTTTCGCGCCTATGTTTTCAATACGCGCACCAAAGAGGTTGTCAATATAAAAATGCTGAACAATGCGGGGATCCTGCTACCGGATAACCACGGGGTGATTTTCCCGAACGGGTACTATCTGCAGAACGGCGATCACAAGCTGTTTGAAAGCGACCTGAGCGACCTGGAGTTTTTCCGTAAAGTCGCCTCTCCGAACGGGGAAGATTTCCTGTATATTTTCTACCAGAATGAAAAGAATATATACGTTCTGATGTCATATAATGTAATCAGGCAGCAGGTTGAAACGCCGGTCATCTGCAACGGACATACGGTCTTTGGGGACGGCACGCTTATTCTGTTTCGTTCCGAACAGGAGGCCACACGCCATCACCGGGTGGAGATCTGGAAGTCACCCTATTCGCTGGAGCTGAAAGAGAATCAGGCGGAGAAGGAAAATTTCCTGTATAAGATCGGGAATAAAAGTATTGTGAAGGCAATGGCCGAATGTCAGGAGATCATTCAACTGGTGAACAGGGAAGATACGTACGAAGGGCTGTATGAAGATATCGTAAAGAAATCGAACGATATCATCGATGCCTATTTCTGGATCTCCGGCCAGGCTGCGTTCGGTTTATCGGAGCCGTTAAGACAGATCCGGGAGATTGCGAATACGGCGGTGGATGAATTTGACAAGGTGAAAGCACAGCGCAAACATGCCGGGGAAGAACTGGACGGGGCTGCCGGTAAGGTAGACAGCCTGCTGGCACAGCTTCGGAATGTACGTTTCAACTCCCTCGAGCAGCATGTGAAACTGCTTGCGGAGATACGTAAAATGCAGGGCGAGGTGATCGAACTGGCCGGCCTGAAGTATATCGATCCCGAAAAGACGGATGAACTGAAGCGGACACTGTTGCAGGCAAACGAAACGCTGTCGGCCAAAACCGTAACGTTTTTATTGAAGGACGAAGCGCTGGCACCTTACGAAGGGAAGGTCAGGGAACAGCGCGGCAAAGTGGAAAAGGTACAAAAGGTAATCGATGCCAATAAGATCGAGGATCACTGCCAACTGATCTCTTCGGAGCTGGGACTGCTGATTGATATCCTGAACAGCCTGAAGATAGAGGATACGACGCAGACGACGAAGATCATTGAAAAGATATCGCTGATCTTTGCTTCGCTCAATGAAGTGCGCGCGCTGCTTAAAAAGAAAACCAACTCGCTGAAGGGCGGAGAAGCCGCCGCCGAATTTCATGCCCAGCTAACCCTGCTGGAACAGGGTATTATTAATTATCTGGAACTGGCGACTTCACCCGGAAAGGCCGATGAATATTTCACAAAGGTGAGCGTCCAGATCGAGGAACTGGAAAGTAAGTTCGCCGATTTCGACGCGTTCATTTCAATCATAGCCGACAAACGTACGGAAGTGGTGAAAGCTTTTGACGGACGGAAAACGCAACTCGTCGAACAGATCAACCGCCGGACATCTTCGCTTGAACAGATCGGACTTCGCGTCCTGAAAAACGTCGAAAACAAGGCGCAGTCATTTAAAACGAAAGAAGACATCCGTGCCTTTTACGCTACCGACCTGATGGTCGATAAAGTGCGCCGGCTGGTGGAAGACCTCCGCGGACTGGGCGATGTTTCCAAGTCCGAAAACCTGGAAAACAGTTTGAAGACCTCACTCGAAGATGCGCTCCGTATCCTGAAAGACAAAACCGAACTGTTTGCCGACGGTGAAAATATTATTTCTTTGGGGAATTATAAGTTTGCCGTGAACCGGCAGTCGCTGGACCTGACCGTAGTACGGCGCGGCGATACGCTTTTCTATCATCTTACGGGAACGAGCTTTTACCGGGAACTTAAGAATGAGGAACTCCTCCGTTACCGGGATCTCTGGGAGCAGGAGACCGTCTCTGAAAACAGCGCCGTTTACCGCTCGGAATACCTCGCCTTCCTCGCCTTTCGGGAATATCGGAAATCGCCCTCTTTCGATGCGGAAGCATTTATCGTCAAAAAAGTAGAGCGGAGCTACTCCGAATCTTGCCTGAAAGGGGTGCATGACTTCGACGCGCTCCGGATCTACGAACAGATGGTCTCGCTGAATGAACAGCTAGGCGTGCTGTCCTTCCGTCCGCAGACGCGTGTGGCGGCCCAGCTGTTCTGGTATGCCATCCGGGAGGATGAGAAGAAGCTGCTGCGCGGGTTGATCGTCTCGGCCAATAACGTACTGAAAGCCTTCCCGGCGTCAAGTAACTACCAGTATGTGACGAACCGGATCAGGGACAAGTTTATACAGTGGAACGAGGGCTATTTTGATCCGGCGAAGATCCGTCCCGCGAAAGTGGCCGCCTATCTGTTCCGTGAGTTTGCCGGCAATCCGGCATTTACGGTAAGCGAGCAGTCGAAAGCGCTGGAAAAGGAGTTTTTAAAATACCTGACGTCCAACAGGCTGCAAAACGACTTCAGTACGGACGTAGCGGACGCCTCGTTTGGGACGGTAGAGCGTTATTACCTGGTGCGTAACTGGCTGTCTTCCTTTATTGATTTATCGGATGAGCTTAAGAAATACAAGAAATACCGGGGTGAAACGGCCTGCCTGCTCTTATTGAAGGAGCTTTCTTTCGAGTTGCGCAGAAGTCCCGATGCGATTGAATTGCGAGACCTGCGCGGAAGCCATCCGGTGATTGCGGACAATGCTTATCATGCGGACTATCATCAGCTGATGCTTAAGCTGAACCGTTTCAGCGATACGGATGTTCCCGCTTACAATGCGTTCACACAACTGAAGGAAACCCTGGTGAATGAATACAGAAAATCCCTGAAGATAAACGAGCTGAAACCGCGCGTACTGACCTCCTTCGTGCGAAACAGGCTGATCAACGCCGTATATCTGCCGCTGATCGGGGCGAACCTGGCGAAACAGCTCGGCGTGGCCGGCGAAAGTAAGCGCACGGCGCGCATGGGGATGCTGCTGCTGCTCTCTCCTCCCGGTTATGGCAAGACGACGCTGATGGAATACCTGGCCTGTACGATGGGGCTTCATTTTGTCAAGATAAACGGCCCTGCGATCGGTCATTCCATCACAAGCGCCGACCCTTCGGAAGCCAAGACGTCGGGTGCGCGTGAAGAATTGAAGAAGATCAACCTTTCGTTTGAAATGGCCGACAATGTGATGCTCTACGTAGATGACATCCAGCATTGCAGTCCCGAATTTCTGCAGAAGTTCATTTCCCTGGCCGACGGGCAGCGGAAGATGGAGGGCATTTTTGAAGGTGAAAGCAAGACGTACGATTTGCGCGGCAAACGCTTCTGCGTCATCATGGCCGGGAATCCCTATACCGAAAGCGGCGAAAAATTCCGGATACCCGATATGCTGGCCAATCGCGCCGACGTATATAACCTGGGCGATGTGATCGGCGATTCCGGGAACCTGTTCCGCCTGAGCCTGCTGGAAAACGCGGCGGTTGAAAATCCCTGCCTGCAGAAAGTGGCCGGCAAAAGCTTTCCCGACTTTTACCGGCTGGTCGAGTTTGTCGAAACAGGAAGCGAGCTGATGCCGGATCTGGAAGGCAATCATACGCAGCAGGACATCGACGATTTTATCGCGGTCATTCGGAGTGCACTGCTTGTCCGCGAAGTGGTACTGAAAGTCAACCGGCAGTACATCGACAGCGCGGCGATGCAGGACGCTTACCGCACGGAGCCGGCCTTCAAGCTGCAGGGATCCTACCGTGACATGAATAAAATGCTCTCACAGCTTGTCCCGCTGATGAACCGGCAGGAAGTCCGCTCGCTTATCCTGACGCATTACGAAAACGAATCGCAGACATTAACCTCCGACAGCGAAGTCAATCTGCTAAAACTGAAAGAGCTTGCCGGGATGCTTACCCGGGAAGACGAGGCGCGCTGGGAGCAGGTCAAGGCGATGTTCAACAGGCCGGCGGCAGGCAGTCAGCAGGCTGGCAGCGTAGTCATCGCCCGGCTGGCCGAGCTGAACAGTCACCTGGAAGGAATAAAACAGGCGCTGGACAGGAAATAATGATCCGGTATCAAATTTTTTTCTTAATTTCGCAACGCAATATTAATCATCAAATCATATTTTATGAAGTACAGGTTTATTTATTCCGCGGTTATCGCGTTGTCGGTTTTGTCGTGTTTTCAGTTGCAGGCGCAGTCAAAAGCCGAAAAAAACGGCTGGCGCCTGGGTATGCAATCGTATACGTTCCATAAATTCCCGTTAACGGAAGCGTTGGATAAGACGCAGGAACTGGGTATCAAATACATTGAGGTCTATCCCGGCCATCGGTTGGGCGGGAAATGGGGCGACCGGGTTTTCGGTTATACGATGGACGGTCAAACCCGTAAGGAAATCAGGGAGCTTGCGAAATCCAAAGGAATAACGATCGTCGGTTCCGGCGTTTTCGGGACAGACAACCCGGATGAGTGGGAAAAAATGTTTGCCTTTGCCAAAGACATGGGGATGGAATTTATTACCTGTGAACCGGCAGTGAAAGACTGGGATCTGATAGAACGCCTGGCAAAGAAATACAGCATGAAGATCTCGGTCCATAACCATCCGCAGCCGTCGACTTACTGGAAGCCGGAACTGCTGCTAAACGAAATCTCCGGCCGCAGCAGTCTCCTGGGAGCCTGTCCCGATGTAGGCCACTGGAACCGGGGCGGACTTAACGCGACAGATTGCCTGAAAGAACTGGAAGGACGGATTGTCTCGCTGCATTTTAAAGATATAGCAGCCAAAGACAGCGACGGGAACCAGGACGACGTCGTCTGGGGCCAGGGTATCCTCCATGTCACGGAAATGCTTGAGGAACTGAAGCGGCAAAAGTTCAAAGGCGTAATCTCCATCGAATACGAGAACAACTGGGACAATTCAGTGCCGGACATCAAAAAATGTATACAGTACTATAACGAAGTAACCGGTAAAATCTTCTGAATGGAATACCTGAGATCCGGCCGGAGCTTGCAGGATCCCGTCAGAGCTTGCAAGATATGGCGAGATCCACGTGATTTTACCGGGAAAGTATCTTTTCCGGCAGAAATATTGATATGCAAGCCCTGACGGGCTATTAAAGTTGAAAATGACTGTTCTCAACTTTCAATTAAGATATGTATATTTGCAGCGTGTAAAAAAATGAATTATTAATATCATGGAACGTGAAAAGGAAAAAATCAGTCTGAAACGCCTGCTTGTTGTTGGAAGCAGTAAT
The DNA here is from genome assembly GCA_031265585.1 of Tannerella sp. GTDB lineage: Bacteria > Bacteroidota > Bacteroidia > Bacteroidales > Tannerellaceae > Tannerella. Next base: position 28,900 of record JAISCL010000220.1, on the reverse strand, counting down.
ACGGATATGGTAATCAAGACCGGGAACCTTCCCCGGCCGGGTGAAACGGTGCTGGGGGGAACTTTTTTTATGAATCCCGGCGGGAAGGGCGCCAACCAGGCGGTGGCGGCTTCACGCCTGGGGATTCCCGTTACATTTGTCTGTAAAACGGGAAACGATATTTTCGGGCGCCGGTCGCTTCAGTTACTGGAAGAAGAGGGAATTGATACCTCGTATGTATTTTCCGACCCGTGCAATCCTTCCGGCGTCGCCCTGATCACGGTCGACAGGAACGGGGAAAACTGCATCGCCGTCGCATCGGGAGCCAACATCAATCTCTTGCCTTCCGATCTGGAAAAGGCCGGGGATGCCATCAGCCGGTGCGACATGGTGCTGATGCAGCTGGAAATCCCGCTTGAGACGGTTGAGTACGTTGTCCGTGTCGCCCGTGAAAGGTCGAAAAAAGTCATCCTCAATCCCGCCCCGGCCTGCCCGCTGTCAAAAGAATTAATAGCCGGCCTTTACCTGATTACTCCGAACGAGACGGAAGCCGAAGCGCTGTCCGGCATAAAGATTACCGGTATCGAATTGGCCCGCGCCGCAGCAGAAGAACTCAGCCGCCTGGGGGCGGAGAACGTCGTGATCACGTTAGGCTCGAAAGGCGCCCTTATTTACGGGAACGGCTCGTTCGAAACGGTTGACGCCTTTAAGGTACAGGCCGTGGATACCACCGCAGCAGGTGATGTCTTCAACGGCGCCCTGTGCACAGCCCTGCTCGAAGGGCAGTCCCTGACCGAAGCCGTCCGTTTTGCCTGCAAGGCCGCCTCCATCTCCGTCACCCGCAACGGTGCGCGCGAATCCGCTCCCTACCGGAATGAAATCGGATGAATCATCACATAATAAATAATACATCATGTTTATCGTTCAAAATTATCCGTTAGCTATTCTCTTTTGCTTTGTCACCATGCTCTGCTGGGGTTCCTGGGGGAACACGCAAAAGCTGGCCTCCAGGACCTGGAGGTATGAATTTTTTTACTGGGACTATGTCGCAGGAGTGCTGTTATTCTCTCTCATCTCTGCCTTCACACTGGGCAGCACGGGCACCGAAGGACGCAGTTTCCTGGATGACCTGGCACAGGCGGACCGGATCAGTCAGGGAAGCGCCTTCCTCGGAGGCATCGTCTTCAATGCATCGAATATTCTCCTGTCGGCGGCGGTCGCTGTCTGCGGACTGTCCGTCGCCTTCCCCCTTGGCGTGGGGTTAGCCCTGGTGCTGGGCGTACTGATCAATTATTTCGGAGCCACCAAGGGCGATCCTTTCTGCATCTTCCTGGGCGTACTACTCATTACAGTCGCCATCATCCTGAACGGACTGGCCTACAAAAAAGCGCTGGCCAGCACGGGAAAAGTATCCACCCGGGGAATCTGGGCATGTTCATTTTATTCATCCTCGGACTTGGATTCCTTATATACGCAGGAGCCTGAAAAATTTTAAAACAGAGATATGATGAGAAACATTTTCATTGCAATTATTTTTCTGCCGGCGTGGATGGCTGTATCCGGCCAGGAATTTCCGGCGATTGACGAAGCGGTTCGTATCGACCGGCTGAAGCCGAAAGAAGGCAGGGTACGGATGGTTTTGGATACGGATACGTATAATGAGATTGACGACCAGTTTGCACTGGCATACGCCTTGCTGTCGGAAGACCGGGTGAGCGTGGAAGCGGTTTATGCCGCGCCATTTTACAATTCCCGTTCAAGCGGGCCGGGCGACGGGATGGAAAAAAGTTATGAGGAAATCCTGCGGTTATTGAAGATGCTGAAAAAGCCGGCTGAAGGGTTCGTTTTCAGGGGGTCAACGGACTATTTGAAAGATGCGTTGAAGCCGCCTGACAGCGAAGCCGTGCAGGATTTAATCCGGAGGGCCAGGGCGAGTTCTCCGCAAGACCCGCTGTATGTCGTTGCTATCGGGTGCATCACGAATGTTGCATCGGCGATATTGACAGCGCCTGAAATTATAAAGAACATCGTCGTCGTGTGGCTTGGAGGAAACAGCCCGGACTGGCCGACGCAAAGGGAATTTAATCTGGTTCAGGATGTGCGGGCCGGCCAGGTTGTTTTAAATTCCGGCGTTCCGCTGGTAATCATGCCGTGCATGCAGGTCGTGTCTCATTTCCATACCACGCTTCCCGAGCTTAAATACTACCTGGAAGGCCGGAATGAGTTATGCAGTTTCCTGTATGAAAGGGTGGCGGGATACAATGAAAAAAAGACGGAGGCCTGGTCAAAAGAGATCTGGGACGTAGTGGTTGTTGCCTGGCTGATTAATCCGGCCTGGGTGCATACGGATCTGGTGCACAGTCCGGTGTTGACGGATCAGGTAACTTACAGCTTTGACAGGTCGAGGCATTTTATCCGGATGGCGAGATTTCTTAGCCGGGATGCTATTTTCCGCGACCTGTTTTCAAAACTGTCGAAAGCCGGATAGCTGTCCGGCAATCATTTTCCGGGCAAACTGTAACCTTTTTTATCCTGTCGCAGTCTTATTGACAGTTAAGTTTAATAAAAAAATAAGAGTGTCATGAAAAAATTAATTGTCATTTGTTTGATTGCGGTTTTTGCCGTTCAGTCGTGCGCCCGGCAGGATGCTGATATAAAAAAAAGTCATACGGAACAGAAAAGCTTCGATTCGTTTGAAGGAATAAAAGTCTGCCGGCTAATGAAAGTCAAAATTGTAAAGGGAAATGAGTATGGCGTGAAGACCACCGTGCCGGAACGCTATGCGGAGTCCCTGTCCGTAACGGTCGACCCGGAAAATAACCTGGTGATAGATATTCACATGGACAGGGACGGCATTAAGAGGAAACGCAGCGGTACGTTTGAAGCGGAAATAACCTGCCCGTCATTTATCCGGATTGTAGCCGGCGATATCACCCATGTTGAGGTGCTGTCCGCTTATTCTCCGGAAAGTCTGGAATTGAAGGCCGGCGCCTTGTCCTCCATTACTTTTAAGGAACCGGTAAAAGTAAATAGCGGCTGTCGGATTGATGTAAGCGACCTCTCAAAAATAAAGCTGGATATTGAGGCCGTCAGCCTGAGCATCAAGTCAAGGGCAATTTCATCCGTAACCGCTTCGGGAACGGTCTCCGTCCTTGATGTCAGCGCCGGTGATATGGCAAAGATCAAATGTCGGGGATTAATCGCAAAAACGGTTCATGCCACCGCTTTTTCCATGTCTGAAATATTTGTTCATGCGAACGAAAAGCTGGAACTTTCAGCAACCGATCTGTCAAAAATCAGATATTACGGAGACGGCGAACTGCTAAGAAAACGCTGTGAAAGTTTATCGATGGTAAAAAAGGAATAAGCGCGTTTACCGTTCATTAAGCCTGCAATCCCGATGATCCGTAATGGATTTGTCGGGATTGTTTTTTTGTTATCCGAACCGGACGCCTTCCGTCGTCAGCCTGCTATTTCACAAATTGCTCCGCGCGGAGCATGGAATTTATCCCCATTAGTGGTTAATAAAGTTTGAAATATACCAATTAGTAGGGATTGCCGGTCGTATTGCAGCTGCCTACCTTTGTGCCAAAAATTTTCAGTATACAGGTACAAACACGATGAAAAAACTTTTATTACTTTTCTGCTGTTATCTCGTTTCCGTAAATGTTTCTTTTGCAAATGCCGGTGATGATGAAACTTCCGTTGAAGAATCGAAATCAAGGCTTGCCCTTGGCGGATATGGAGAAGCTGCCTATACCCGGAATTTTTACAGTGACCAGTGGCAGCGCTATACGAATGCGGAAAACTATAAGGATGCCAAAAGCCACGGGCGGTTTGATTTGCCGCATGTGGTTTTTTTTATCGGATATGATTTCGGAAAAGGCTGGACTTTCAGCAGTGAAATAGAATTTGAACACGGCGGAACGGAAAGCGCCGTTGAGATCGAAGCGGAGGAAACGGGAGAATATGAAAGTGAGGTTGAAAGGGGAGGGGAGGTTGCCCTGGAACAGTTCTGGATACAGAAAAGTTTTAGCCGCGCCCTGAATATCCGTATGGGACATATTATTGTGCCTGTCGGACTGACAAACCAGTATCATCTGCCGACGGAATTTTTTACCGTTTACCGTCCGGAGGGGGAGGCTACGATTTTGCCCTGTACGTGGCATGAAACGGGTATCAGTCTCTGGGGGCGTACGAAGAACTGGCGTTACGAAGCCCAGTTTCTTCCCGGCCTGGATGCCGACCGCTTCGATTCCGAGAACTTCATCGGTGGCAGTGCGGGAAGTCCTTACGAGTTTAAACTGGCCAATTCATACGCGGGCGCTTTCCGTCTGGACAACTATTCGGTGAAAGGGCTGCGTATCGGCGTAAGCGGATATTTCGGTCACAGTTTTAACAATTCCCTGACGAAGAATACCCGATACGAGAATTATAAGGGCGAAGTAATGATCGGTACGGTTGATTTCCATTACAATAATTATAATGTAATTGTGCGCGGACATTTTGACTGGGCGCATCTCAACGATTCGGAGGAGATTACCCGGTTTAATAAAAGTATGCCGGCAGCCTCGCCTTCGCCCAAGATGGCCGTGGCTTCGGACGCGGTGGCAACGGGAATAGAGGCCGGATACGATCTGTTCGCTCATATTGCAAAAATGAAAAGGGAGAAACAGAAACTCTACCTTTTCGGACGTTACGAATATTATGATTCGATGGCGAAGGTGGAGGCCGGTATTATGGACTACGGATGGTGCGGCAAACAGCGGATGGCGGCCGGCCTGAATTATTATCCGGTAAAGGAGGTCGTTATAAAAGCCGAATACTCGAAACGGTTTTACAGGAGTCAGTATAATGATGAGCCTTCCGTCTCGCTGGGCGTTGCCTACTCTGGTTTTTTCACGCAGTAAAAAGATTTCAGTTAATATAATAGTCATATAAAAATAAACAGTTATGAAAAAGTTTTTTAGTTTTTCTTTATGGGTGGCGATTGCCGCCATTGTTTCATTGGGTATTATTTCCTGCAGTGACTCCGAAAATAATGGCGTGGAGCTGACCGAAAAGGAAAAAAGCCTGCAAAAGATTAATATTGCTTATGTAAATAATAATGTGATACCAATTTACAAAAACCTGGCAGACCGGACGATCCTTTTACTGGAAGCAGTCGAAAACCTGGAGCAGGAAACTACGGATGCGAATGTGACAAAGGTTTGTGACCTGTGGAAGTCTTCACGCGAATACTGGGAATGGAGTGAGGCATTCCTTTTCGGGGCCGCTTCCAAATATTCCATCGACCCGCATATTGATACCTGGCCGCTTGATAAGACGGCGCTGGACAATCTGCTGAACAGCGACAGGATGATGGAAGATATCGAAAATACGGTAGCCAACCTGAACAACGGCCTGGTCGGATATCACGGTCTGGAATATATTGTTTTCCGGGAAGGCCAAAATCGTCCTGCCGTCGAAATGCCCGCCAAAGAATTGCGTTATGCGGTCGCCGTGGCAAAAGACCTGGCGCTTAGCTGCTGTCGCCTGGAAGCCGCCTGGGCCGGCATGGAGAATGTAACGGCGCAAAAGCGGGAAATCATAGAAGAAGCCGAAATGGAACCGGAAGACAACTTCGGCGAACAGATGGAACTGGCCGGATTCGCCGGAAGCATCTGGAAGACCGTCGGACTGGGCAGCGAGCAGATTATCGAAGGATGTATCACGATTGTGGACGAAGTGGGGAATATGAAAATCGGCGCGCCGTATACGGGAGAGGATATCAATTATATTGAGTCTCCCCATGCCTATAACTCGATCCAGGATTTTGAAAACAATATCATGGGCGTACAGTTCGCCCTGTTCGGAGAATTGAACGCTACATCGGAAAAAGACCTCTCCCTGGTGGCCTATATCAAAAGTGTCGACCCGGCAGCCGCTAAAGCCGTGACGGATGCGCTCAGCGCCTGTCTTGAAAAGATACGCGCCATGCCGCGTCCGTTTGTACTGAACTATTCCGATCCCAAAGTGGGGGAAGCAATTGATGCCTGTGAAGACCTGAATGAAGTCCTCACTGCCGCCAAACAGGTCTTACGGAAATAAGCGCCCGGGGAAATGTGGAAGAAAATATCTTTTTTAATATTCTCAACCGTTCTGTTCGCTTCCTGTCACGATGATGACGGGCCTTCGGTTGAAAGGGTAGACGTGCCGGAGGAGGAATGGTATGCGGGAGGCAAACTCGGAACGGTTTTCAACGAGACCTCCTTTGCCTACGAGCAGCCTTCTCTCGCTGTCGAAAATACGGGAATGGCGCAGGCTTTTAAGATGGGAGAATATTTCTTTGAAAACGAATATAATGAAAATAAGGATGGAGCCTTTTGTGGCTTAGGCCCCCTGGCGGTCCGTCGCGGATGTCTGTACTGTCATCCCAGCTATGGCCACGGCAAGCGCCAGACGGAATACCGGGCAAGCCGGCACGGGAACGGATACCTGCTCGTGATCACAGACGAAACGGACACCTACCTGAGTTCCCTTACCGGTATGCCGCAAACACTGGCCACGCCTCCGTTCAAAGCGCCCATCGATGAAACAAAGATCCGGATCGACTGGCTGCCCCATACCGACGAATGGGGGAATAAGTTCCCGGACGGCGAGGCATACGACCTCATTTATCCGGAGGTCACGATTCCGGAAGACGCCTATTACGTCCCGCTTGAGGTAACGAAAAACGGTCAGACGACGCCCGTTCCCCATGCGAATGTAAGGGTAAAACTGGAATCCACCATCGGCGTGTACGGCACGGGTTTGCTTGATGCCATTCCCGACGGCGAGCTGCTGGCCGAATACATCCGGCAGGAAGAAGCGGGCGTGTCGCTTAACCCTGCGATCTACGCCAACAGGCAGTGGACCGGCCCGTACGCCGGCGCTGACGGCGTTCCCTACGCCCGCCGTTTCACGTATGCACTGAGTCGCGGCCCGCTGCAGGACGGCGCCGGTGCGAATGCAATCTGGAATATCACCAACGTCACCCGCTCAAACCGCCGCTACCATTATATGACCGCTGCCTACGCGAAAGTCGCCTCGCAGGACTCGGAAGTACAGGCCGGTTTTTATCGCAGTTTCCCGGACAGGGACAAAACCGGAGAGGTGGAGAAGGATATTTACAGCTATCTCATGGCAACAGACCTTGATGTGGAGATGAGTGACGACAATTACCGGGATTTTATGATCTGGCATCGCGGGCTGGCCGTTCCGGCGGCGCGCAACCTGGACGATCCGGTGGTGGATAAAGGCAAGACCCTGTTCCGTGAGATCGGATGCGCCACCTGTCACCGTCCGTCGTGGACTACGGGTGATGATGTCATTCATGATCCGAGTGGTTTTTTTGCCGAAAATGACAGTCGCCTGCCGCGTTATCCGCATCAAAAGATATGGCCGTATTCCGATATGGTACAGCACCGTCTGTTTATGAAAAATGACATCCGTACGGGCTGGTGCCGCACGACTCCCCTGTGGGGCCGGGGACTTAGCCTGCTTGTCACCGGTGCAAGCGACCGTCTGTATGACTGCCGTGCACGCACCGTTATCGAATCCATCATGTGGCACGGTGATTCCCGGAGTGATGCCCGCAAATCAATCGAAGAATTTCGTATCCTCAGCAAAGAAGAGCGCGATGCGATCGTGAAATTTATCGAATCCATATAAAATAGCCAAATACTAAGTCTCTAAGTCATAAATTTTTTTTCTGTATGCGGGAACCGGTTTTAGTCTGCCGGTTCCCTTTTTTTGCCTCCGGGGAATAGCACGGCCCTGTACACGCATGTACAACCTTCTCTGGAATCCAGGGAGCCTTGTGCACGCATGTACATCACTTCCCTGGAATCCAGGGAGACTTGTACACGCGTGTACATCACTTCTCTGAAATCCAGGGAGACTTGTACACGCGTGTACATCACTTCCCTGGAATCCAGGGAGACTTGTACACGCGTGTACATCACTTCCCTGGAATCCGGAGGGACTTGTACACGCCATGTGCAACCGTCTCTGGAATCCAGAGAGCCTTGTACACGCATGTACAACCTTCCCCGAACGCACCGGGAGGCTTTCTCCGGGCGGAATGGTGTAACGGATATAATTCATGATTCGTATAATATCCATGCTGCCTGAAAGGAAGGACTTGAAACACAGATAAGTGTCCTGTCCTGCCTTTCAGGCAGTATTACCTCGTCATTCCGCTTCCGCAGGTCAAGACCCGCGGTTACGAAAATCCGACTTTTCCAGTCGAGGCCTGCGTCGTCTCCGTGAAGGCGTCAGCTCTTAAGTTGACGGCATTGAGGGGAGATTCGTTTAATAACGGTAATGATCCGCCTTGTAGGGGCCTTCTGCCGGTACGCCGATATAATCGGCCTGATCCTTTGTCAGTTTGGTAAGTTTCACGCCGATGCGTTCGAGGTGCAGGCGGGCTACTTCTTCATCCAGGCGCTTCGGCAGGCGGTATACGCCGATCCCGTAGCTGTTCTGCCACAGGTCTATCTGTGCCAGTGTCTGGTTGGTGAATGAATTACTCATGACGAACGACGGATGGCCGGTTGCACAGCCCAGGTTGACCAGGCGTCCTTCAGCCAGCAGGAAAATGGAATGTCCGTCAGGGAAGGTATATTTATCCACCTGCGGTTTGATGTTTGTCTGTTTGATGCCGGGAAAGTTTATCAGACTGTCCACCTGGATCTCATTGTCGAAATGACCGATGTTGCAGACAATGGCCTGATCCGGCATGGCTTTCATGTGGTCGATGGTGATGATATCGCGGTTTCCCGTCGTGGTGACGAAGATATTTCCTTCTTTTACGGCCTCTTCCATGGTCGTCACTTCAAAGCCTTCCATTGCGGCCTGCAATGCGCAGATCGGGTCTATTTCGGTCACCAGTATGCGTGCTCCGTAAGAGCGCATCGAATGAGTGCAGCCTTTGCCCACATCGCCGTATCCTGCTACAACGACTACTTTTCCTGCGATCATCACGTCCGTTGCACGTTTGATCCCGTCAGCCAGCGATTCGCGGCAACCGTACAGGTTGTCGAATTTGGATTTGGTGACGGAGTCGTTTACATTGATGGCCGGGACGAGCAGTTCCCCGCGTTCCATCATCCGGTATAGACGGTGCACGCCGGTTGTCGTTTCTTCCGAGATGCCGCGCATTTCCGCCACCATGCGGCGCCAGCGCTGAGGATCTTCCTGCAGTATATTTTTCAGCGTATTGAGGATCACCTGCTCCTCATGATTGCCGCCTTTACGGTCTATGGTCGACGGGTCGTTTTCCGCCCTGTATCCCCAGTGGAACAGCAGGGAAGCGTCTCCTCCGTCGTCTACAATCAGGTGCGGGCCTTTTCCTCCGGGGAAACGCAGGGCCTGGTCGGTACACCACCAGTATTCTTCCAGCGTTTCACCTTTCCAGGCGAAGACGGGAACTCCCGTTGCTGCAATGGCCGCCGCTGCATGATCCTGCGTGGAGAAAATATTACAGCTTGCCCAGCGTACATCCGCGCCCAAGCTTGTCAGTGTTTCGATAAGTACGGCCGTCTGGACCGTCATGTGCAGCGAACCCGTGATTCGCGCACCTTTCAATGGCGCCCGGCCGGCATACTTTTTCCGGATGGCCATCAGGCCCGGCATTTCGTGTTCGGCGATTTCGATCTCTTTACGTCCGAAACCCGCCAGTTGGAGATCCGCCACTTTACAGGGCTGATCAGTTGGAAATAATTGTGACATACATTATAATATTGAATGATAAGTGTGCAAAGATAGTGCAAATTGAGTGTTTATTTGAATTTATGTGAAAGATTTTCTTACAGGATGTCCTGTACATATCCGGAGAGCATCTCCAGCACTTTCCCGTGCAGTGTTTTATTGGATGAAGCTACAATATGATGTGAAGCCGCAATCTCCCGGTTGTTGTCAAATCCGGAAACAACTCCGCCGGCTTCCGATACAATCAGTGCGCCTGCGGCAAAGTCCCAACATTTTATGCAGGCTTCGAACCAGAAATCGTATCTTCCGGCGGCTACATAGCACAGATTGGCCGCTGCAGCTCCCGAAAGGCGGATTCCGGCGCTTGATCCGTAAAACCGCGGAATAATATCGTCTGCCAGAGGCCTGTATTTTTTATAATCGTAGGGCAGTCCTATACCTATAAATGATTTATCCATATCGGTTGTTTGCGAAGTGCATATCCGTTTATCATTCAAGTATGCACCTCCGCCTTTCCATGCATGGAAACATTCCCTGCGGCACACTTCATAAACGACGCCCGCCAGCATGGCGTCGCCTTTCCGTAAGGCAATGCTTACACAATAGGGCGCAAAGTCATGTATATAATTCGTCGTTCCGTCCAGCGGATCGACAATCCAGCAATATTCTTCACCGTTGTATTCCGCCTGTCCTTCTTCCGAGATAAAGCCGGCTTCGGGTACTAATGCCGAAAGCCGCTCCACCAGCATCCTTTCGGTATCCCTGTCTATATGGGAAACGTAATCATATTTTCCCTTTTCCACAATATCTTCGGGACGGAATGATTTTCTCTGTTCATGAAGGAAGTCACCCGCTTCCCGGGCTATCCGTATAATTTTTTCAGTCAGTTGTTCCGGATTCATGTTGATTTTGTTTATATCCGGCAAAAGTACGGAAAAAAAACGAAAACATGCTTTAAAACATATCTTTTTATTTTTGCTTAAACGTTTTACCTTGTACTTTTGCCGCAAATTTAATCCATTAGATAAAATATGGCCCGTGTTTCTCTCAAAAGTATCGCCAAAGAAGTAGGCGTTTCAATAACAGCTGTGTCTCTTGTCCTTAGCGGAAAGGAAAAAGAGGGGCGTGTGGGTAAGGATATGGCCGAAAAGATCCGGTTGAAGGCAAAGGAAATGCATTATGAGCCGAATAATCTGGCCCGCGGATTGAGGGTGGGGCGCTCTCAGACAATCGGGCTGATCGTTGCGGATATTTCCAATCTGTTTTTTGCCAATCTGGCGTTTCATATACAGGAACATGCGGAAAAATTCGGTTACAGTGTAATTATTACCAATACGAATGAAAGTGACCTGAAACTGGAGAAAATGGTGAATGTTTTGAAGCGCAGGCCGGTGGACGGCTTTATTATTGTGCCCACGGAACACGGCAAGCCTTTCGTTGAAGACCTGGTGAAGCGTAATATCCCGGTGGTTCTTATTGACCGTTACTTTCCCGAAATAAATGCCGGAGCTGTTGTCGTAGACAATTATAATGCATCGGGAAAGGCCGTGAAGAACCTGATCGGACAGGGCTGCAAAAATATCGGACTGGTTATTTATAAGAGCCGCCTGCTGCACATGCAGCAACGAAAGAGCGGATATATTGACGCCATAACGGAACACGGCTTCTATAATCCGGATTTTATAAAAGAAATTAATTATTCGCATATTTCGAATGATGTTTCAATCGCAATAGAAAGTTTAATGCTGAAAGAGAATCATATAGACGGTCTGTTTTTTGCCACCAATACATTATCCATGCTCGGCATTAAACAGTTGATGGATATGAATCTGCAAATTCCGGAAGACGTGAAGGTCGTGTGTTTTGATAAAAGCGATGCGTTTGATTTTACAAGCATCCCGATTCCATACATACGGCAACCGGTGCCGGAAATGGGGAAAAAAGCCGTAGAACTGCTGTTTGAACAGATAAGAGAGAATACAAAAGATAAAAAATGTATTGAATTGCAGGCTTCTCTTATAAACAGCCCCGTTGATTAGCTTCTGGGGGTTAAACGATTAAGCAAATGAAATTGATATATAAATTATTATCTTATGAAACAAAAAATTATACCCGGAAACCTGTTATGGCCTTTTATTCTCTTGACCACGCTGTTTTTTGCATGGGCGGTTCCCAATAACCTGACTGATACGATGCTTGCCGCATTTAAACGGATCATGAGCCTGTCCGACTCAAAAACGGCCTGGATACAGGTTGTCTGTTATCTTCTGGGATATGGCTTCTGCGCTGTCCCGGGCGCTTTGTTTATTAAAAAATACACTTACAAAGCCGGCGTGATGGGAGGGCTTGGGTTATATATCCTGGGCTGCCTTCTATTTTATCCGGCCATGCTTTGCCTGAAAGCAAATGCGGACATCAGTTTTATCATGTATCTGTTTGCCATTTTTATCCTGTTTGCGGGACTTTCCGTGCTGGAAACTTCGGCTAATTCGTATATCTATGCAATCGGTCCCGAGGAAACGGCTACGCGGAGGCTGAACTTTTCACAGTCTTTTAATCCGTTCGGAGCCATAAGCGGGGTGGTGATCAGCCAGGTGTTCATCCTGTCCCGGTTAAATATATTGACGGCTTCGGAAAGGGAATCAATTTCGACAGGCGAGCTTGCCGCCATACAGGGCGCGGAATTAAACGCCGTGACGATGACGTATGTCTGGCTCGGTATCCTGATGGCCGCCCTGTTACTGGTCATTCTGTTTACCCGTATGCCGAACCTGAAGGAAGGGGGACAAAGGCTTGATTTTGCAGGAACATTCAGGCGGCTGGCGAAAAATAAGAATTATGTTTGGGGAGTAGTCGCCCAGTTCTTTTACGTCGGCGCCCAGATTGCCGTCTGGTCATTTATCATCCGTTATGTCATGCAGCAGCTGGATTTTGATGCGGTGATTGCTTCCCTGGGAAACAGCGCCTCCGCTGCGGAGATTGTTTCCGCATTGCGTTCGGTAGAGCCGGTTGCCGGCGGCTTCTATGCTTTCTGTGAATGGATCGGACTGGATGATTTATTGCCCCGGACGGCTGAACAGGCCGGCGCCACCTACTATATCATGTCCCTGATCCTGTTTGTACTGATGCGGTTTGTCTGCACATGGCTCATGAAGTATGTGCGGGTCGATAAGATCTTAACGGCCCTGTCCGTGATAGCCGTTGTGTGCTGCCTCCTTACTATTTATGGAAAAGGAATTGTCGGCGTATACGCACTGATGTGTATATCGGGCTGTATGTCGCTGATGTTTCCTACCATTTACGGTACGGGGATCAAAGGATTGGGCGACGATACAAAAATCGGAGGGTCGGGGATGGTCATGGCTATTGCGGGAGCCGCCGTATTGACACAGCTCCAGGGCATTTTGTCCGATGCATCCAGCATTACGCTTGCCTACTGGATTCCTGCCGTCGCATTCGGGTTTATTGCTGTTTACAGTATTACAGTATGTCGTAAACAACAAATCAGTCAGGATTTATAAACTATTTAATTTATTATATCATGAAAAAAGTAATTTTCTTCTTCGTATGTTTTGTCTGTTCGTCTTTAATGCTTGCCCAGCAATATCCGTATGACGGGTTGAACAGCAATATGGGAAATCTGTATCGTTTGTCGGATGCCAAAACGCGCTCCATAAGCCCTGAAAATTTCACGGGCGAAAAAGGGAAAGGCGGGATGGCCGATCCGAAAGACAGGGATAAAAAGAATGTAGCGAATGCCTCTAATGCCGCCCGTGACCTGGGGCAGGGGTGGAAAGTCAATCCGTTTATCCGGATCGAGTCCGGCGAAACGGTGACCATCGCCGAAATGGAAGGGCCGGGTGCGATTCAGCATATCTGGATGACTCCTACGGGCAACTGGCGGTTTACCATTCTGCGTATTTACTGGGATGATGAAAAAGTACCTTCCGTAGAATGTCCTGTCGGCGATTTTTTCGGGATGGGGTGGGGGGTCTATGCACCGTTATCCTCCCTGGCGGTCTGTGTAAATCCGGGTAGTGCGTTCAACTGCTATTGGACGATGCCTTTCCGCAAAAAATGCAGGATCACTATGGAAAACATCAACGGTCATGATCCGATGACTTTATATTACCAGGTTGACTATACACTGACGGAGGTGCCCGAAGATGCCGGTTATTTCCATGCGCAGTGGAGAAGAACCAATCCCAATGTGACCTCGGACTATACCGTTATTGATAACGTAAAGGGAAAAGGACATTATGTAGGCGTCTATATGGCGTGGGGCGTCAATAATAACGGCTGGTGGGGAGAAGGAGAAATCAAGTTCTTTATGGACGGAGATACGAAATTCCCGACGATCTGCGGCACCGGTACGGAGGATTATTTCTGCGGATCCTATAACTTTGACCGTGAAGGCCAGTATAAAGAGTTCTGCACCCCTTATGCCGGTTTGCACCAGGTCATACGTCCGGACGGAACCTACCGTTCACAGCAACGTTTCGGGCTGTATCGCTGGCATATCACCGATCCGGTTCGTTTTGAAAAAGATCTGCGGATAACGATACAGGATCTGGGCTGGCGTCACGGAGGACGCTATCTGCCCCAACAGTCGGATATATCTTCCGTAACGTACTGGTACCAGACGGAACCACATGCTAAATTCCCTGAATTACCGAAATGGGAAGAACTGGAAGTGAATTGACAGTGGACAATTGATAACTTTCAATTTAAAAAGTTTGCTTAAACGATTGACTTAGTTTTTAAAGAACAAAACCTGTTATATACAATGAAAAAAAACATTTATTTTATGCTGGCGGCGGTACTCCTGTGCGCCTGCAATACAGAGGAAAGCAAGAGGAACTTTAATACGAAGTATGAGGGGAATTATACGAACAGGATCGCCTTTCCGATTGGCGGACTGGGAACAGGCATGTTTTGCGTGGAAGGCACCGGCGCTGTTTCCAATATGTCTTTGCGGCACCGTCCGGAGGTATTCCATGAACCGGCCATGTTTGCCGCCTTGTACCTGAAAGGCGTCGAGAACGGGGCCAAAGTGCTGGAAGGGCCTGTGCCCGACTGGAAAAAGTTCGGGATGCCCCTCTCCGCGCTGGGAGGAGGAGGAACATGGGGCCTTCCGAGATTTAAGGAATCCGCGTTTCAGGCGCGTTTCCCCTTTGCCGAAATCGAACTGAAAGACCGGGAAATGCCGATAGAGGTTAAAATCACCGCATGGAATCCCTTTATACCGACGGATGCCGATCATTCGGGCCTGCCGGTCGGAGGATTTGAATATCAGTTTACCAATACGGGTAAAGACGAACTGGATGCCGTTTTTTCCTATAATGCCCGTAATTTTATGTATGTTCACGGAAGGGGAGATTCGTATATCCGTTCTTTTAAAAACGGGTTTGTCCTTTGTCAGACCGGCCATCCGGATGAACCGTATCATGAAGGTGAATTTGCGATTTTTACGGACGAACCGGAGACGGTCGTCAATCATAACTGGTTTAGGGGCGCCTGGTTTGATCCGCTTACGATTTGCTGGAATCAGATAAGCCGCGGCGCGATGCCGGCAAACAAGGAACGCGAACCGGGCGCTCCCGGCGGGTCACTGTTTGTTCCGCTAAAGATGAAACCGGGAGAGACAAAATCGGTGAAGCTGTATATGTCCTGGTATGTTCCCTGCTCGAACCAGCGGCACGGGGGAGAACCCGGAAGCGACAGGGATCTTCCGGACAATCCGGCATTTGCGGACTATGATAACACGGGAAGCGGTTATTACAGACCCTGGTACAGCAACAGATTTAGCAGCGTGGATGAGGTGGCCGCCTACTGGCTTGCCAATTATACGGATTTGAAGAATAAGACGCAGTTATTTACCGGCGCCTTTTATAACACTTCCCTGCCGGCGGAAGTGACGGAAGCGATTGCAGCGAACCTGACCATCCTGAAATCTCCTACCGTTTTCAGGCAGTTTGACGGAAGGATGTGGAACTGGGAAGGATGCGGGGATACCTGGGGCTCCTGCCACGGATCCTGCACGCATGTATGGAATTATGCGCAGGCTGTACCCCATCTGTTTCCCGAAATGGAAAGAACCCTGCGTGAAACGGAGTTTTTTGTAAGCCAGGATAAGAGGGGGCATCAGGCCTTCCGTTCGAATCTTCCGATACGTCCGGTGATTCATGATTTTCATTCGGCTGCCGACGGGCAACTGGGAGGCATTATGAAAGTCTACCGCGACTGGAGAATCTGCGGGAATAAGGACTGGCTTCAGGCGATTTATCCGGCTGTAAAGCAAAGCATGGATTACTGCATCTCTGTCTGGGATCCGGATGAAAAAGGCGCGATTGAAGAACCCCACCACAATACGTATGATATTGAATTTTGGGGCCCTAACGGGATGATTAACAGTTTTTATTCCGGTGCACTGCAGGCGATCTCCCTGATGGGGGATGCGCTGGGAGAGGATGTGAGCAGATACGAATCCGTGCTGTCTAAAAGCCGGGAATATATGGAAACGAAGCTGTTCGACGGCGAGTATTTTATTCAGGATATACGCTGGAAAGACCTCAAGGCTCCGGATCCGACAAAGGCGCAGTCCTTTCATACGCAGTACACCCCGGAAGCGGTCGCCGTTTTAGAGAAGGAAGGCCCCAAATATCAGTATGGAACGGGATGCCTGTCGGACGGCGTACTGGGTTCGTGGATGTCGCTGGTTTGCGGCATGCCCGAAGTCATTGACCGGGATAAGATCAAAAGCCACCTGGTCGCTGTCCATGCTTATAATCTGAAAAAGAATTTAAGCAACCATGCCAATCCGCAGCGCCCGACTTTTGCGCTGGGCAATGACGGCGGCCTGCTGTTATGCAGCTGGCCCAAGGGAGGCAAGCCCCAGCTGCCGTTTGTGTACAGCGATGAAGTCTGGACGGGCATCGAATATCAGGTGGCATCGCATTTGATGTTTGAAGGCGAGGTAGAGAAAGGGCTGGAAATTGTCCGCACCTGCCGCGAACGGTATGACGGGCGTATCCGGAATCCGTTCAACGAGTATGAGTGTGGCGCCTGGTACGCCAGGGCAATGGCCAGCTACGGATTGCTGGAAGGCTTGACGGGCGTTCGCTATGACGCGGTGGACGGGACACTCTATATTGATTCCAGGATCGGCGACAGTTTCACCTCCTTTCTGTCTACCGCTACGGGATTCGGCAATGTCGGCCTGAAAAACGGGAAGCCTTTCCTGGATGTGAAGTACGGCGCCGTCAATGTAAAGAAATGCCTCGTATCGAATGTGGAAGTAGCTTTAACAACGCAAAAAGAAACGAATATGAATGAAATGGAAAAGGGAACATTTGGTTATGACCTGCATTTTCTGTCCGGTAAGGAAGAAAAAGTAGCCGTATTATCCGGAAATGGAGGTCAGTCGCAGATTATTGTATCGCCGAAGTATCAGGCAAAGGTTTTTACCGCTACGGCCGGGGGGCTGTCGGGGAAAAGCCTCGGATATGTCAATTACAGGGCGTTCGACGCCGTTGTGCCGGATGAACACATGAACGGCTATGGCGGGGAGAACCGTTTCTGGTTAGGCCCGGAAGGCGGCAAATTCTCCGTTTTTTTCGAACCGGGAAAAGAGCAGGTTTACGAAAACTGGCATACGCCCAAGCCGATCGATATCGAACCGTGGGAGGTCACGGCGGAAAGCGGCAAATCCATTTCCCTCCGGAAAGAAATGGAGGTGACGAATTATCGGGGAAACAGCCTCAAGCTGCGTGTCGACCGGACGGTTACCCTGATCGAAACGCCTGAAATCCGGCAGGGCCTCGGCATTGACCTCCCCCCGGCTGTCAGCGCGGTTGCATACACGACGGACAACCGGATGACGAACCTGAATGATTTTAAATGGACGGAACAGACCGGAACCGTCTGCATCTGGATCCTGGACATGTTCAACCCCTCGCCCGGAGGCGTCACGGTCATCCCCTTCAACGAAGGCAGCGAGGCGGAACGCGGGAAGATCGTAACTTCCGACTATTTCGGGGAAATACCCCCGGACAGGCTAAAAATCAAAGGCCATGCGATCTATCTCAAGACAGACGGAAAATACAGGAGTAAGCTGGGCCTGAACGGCAAACGCACGACCTCCGTCGCCGGCAACTACGACCCGGTCGCAAAGCACCTGACGGTTACAGTCTACGATGTGGACCGGGAGGCCGTATACCTGAACCAGGAATGGAACCCGGCAAAAGACCCCCTGAAGGGAGACGCCATGAATGCCTATAACGACGGCCCGCTCGAAGACGGAAGCATCATGGGGCCTTTCCTTGAACTGGAAAGCGTGTCGCCCGCCGCGTTTTTAGACCCGGAGACCTCCCTCTCCCATAAACATGCGGTTTATCATTTCATCGGTGAGGAAAAAGACCTGGATCCGATTGCGGAAAAGCTGTTCGGCGTATCAGCCGGTGAAATTAAAAACATTTTCAAGTAAATGAAAAAAGCAGTCTTTTGCCTGATCGCATACCGGATCCGGAAAAACGAAGCAGGGAACAAATTTCATTTTGAAAACCTCTACCTGGAAAAACAGTAATACTCATTTAATACGCATTATCTATGAAAAAAATTTGGCTTACAGGCATCTCCCTCGTCCTTTTCACCCTCTGCGGTGCGGGGCAGGAGATCGGCAGTGAAATGTACGGCCTGTCAAAGATCCGCAGCGGCGTCAAGAACCGGCGCGTCAGCAGCTATGACAGGAGCGGCAACAACGGCGACCACCTCCGGGAAATAAAAGACGGCGACAGGGCCGTCCTCTTTGACGTGCAGGGCGCCGGGATTATCAACCACATCTGGATCACGATTGCACCCGGCCCGGGCGAACTCAGCCGGAACGACGTCATCCTGCGCATGTACTGGGACGGCAGTGACCGCCCGTCGGTGGAATCGCCCATCGGCCCCTTCTTCGGACAGGGCTGGAACGAGCAGTACAACTTCTCGTCCTTCCCCCTCGCCGCCGGCCCGGCCAACGGCACGGGGATGGTCTCCTACTTCGCCATGCCCTTCGCTGCAGGCGCGCGCATTGAGATCGAAAACCAGACCGGGAAATCAATCACCTCCTTTTACTATTACGTCGACTATCTCGAACTCAAACAGCTCCCCGCAGACGCCGGACGCTTCCACGCCTGGTACAACCACGAACTGACCGGCGCCCTCCCCGAAGGCGAAACCGAGTGGGGCCTGACCGGACACATGGGAGAAAACCGGGACGGGAAAAACAACTACGTCTTCGCCGACATCAAGGGAAAGGGACATTTCGTCGGCCTCAACTATTACGTGCACTGCCCCTCGCCCCTATGGTACGGCGAAGGAGACGACATGTGGTACATCGACGGCGAAGAAATGCCCGGCATGACCGGCACCGGAACGGAAGACTTCTTCAACACCTCCTGGTGCCCGAAGGAACCCTTCCATCACCCCTACTACGGCTATCCCCGCGTCAATAACGACATCGGCTGGCTGGGACGCACGCACGTCTACCGCTTTTTCATCAACGACCCCGTCTTCTTCGAAAAATCCCTCAAGGCAACCATCGAACACGGCCACAACAACAACATGACGCTCGATATCGGAACCGTCGCCTACTGGTACCAGACCGAAGCCGCCGCCCTGCCGCCTGCCCCGGACAAAGACCTGCGCCGCCCCAAACCCATGATCAGCGTACAGGACATACACCGCTGGCGCCACGAGTGGCGCAAAAATGCAGGAAACAACCCGAAACTGTGGGGCAATGAAAAATAACAGAGGTACAGGAACCGCTCTCTCCGATACGTATCGGAAAACCTCCGATACGTATCGGGAAACTTCCGATACGTATCGGAAAATCTCCGATACGTATCGGAAAACCTCCGATACGTATCGGGAAACTTCCGATACGTATCGGAAAATCTCCGATACGTATCGGAAAACTTCCGACACGTATCGGAAAATCTCCGACACGTATCGGGAAACTTCCGACACGTATCGGCATCCCGCCGGGATGCGCAATAATTACAGAACCGGTAATAAAACTTTATAAATAAAATGATATGACTGAAAAAAACTATCCCAAAATCGGAATACGCCCCATCATCGACGGGCGTAGAAAAGGAATCCGCGAATCCCTCGAAGAAACCACCCGGAACATGGCGCAGAACGTAGCCGGATTTTACACCCGCTCGCTCCGTTACCCGGACGGCTCCCCGGTGGAATGTGTAATAGCCGACACCTGCATCGGCGGCGTGAAGGAAGCCGCTGACTGCGCCGCAAAATTTGAACGCGAAAACGTCGGCCTCTCCCTCTCCGTCACCCCCTGCTGGTGCTACGGATCGGAAACCGTCGACATGAACCCCCTCATCCCCAAAGCCATCTGGGGCTTCAACGGAACCGAACGCCCCGGCGCCGTCTACCTCGCCGCCGCCCTGGCCGCCCACAACCAGTTCGGACTCCCCGCCTTCGGCATCTACGGACGCAACGTACAGGACGCGGGCGACACGGCCATCCCCCCCGACGTGCAGGAAAAACTCCTCCGCTTTGCCCGCGCGGGCCTCGCCGTAGCCCTGATGCGCGGAAAATCATACCTCGCCATCGGCTCCGTATCCATGGGCATCGCCGGATCAATCGTCAACCCCGACTTCCTCCGGGAATACCTCGGCATACGCGCCGAATACGTCGACTGCTCCGAAATCCTCCGCCGCGTGCAGCAGGAAATATACGACCGCGAAGAATATGAAAAAGCCATCGCCTGGACCCGCAAAAACTGCATCGCCCGCGAAGGCGAAGACTTCAACCGCGAAGCCATCCGCCGCTCAAGGGAACAGAAAGACCGCGACTGGGAATTTACCGTAAAAATGACCCTCATCATACGCGACCTGATGACCGGTAACGAAAAACTGAACGGCCCGGACTTCGGCGAAGAAGCCGGCGGACACAACGCCATCGCCGGCGGTTTCCAGGGACAGCGGCAGTGGACCGACTTCCTCCCCGACGGCGACTTCCCCGAAGCCATCCTCAACTCCTCCTTCGACTGGAACGGCATCCGCGAACCCTTCATCGTCGCCACCGAAGACGACCACCTCAATGCCGTCAGCATGCTCTTCAACAAGCTCCTCACCAACCGCGCACAGCTCTTTGCCGACGTGCGCACCTGCTGGAGCCCCGAATCCATCGAGCGCGTGACCGGCTGGAAACCCGACGGCCTCCTCCGCGACGGCGCCATCCACCTCATCAACTCCGGCTCCTGCACCCTCGACGGCACCGGACAGCAGTCGGACGAAAACGGCAACCCCGTCATCAAACCCTTCTGGGAAATCCAACCCGAAGAAGTGGAACGCATGTTGCAATCCACCACCTGGCACCCGGCCTCCCTCGAATACATGCGCGGCGGAGGCTACTCCTCCAAATTCCTCACACGCGCAGGAATGCCCGTCACCATGTGCCGCCTGAACCTGATCCGCGACCTCGGCCCCGTCCTCCAGATCGCCGAAGGATGGACCGCCCGCTTCCCCGACGACGCCTTCGACCTGATCGACCGGCGCACCGACCGCACCTGGCCCTCCACCTTCTTCGTCCCCCGCATCACCGGAAAAGGCCGCTTCAAAGACGTCTACTCCGTCATGAACCACTGGGGCGCCAACCACGGCGCCATCAGCTACGGCCATATCGGAGCCGACCTCATCTCGCTGGCCTCCATGCTCTCCATCCCGGTCTGCATGCACAACATCGACGACGACGACATCTTCCGGCCCGCCGCCTGGTCCGCCCACGGCTCCGACCCGGAATACTCCGACTACCGAGCCTGCGCCACCTACGGACCGCTATACAAATGAAAAAAGACTGATTGTAAAAAAACCGGTAAAAGGAGGAACAGTTTTCGACGGCCATACCTCCTTTCCACCGGCCTCCTGAAGAGATGCCCGTCAAAAGCGCGGAAGCCCAACCTCCCGGACAAAAATCCGTCCGGGGAACGCCGTCCCCGCCTTTCGACCCACCTCCGAACTGTGCAGATCCGGAAAAGACATGTCGCAAAGCAGCCCCGAAAAGCCGGCAAGCAACAACTCATTTCCGTTCAACAGCCCGCAAAGTTACTGAATTTAACGCATCAAAAATGCAAAAAATAGCTAATTCTGCGGTCTCCCAGTATAATTAAACACTTTAAATTAATCACTAATCACTAACCAACACATTATGAAAAATAATTTTTTAAAAACAGTTTCACTATGCATAGCCCTGCTTTCAGGCATCTGGAATATCCATCCGGCCCTGGCGGAAGATCAACAGACGAAAACGGTTACCGGAACGGTACTGGACATTGAAGGTAATTCGGTGATCGGGGCGAATGTATCAATCAAGGGAACGGCAACAGGAACAGCGACGGACATAGACGGAAACTATTCCATTGCCTCGAAGAACGCTTCCGACGTACTCGTGTTTTCCTATCTGGGATTCATTACACAGGAAATAGAAGTGAAAGATCAACGCGTAATTAACGTCGTTTTAAGAGAATCCTCCATCGCGCTGGAAGATGTGGTCGTAGTCGGCTACGGCACCCAAAAGAAAGTTTCGGTAACCGGCGCCTTATCGACGACGCCGATGGAAACAATTATTTCGGTGCCGACCGCTACTTTTACAAATGCATTAGGCGGTCATATCCCCGGACTTATCACCCGGCAGGAAAGCGGAGAAGCCGGATTTGACGCGGCTCAGATCTACATCCGGGGATTCAGTACCTGGTCCGGCTCCAAAACGCCTCTGATTTTGGTAGACGGGGTTGAACGGGATATTAATTTAACGAACCCGCAGGAAGTAGAAAGCTTCGTCATCCTGAAAGACGCTTCCGCAACAGCCGTTTACGGTGTGCGCGGAGCCAACGGCGTCATCCTGATCAACACCAAAAAAGGAAAAAAACAGAAACCGAAAGTGATGTTACGCACCGAATGGGCGACAT
This sequence comes from Tannerella sp., assembly GCA_031265585.1. GTDB lineage: Bacteria > Bacteroidota > Bacteroidia > Bacteroidales > Tannerellaceae > Tannerella. The sequence continues at coordinate 6,216 of JAISCL010000220.1, read as the reverse complement.
TAACGGGCATGCGCTTCCCGAATTATATTGAAGGATGGGAGTTCGCTTCATTAATGAACGAAGCCAGCGATAATTCCGGGCGTCTCCTGCCATGGACGGAAGACGACATCCGCTTATTCAGGGACGGTTCCGATCCTTACCTGCATCCGAACGTAAACTGGACGGACGAAGTTTATAAGAAAACAACAGACCAGAGCTTCCATAACCTGAGCATTACGGGGGGAGATGAAATCGTACGTTATTATGTAAATATAGGATACACCGGACAAAGCGGATTATATAAGGAAGACGAGTCGCTGGATTATAAAACCAATTCACGCCTGAACCGTTATACTTTCCGGACAAATGTTGACGTGAACGTATATAAAGACCTGGTAGTTGACCTGGGACTGGGCGCCATCATTCAAAACCGGAATTATCAGGGAACTGCAGCCGGGACGATTCACCATGCCACCAAGCAAATATCGCCAATCAGTTATCCCGTTAGAAACCCGGACGGCTCGGTGGCCGGAGGCCCTTCCTACATGATCGAAAACCCGTGGGCGCTGACAACGCAAAGCGGCTATACCAATATGTATATTAACACCATTCAAGGTACTTTCGGCGCTAAATGGGACTTGTCGTCATTACTCACCGAAGGTTTATCCCTGTCGGGGAAATTTGCATTCGATGCCTACAATTTCTCCGAAATATTCCGCCGGATCGCATACGGCGTAAAACAATACTTAGGGCCTGATCCTGTCACAATGGAAGACAATTATTCGGTTATCCGCGAGCAGGGCGCCATGGGATCCAGCGTAAGCAGCAATGGTAACCGTTCTATTTATATGGATCTGTCCCTCAACTACAACCGGAATTTCGGGTATCACCATGTAGGCGGATTATTGCTGTTTAACAGGCGTGAATACGTAAATGTGCAGGCGGCAAGTGAAGTGGATAATATCCCTTCACGTCACCAGGGGATGGTGGGCCGCATTTCGTACGATTATGCCAGCCGTTACCTGTTCGAGTTCAATGCCGGTTATAACGGTTCGGAAAATTTCCCCCGCGGGAAACGGTATGGCTTATTCCCCGCTGTCTCGGCAGGATGGGTCATCTCCGGCGAAAACTTCTGGAATCCACAGGTAGTTTCCCACCTTAAAATCCGCGGATCATACGGCCAGGTAGGTAACGACGCAATCGGCGGCAGGCGCTTCCTCTACCAGACCAGGGTAGATAAAGACGCGTGGGGATATTTCTGGGGAACAAGCCACGCCGGTTCGGGAGCTGGAATTCAGGAGGCGCAAATCGGCGTACAAAACGTCACCTGGGAAACGGCGACAAAAGGAAACGCCGGTTTTGACCTGGATCTGTTCAACGGACGTGCATCCCTGCAGGTAGATGCGTTCCATGAGATAAGGGACAATATTTTAATTTCGCGCGAAACGGTTCCCGATTACATCGGTATCATCACCACGCCCGCCGGAAATTTGGGAAAGGCCCTGAACAGGGGCGTTGATGCAATGCTTGAAATCAAGGAAACGACCGGCTCGGGATTCTTCTATTCTTTCAGGAGCAATTTCAGTTTTGCACGAAACAAAATCCTGGAAGACGATAAGCCGGAACCCTTATGGGCTTACCAGGCAACGAAAGGAAAACCCATTGACCAGGTTTTCGGATACGAAGCCATTGGATTCTTCCGGGACGAAGACGACATTGCGCAAAGCCCCCGGCAAATGCTTATGGACATCGTACAACCGGGAGATATTAAATATAAAGACGTCAATGAAGATGGCGTCGTAGATAGCTACGACCGGGTAGCCATCGGCTACAGTCAGACGTCGCCCGAAATAATGTACGGTTTCGGCGGAACGGTCGCCTGGAAAGGCTTTGACGCCACCGTTTACTTCACCGGGGCAGCGCACCGTTCAACTTTCCTGGACGGCACAGGTATGTGGCCATACAGCCTGGAATATCCCAACTACAATATTTTCCGCGAATATTATGACAACCGCTGGATTCCCGGAGCAGCAGACAACAGTAACGCCAAATACCCGGCAGTCATAGCGGGGAAAAACCCGAATAATTACCAGACATCAACCCTGTACATGCGGGATGCCTCCTTTTTGAGATTTCAGAATGCTGAAATAGGATATACAATTCCCAAAAGCATCAGCCAAAAGGTGAAATCGGATAAGATCAGAGTGTTTATTAACGGCACGAACCTGTTTGTCTGGGATAAGATAAAAATAGTGGATCCGGAAATGACCCAAACCGGAGGATACCCAAAACAGCGGATTATTAATTTCGGCGCAGAGTTTAACTTTTAATTTAGCTAAGAATATGAAAACAAATAAATTTATTATATTATTGACCGTGTTCCTTTTCTCCTGCGAGTCTTACCTGGACAAGCAGCCAACCGGAGATATGACATTAGACGAAGTATTTACACAGCGGAATTATGCGGAAGCCTTCCTGAATAATATTTACAGGATGCTTCCCCTGGAATCCAATTTTGCCGATCAGGGATGGGAATACCGAAGTCCGTGGACGGGCGGTTGCGATGAAATGGAAATCGCTTACGGCGGTTCATATACGCATGCGATAAACGACGGTTCATGGAACCCGACCAACGTACAAAGTATTCCGATATGGCGGGAATGTTACATCAATATCCGGAAATGCAACATATTCCAGAACCGGATTGATAACGTTCCGATGGATGAAACGACAAAAGAAAAATGGAAAGCGGAAGTGTTTTTTCACAGGGCGTTCAATTATTTCCAGATATTCAGAGCTTACGGTCCGTTTGTAATCATTACGGACGAATTGGCGAGTGATGCGGACTTCCTTTCATACAAGCGTTCGCCGGTGCAGGAATGTGTTGATTTTATAGTCGAAGAATGTGACAAGGCGATTGCCGTATTGCCGGCTTCGACAGGCAGCGGAGAATACGGACGGGTGACTTCGATCGCCGCTATGGCGTTGAAATCGAGAGTGCTGCTGTACATGGCAAGTCCGCTTTGGAACGGTAATACCGATTATGCCTCCTTTTCCAACAGGGATGGGGAAGGCCTGGTGCCTCAAAGCCACGACGCAGCCCGCTGGCAAAAAGCCGCCGATGCGTCAATCGCCTGTATCAATGCAGCGCTCTCTGCGGGATTCGGATTATACAGAAGCCCGGATAATGATCCCTACCTTAATTATACGAACATCTGGCAGGAGTTGAATAACAAAGAATGGCTGTTTGTCAAAAACTGCGGCAATTACCAGCACCTGAACAACTGCTCGGATCCCGTCAGTTTCGGCCTGTTTTCCATTATGAATCCAACCCAGGAACTGGTCGACGCGTATGAAATGGCAGACGGCTCAACGCCTGTTACCGGATACACAGACGATGGCTTAACTCCCGTTATCAATCCGGCCTCAGGATATGTCGAAACCGGGTTTTCAACCGAAGCGCATCCGAAAGGCTACCATCCGGAAGGCGTATGGAATATGTACGTAAACCGTGAACCGCGGTTTTATGCAAGCATCAATTTTGCCAAACAAACCTGGAAAAACTCAGTCCTGGAATTTTGGTATAACGGAAAAGACGGAAGACGCAATGCCGGATCGGATTATTGTAAGACCGGCTACCTGATGAAGAAAATCATCGACCACAGTTATCGTCCGGGGCACATGGGAAATATCTGGAGAAATCATACCTGGATTTTTTTCCGCCTGGGAGAAATCTATTTGAATTATGCCGAAGCATTAAATGAAGCGCAAGGCCCGGTGGACGATGTTTACAGGTATGTTGACGAGATTCGGGACCGCGCCGGGTTGCCCGGCCTGCCGCGAGGCTTGAGCAAAGAACAAATGCGGGAAAAGATCCGCCATGAACGCCGGATTGAACTTGCATTTGAAACGCATCGTTTCTTTGACGTCAGGAGATGGAAGATCGCCCCGGTTACCGAAGCGCAGCCCATTCACAGCTTGCAGATCATGGCCGGAGAGAATGCTTCCGATCCGGCATTCTACGAACGCATTAAAGTCGAAAACCGCGTATTTACGAATCCTAAACATTATCTGTTCCCCATTCGGGATATCGAATTTGATAAAGCCCGCAAGTATATAATTCAAAATCCGGAATGGACCGGCAGCGATATCGAACAGGATTAGTAAGGACGTATTTTAAAGCAACTGATTAACGCGATGATTACTTTCAGATTCTTCCTGCTGCTGCTGCTGGCTTCGAGCATAAAGGCAACCACGGTAGATGTATGGACAAAAAGTTCCTACGTCAATGTATTTAAGGATTTCACCAGAGGCGAAAATGATACGGCTGCTTTCGACCTGGTCGTTGCCCGGAACGAATCCGAATCTTTCCAGATCCTCTTCCGGTGTGATGCCGGACTGGAGATCACTTCCGTTGACTTTACCGATTTGGTATGCGGCAGCGAAAGGATAGCCGCCTCCCGTTTGGAATACAGGTTTGTGGAATATGTATATATGGGCGAAAACTCATGGAATCAGGCTCCGGAGACACTGGTGCGCTCCGGGGCCGGTTTTTATCCCGATCCGCTTTCCAATGAGAAGAGCTTTCCTGTTCCTGCTAATGAAACCCATTCCATCTGGGTCACACTCCATGTCCCCATGAATGCCGAACCGGGACTGTATAAAGGTACGGCCCGTGTAAAAACAGTAGGAGAAACTTATCCCGTGGCCATCAGTGCGGAGGTAAACAATGTCACAGTCCCCGGCGCGAACGAAAGCGATTTCGATATTATGATCCATCAGCAGATCGCCGGCACCTGGTACTACGATGCTACCCGTGGAAAACATCCGCAGGATGTGATCGTGCAACTTTACGGCCTCGAACGCTGGACGCCGAAGTGGTGGGAACTGGTCGGGAATATGGCCGACAATATGCGTCGCAGCCGCATGAATGTATTGTTCGTCAATACGCAGCAACTCCTGCTTGACGCTCCGGATACCGGATTGAGGAATGGAAAATTCACATTTGACTGGAGCCGGTTCGATGAGTACATACAGTTCTTTATTGACAAAAAAGCAGTGAACAGGCTGGAAGGGCTTCATCTCGGTTCGACAATCGGCGCTGTGGGAGAAACTTTCAAATCGTATATCCTGATGAATGACGGTAAGGGAAAACTGTGCACGTCCAATGTCGAAGCCATGAGCAAGCCTTGCCGGGTTTTTCATAACGGGTTTCTGGGCGCTTTGTATAACCACCTCAAAGAAAAAGGATGGCTGGAAATGTGGATACAACACATTGGCGACGAGGCGGTATCGGAACTCCAGCACAGACAGTACGGGTACTACATGGAAAAGCTGAAAACACAGGCGCCCGGTATGAAATGCGGCGACCCGACGTTTAACCTGGAATCTGCCCGGAACGCGGTATGCCAGGGAGCAACGGTCGTAACCCCTATTGAAGAACTGTACCAAACGTACAAGCCCGCCTTTGATGAAATGCAGCAAAACGGCGTCAGGATCTATGGATACAATTGTTGCGGCCCGGGTTGGGGGTGGCTCAACAGACTGGTCGATAAACCGGTGTGGAACCAGCGCCAGTTAGGCTGGCTGTGTTACAAATGGGGCTTGTCCGGCTGGTTGCATTGGGGGTGGAACTTTTGGGTGGAATGGTTTCAGCAAGATTTCCATTCCGTAGATGATGCCGCTTTCAAAGGTGATCACTATTCGGTATATCCCGATACAAAGAATAACATGATCAAGACCTCCATCCGTATGGAAGCCATACGCGACATGGGCGAAGAATATGAACTGCTCCGCATTTTAGGCCGGAAGAATCCGGAGCTGGCGCTTAGGATGGTGAACAGTGTAACTCCGGATGCAGACCGGAATTACACCAGGGATACGGAACGGATGAACGACGTACGGGCTTCCCTCATCCGCGCCTGTGCTGTGTATGCCGGTTTTGATTGAGAGTATAATGACGATGTACAAAATTACACCGCATAGAGTATGATTTAAAGAGAGGACAGTAATCCGGCACACCGCCGGGTAGTAAGCCGGCATACCACCGGGTGGTAATCCGGCGAACCACCGGGTGGTAATCCGGCATACTGTAACGTAAAAAAATAGTTCACAGTTAACGAAACAGATCGATGATAAAACAGACTCGCATAGCCTTCCGGCATGACAATACTGCTTCCATCCCCCTAAAAATCGGGCTGCAAGCCGTTAATTATCTGTGCGTTGGGGGGGGGGGGG
>JAISCL010000138.1 GCA_031265585.1 Tannerella sp. | reverse complement strand
ATGGCGCAGTGGCATGGAAGCAGTGATCTCGAATTACAGGCGAAAATTCGAGATGTTTCGCTGCAGTTGGAAAGGTAGCGCCCACTTCCGACAAAAAGTGCTGTGGAATGCCATCGCCTACAATATCCGAGTGATGACGGCGGCCGTAATTGCCGCTTTTCAGTAAAAGGCGGCGTAAAAATCCGGTAAACACAGGGATAGCTATGTCCCGGCGAATCGAAATTTCAGAAAAGTAGTGAAAAACAGAACAAAACAAGTGGATTTTTAGGCTGTCCTCCGGTTTTTTATGAAACTGACAAATATTAATCCGGCCGGCAAACAATAAAAACTGAAAAAACTTGACTTTATAGACAGACACTTATTAGGGTTTATCCAGTTCGGCGCCCCGGTCATCTTGCTGTTGCATCCATTTTTCGAGTTCGGTTTTCATTTCGGCTATTCTTTTGGCATGCAGCCTGTCGCCGGCAAGGTTTGTCAGTTCCCACGGGTCGGTTTCCAGGTCATAAAATTCGATGGCGGGGCGGGTGGTAAACCTGTTGACGGTTTCCCGGGCAACGCTGCCGGTTCCGGCGCTTTCCATCCAGCTTGCCCATACCTGTTCCGTGTCGTTCACGTTCATCATGTGTTTCTCGAAATAGGGGACTTCGGGTGTCAGGTTAATGATTAATTTGTAGCGTTTATCCTGAATGCTGCGGATGGGATAGGATGTGCCTTCCGGGATGTTGTTGTGGATGCCGTAAGCCCACTGCCGGTGTTCCCGTTTTCCGTCGAAGAGCACAGGCAGGTAGCTCCGTCCGTCTATTCCGTCGACGGAAGCGCCGCCTGCAAGTTCGAGCAGCGTTGGCAGAACATCTTCGTACTGCACGATTGCGTCGGTTACCGTTCCGGCTTTGATTTTCTCCGGATAACGCGCTACCAATGCGCTGTGTTGCCCGAAATTATAACACGTCCATTTGCCGAAAGGAAACTGTGGGCCCTGTTCGCCGAGAAACATCACGAGCGTCCGGTCTAGCTGGCCGGTTTCTTCGAGCGTTTTGAGTACGGCGCCGACCTGTTCGTCCAATGCGCCGACTTCGGCCAGGAAGTCGCGATATAGCCGCCGCGTTTCCGGATTGTCAACCAGATTGGGTGGCAGGATGATCTTGTCCACGTCAATTTTGCTGCGGTCGCCTTCCGTCCACGGGACGTGCGGATTGGTGCTGCAGACAAACAGGCAACAGGGCTGATCGCTGTTCGTGATAAATTCTTTTATCCCGGCAGTGGTATAGTTTGCCGACGGATAAACGCAGTCTGTTTCAAAGCCGGGTACTTCTTCGAAGTCGTAAACCCGGTGGGGTTGCGTATGCCTTTTCCCCGTCCGTCCCACACGATAACCTGCTGCCGGGAGCCAGGTCGTGATGCTTTGGATATCAGGGAATGAATTTTTGTGATTGCGGAACGAGCCGTGCCGTACGGGATACAGTCCCGTATACAGCGAAGCCCTGATCGGCACGCTCATTGCACACGAGGCAAAATTGTGCGTAAACCGCACGCCTTCTCCGGCTATCCGGTCGATGTTGGGCGTAGGGATGTTTTGTCCGCCGTAGCAGCCTAATTCGTTCGTGGCAAGGTCGTCGGCCAGAATGACGACGATGTTGGGTTTCGCCGGAGTTTTTGCCTGCAATGTACGGGCGCCTGCCGCCAGCGTTGCTGTTGTGCCGAGTATCAGCATTTGCGGCACGTTGTTGAAGATAAAGTTTTGCATCATATTTCAGTGTTTAATCTTTTTCAATTTTCCATTCATGGGGGGCGATAAATCCTTTCCGTCCTTCGTTGAAGGGAGCGACTTTGAGGTCAGGTTCCATGGCATCAAATTTTTCCGTCACGTTCTGCAATCGCGCAGCTTCCTGCGGATGGCCGGTAATGACATTGACTGTTTCCCACGGATCGGAGGGATAATATAAGAGGACAGCACTTTGGATGTTCATGCTCTCATTTTTACCGGGCAGGATGAGTTTATAGTTTTGATTTACCGTGGCGCCGCATCCCAGATAAAAATCTCTTTTGATCTGTTGCTGCGCTCCGGTCAAAACCGGGGCGATATCAATGCCGTCAAGCGGGCGATGCGGCTCGGTTTCAATGCCCAGCATGGCTCTAATGGTAGGAACAATATCCACAAATCCTGTTATCTGGCCGATCTGACAGCTCCGTCTGAATTGTGCCGGAAAGGAAATAACGGCAGGGACTCGCAAGCCTCCGTCCCATTCCTGAAACTTGTGGCCTTTCAAAGGCAGATTGCTTCCTCCGCCACCAGGTTCGGCGCCATTATCGCTGAAGAAAATCACCAGCGTATTTTGGTCTATTCCGTTATTGCGAAGCGCTTCCCGGATTTTCCCGACGCCTTTGTCCATGCAAGTCACCATAGCAGCATAAAGCACCTGTTTTTTCTCTTTTTCCGAAAGGCTTTCGATATCGCCGGTATAGAGCGCGATATCTTCCGGTTTCGCCTGCAGCGGCGTATGAGGAGCGTTGTAGGCTACATACAGGAAAAACGGAGCATCCCGATAGCGATCAATGCACGTCACGGCTTCGTCCGTAATGAGATCGGTGGAATAACCCCGGTCGTAGGAACTTTCCCAGTCGTTATGCCAGTCCAACTGCTGTTCTCTTTCGTGAGAGAAATAGTCAATGGCGCCGTTCAGGTGTCCGTAGAAATGTGTAAAGCCGTTAGACATGGGATGGTAGGCTTTCCGGGAATGTCCCAGATGCCATTTCCCGATGATCGCGCGGTTGGGATAGCCTGCTTTTTCGAGCATTTCGGGCAGGAGTTCCTCTTCCGGATCAAGCCCGAAGTCGCGCCAGGGCGGGATGACGGCCGTCCTGATTCCCAACCGGCCGGGATAACGACCGGTCATCAATCCGGCCCGGGTAGGCGAGCTTATCGGAGCGGTATAGAAGCGGTTGAGTTGTATGCCCTCACCGGCAAGACTGTCCAGGTGAGGCGTTTGAATGGGGCTTCCGTGAAAGCCGACGTCCGCCCATCCCAAATCGTCGGCCAGGATGATGACAATGTTCGGGCGCGACGGTTGAGCAGACAGTCCGGAAGACGCCAGCAGCAGGTTTAAAGAAATCTTTAGGGTATTCATAAGTTGGGGGATTAACGGTTTTACGGACGGGGGACTACCAGGGTTCTTTTTTCCCATGCCAGATACCGGGCTTCCATTTCGGCTACCCGGTCGGGGTAGCGGTCGGCCAGATCGTGCATTTCGGAACGGTCGTCATTCAAATTGTAAAGTTCCCATTGGGGGGCGTTTTTAGGTTTTACGATTTTCCAGCCGGAGGCATCAATCAGCGCCATTTCGTCAAAATGTTCGAAGCACAGTTCCGCGTGTCCTTCCCGTTCACCCTCGACGAATACCGGCACCAGGCTTTTGCCTTCGTAAGGAATGATTTTGTTGTGCCGGTATTCCGCCGGGTAAGTGGCTCCGGACAGTTCCAGGCAAGTCGCCATGACATCAATGACGTGTCCCGGCTGTGCGGTGACGGCGCCCCTGTTCTGTTTGATTCCTTCAGGCCAGTGGGCAATCATGGGGGTACATATTCCTCCTTCATACGCTTTGGCTTTCCAGAAACGGAAAGGCGTATTGGCAACATTCGCCCAGCGAGCGCCTATGGAGGCGTAAGTGTTTTGCGGGCCGGGCAGGACGTCTTTGTTACGGGGGTATATGATTTTTTCGCCGTTGCGCATTTCGGCCGGCCGGTCGTTTTCACCTTCCGTCATCGACTGGCATACTTCATTACTGCAACCGTTGTCGGACATGAACAGGATCAGTGTATTGTCGAATGCGCCCGACTGTTTCAACGCCTGTACCACTTTCCCTATTTCCCGATCCATCCGGTCGACCATTGCCGCGTGAACAGCCATTGCCCGGGCATCCCATTCCTGCGAGGGATTATCATCCCATGCATCGGTAAACTGTCGCGGGGATAAAAAGTCACGGGCATTCTCAAAAATCTTCAACTGTTTGATACGTTCGTATCTTTCCTGTCTGATTTTTTCCCATCCGACTTTGTACGTGTCTTCATACTTTTTAATGTCTTCGGGCAAGGCGTGAAGCGGCCAGTGTGGCGAATGAAAGGAGAGATACAGGAAAAAGGGCCGATCGCTTTCGGAATAGCGATGAATGTAAGCGACGGCGCTGTCGGACAGGGCGATGGTGCTGTAGTAGTCGCCGGGCACGTCCCTTACCGGTTCTTCACCATTGACAAGGCTGAAAGGGTCAAAATAATTGACCACGCCGTAAATGGTTCCATAGAATTGCTGAAAGCCGCGACGGGTCGGATAATTTTCCCTGGGAGCAAATGTGTCATGATAGACCCGGTGAGCCAGCCATTGCCGCTGATCGTCGCGCAAAGGCGTTTCGGCCACGTGCCATTTTCCTGCCATTCCGGTCTGATAGCCTGCCTGGGCGAGCACTTCGGCGATGGTTACGCCGTCGTGTGTCATTGTGCCGCGGTAGCCGGGCTGATGGGCATCGAAGGTCATGCGTCCTATACCGGCCTGATGCTGATATAATCCGGTCAGCAACGAAGCCCGCGTGGGACAGCTACGGCTGGCGTTATAAAAGCGGGAGAATCTCAATCCGTTGTTCGCCAAAGCGTCAAGGTTGGGCGTTTGTATTTCTCCGCCGTAGCAGCCCAGATCCGAATAGCCAAGATCATCGGCCAGAATGACCAGGATGTTGGGACGGTTATCGGCTTTGGGCTGAGTCGCTACGGCTAAATGGGCTGTTGCTATTCCGGCAACAGCGGTGGACAAAGTTTTTAGATAAGTACTCATATTATATAGGGTTAGAATTTCTGCATTTATAACTTTCAATTTACAATTTTCAATTGTACATCGTCTATCCAGCAGACGCCTTCCATGTTACCTGCGTAAAAGACCAGCTGATAATTCCCGTCTTCTTCTATGCGTATGTTTTTAAATTCGGTCTTTTTTATGTCGGGAACAAGCGTAACGGTTTTGTCCAGGGCTTTCTGCTGTAGCCGGTTCGTTTTTTCCAGCCGGAGGATAAGGTTTGTTTTCCGGTCGGCTTTGGCCAGGAAACCGATGTTCAGCATTTCGCCTTTGCGCAGGTTCATCACCCATTTCATCTGGGCGGAGGCAGGCTTTTCTCCTTTTTTTACCACGTCTATCCTTGCCGTGTTTTTGCCGGAGATCACGTTTAGCGTGTCGATGGAGAAGTCGACCTGTGCGCCGTCTCTGCATATCAGGTTCCAGTCGCCGAAATAATCGTCAAATTCGCCGTTGATGATGCGCCTGTATGCTCTTTGCCGTTCGCCGTACGTGCGGGTGTCTATCGGGAAAACGCCTGCAGCCTGCGCCCATTTGTTCCATACGGCAAACATCTGTTCCGTTCTTTGCGGGTCCATGCGTGACAGGTCGTTCATTTCCGTCGGATCGGCTTCCATATCGTAGAGTTTTACGGAAGCAGGATCAAACGGGTTTCCTTCTCCTGTTTTGGTAACGATTTTCCATTTGCCGTCGCGCAGGGCGATGTTGCCTTCATGTTCCCAGTAAGTCGGGCCTCTGCCTGTCCGCTGTCCCGAAAAGTTGGGGGTCAGGCTTACTCCCTGCATGGGAACGATGGCGTGTCCCTTACAGTATTCGGGGTAAACGGCTTTGCCGGCGTCGGCGCAGGTTGCCATGATGTCGATCAGGTGTCCGTATTCATCGACAAAGGTATTGTTCAGTTTCCGGCTGATGCCGTTCGGATAATGGACGATCAGCGGGGTTGCGATTCCGCCTTCGTTGGTAAAATGCTTGTATTCCCTGTATGGCGTACTGCTCAGGTTTGCCCAGTTGATGCGGTAGCTTTCGTACGTGTCTGCCTTGCCGTCCACTTCTTTTCTTTGTCCGCTGCTGACAAATTCCGCGCAGGCGCCGTTATCGCTCAGGAACATGATCAGGGTGTTTTCCAGCTGTCCACGGTCTTCCAGCGATTGCACGATGCGTCCGATGCCCTGATCCATTGCGTCTATTTGAGCGGCATAGATGGCCATTCGCATGGCAAATTCCTGTTGCTGTTCCGGCGGGAGGCTGTTCCATGCGGGGACGTTTTCGTCGCGGGGCGAGAGGACGGCGCCGGCAGGGAAGAGGCCCGTCTTTTTCTGACGTTCGAAGCGTTCTTCGCGCAGCACATCCCATCCTTTTTCATACCGTTCCCGGTATTTGTCAATATCTTTCCGGAGGGCGTGAAGGGGCCAGTGAGCGGCGGTGTATGCCGCGTAGAGGAAGATCGGCGCCTGCCGGTAATCGTGCCGGCGGATGAAGGCTGCGGCGCTGTCGCTGATGGCATGGGTAAAATAGAAGGCGCCGTCGTCGGGTGATTCGCCCTGCCTGTTATCGTTGGTGTAATGCACCTTAAAATAGTTTGAAGCGCCGCCTGTGATGCCGTAGAAGCGGTTAAAGCCGCGCTGCAGGGGCCAGTTGTCTTCCACGCGTCCATTGTTCTGGCGGTCGCTGCTTACATGCCATTTTCCGCTCATGCAGGTGTAATATCCGGCCGATTGCAGCACGTCGGCAAGGGTGACGCATTGCCGGTTGAGGTATCCCTGGTATGGCGGACGCTGCATGTCGGCGGCGGCCATCCATCCCATCCCGGCCTGGTGCGGATACAGTCCGGTCAGGAGGGACGCACGGGTAGGACAGCTGCGGGCGCAGTTGTAGAACTGCCGGTAGCGCAAACCGTTTTGCGCCAGCCGGTCGATGTTCGGCGTTTCTATTTCGCCGCCATAGCAGCCGACGTCGGAATAGCCCATGTCATCGGCCAGGATAACGATAATGTTGGGGCGTTCGTCCCTGCGGCTGTCGGCGCTGCTACATGAATTTGCCGATATGGCGGCAAGGGTTGTCAGCGGTAAGAGATGATATACATTCTTCATCATTTTATATTTAACGAATTACAAATTTCCATGTTGACGGTGCGAATACCGACGCCATTGCGATCGCCGCATTTGCGGTAATCGGAATGCTGACTGTATTGTGATCGCCGCATTTGCGGTAATCGGAATGCTGACTGTATTGCGATCGCCGCATTTGCGGTAATCGGAATGCTGACTGTATTGTGATCGCCGCATTTGCGGTAATCGGAATACTGACTGTATTGTGATCGCCGCATTTGCGGTAATCGGAATGATGACTGTATTGCGATCGCCGCATTTGCGGTAATGAGAATACGGACTGTATTGCGATCGCCGCATTTGCGGTAATGGGAATACGGAACGGGTACCGTTCGTCTTCCATCACGACAGGGTGCGGCGCAGTCCATAGAGCGCCTGCGCGGAGGTTGCTCCCCTCCCCGCCCGGCACCGTCCCCGAATTGCGCCGTGTCCATACCGGAAATCCCCGGGCATGGCGACTGCCGGACGTGTCGTCGACCGTCGCCGTACCATCCGCCGCCGTTGCGGGAATGCTGCCCGCGTGTCTGTTCCTGCTGTTGCATTGCTCAATTTTTTTTCCGTCGTAAAGGTAATGAATTTTTAGAATCACAGATTACACAGGTTCATTTTTCCAGTGGGGGCAATGAGTTTCGCCACTGCAAGACCTTTTCTTTGAGTCCGGCAGCCTTGCCGGGATATTTTTCACCGAGATTCACGGTTTCCCGCGGATCTTCGTGAAGATTGTACAGCATTAAGCCGGTTCCGTCGGCATTAATCAACAGTTTCCAGTCGCCTTCGCGCACGGCCAGGTTCGGACTGACGTCCTTATCCGCCGGCTGGGGAAAGGCTTTGCTGCCATTTCGCCTGTATTCCCAAAAAATCGCCCTGTCACGCTGTCCGGGCTTGCCGGCGAGGGCCCGGCTCATGTCCGTGCCGTCGCTTTCGTAACGGACGGGCAGTTTTACATTCGCCATGCCGCACAGGGCGGGAAACATGTCAAGCGCGCTGATGACGGACGTGTTGTCAACTTTGGCCCGCGGGATCAAATGGTCGGGACTCCAGACGATAAACGGCATGCGCATGCCGCCTTCATAGAGCGATGCCTTGCAACCGCGATAATTGCCGGCGCGGCTGCCGCGGAAGCTCGGGGCGGGGCCATTGTCGCTTGTGAAGATGACGATGGTGTTTTTGTCGATACCCAATTCTTTCAATCCGGCCAGCAGGCGTCCTATCTGCCGGTCGTATTCGATCAGGACGGTACGGAAATTCTTTTCGCTGTTCTCGCCGTCGGGAAACAGTTGCTGTTCTTCGACGTTGCCCACCCACGGCGTGTGCATGTCGTCGGGCCAGAGATTGACGAAACAGGGCTGTCTGCTGTTTCGCGCCAGGAAATCAAGCGTTTTGTCAACGAAATAAGCTGTACGGTTCCATCGTTTGACGCTGTCTTTCGCCGACCAGATCCAGTCGGTAGCCGTGATGAGCGGGTCGGGATCGGGGCTTTCGTAAGTGCTGACGTACTCGTCGTAACCGTATTCGGTGATGGACGGAGCGTTTATCACATCGCGTCCGCCGCCCAGATGCCATTTGCCGAAATGCCCCGTTTTATAACCCGCCGCCTGCAGGGTGCGCGGCAGCGTCGGCACAGCGGGGTCGAGGAAATCGGCCATTTCGGCTGCCCGGTTGCCTTCACGCGTCTGGAGATAGCTGGTAATATGCAGGCTTGCCGGATGAATGCCGGTCAGCAATCCCGCCCTCGATGCCGAACTGATCGGGGCGGCGCTGTAGTATTGCGTAAACCGGATGCCTTCGCCTGCCATCCGGTCGATGTTGGGCGTGGGGACAAACTTGCCGCCATACGCGCCGACGTCCCCGAAACCCATGTCGTCGGTCAGGATGATGATGATGTTGGGACGGTCGACAGCCTGCGCCGCCACAGTCATGCCCAATAATGATATTCCAATTAATTTTTTCATGTGTATACTGTTTTTAATATTCATCTACTTTAAGCTTCCTGTATAACTATATCCTGAACATCAACTCCTCTATTTCCCGACGCTCACAACCGCTTTCTCATGCCGGTAGATCAGCGTTCCGTTCAGGCAGATTCCCTGCGTGACGATGGAATAGGCGGTGGGCGTATCGGCGGTATAAAAACGGATGGAGGCTTTATCGTCTCCGGTAACGGTTACGTCCGGTTGCCAGTAGATGGTGGTGCGCAGGTCGGGAGGGTCGCCGGGGGGTGCGCCGGGAGGGTCGTACCTGGGGGAATAGAAGGCTGCCGGCGTGGCGTATCCCAGGGGCATGAGGGATTTGAAATGGAAGCGCTGCCGGCGGTCGTAGAATTTCCCGTCTTTGGTTATTATGTTGATGAGGCCGCTGGGCGTGGGCGTTCCTCCCGCGGCGGAAGGTTTTTCACCTATATTATTCATGGGTACAACATTGATGAATCCGACTGCCTGTTGCGTGGTCCATAACTTGCCGGGATCGATAATCAGGTGGATTTCGGCAATCTCGTTTATATTGACCAGTGAGAGCGCTGAAAGCGGACTTATTACGTCGCCCTGAAACACGATGCCGTTAATGGCAAGTGTCGCCTCTGTCCTGCCGCTGCCTGTAAAACCGCCGGGTATAAAGGTTTCTATCGACGTCTGCCAGCCACGGTGCCTGACGGTTACGTAGGGGAGTGTCGAGATGAGCGTCAGGAGGTCGGTGATCCCGGTTTCTTTTATATCGCCGGCTGTCAGGAAAAAGTCCGGCTGGGCGTGATAGACGTTTTCCTTTTGGGGTTTCCGGTTGGGATTCCTGGCCTTGACTACTATTTCCGGCAATGTGATCATCCGTTCGCCGTTGACGAATGAGTACCGCCGGTCTGTTGCGGCTATTAACTGTTCGACAAAGGCGCCGGACGTTTTTATGCAGTATTGCGGGAAGCCGAAATCGCCGGCTAAAGGGTATTCGACGGTGTCCGTGACGACTTCGAGCATTCCTTTTTTCCTTTTCTCGCCCTTTAAGGCCTGGATGACAATCTCCGAGCTGTCCGGCAGTTCAAAGTCCTCAAACCGGAACAGCCCGTTTTTGTCCGTTTTCGTGATGTCGTAATATTTTTCCTTTCCCTGAAAGGACATGACGGACACTTCCGTATTCGCGGCGGCGCGCGGAATAAGTTTTCCCTGTACCCTGCCCGAAAGCGTCTGCGAGGTTTCGGCGTCAATTTCCGGGACCGTCCATTCGCCGCGCATGGCTTTCGGTATGTCGTACCTCGTCCAGCCGTGCGTCATCATCAGCAGGTCGGCGCCGGCTTCAGCGCCCGGGCTGTTGCCGAAATACCAGGCCGGATTGGCGACCGTACCTGCGAGTTCCGATTCCAGCAGGATCTCTGTCAGGATATTCGTCGTCGTGTCTATCTGCACCTCATTGTCGGCTGTTACAGAGACGGCCAGGTCGGGGCCGTACGTGCCGGGGCGTTTCGATTTCCGCCGGATGCGTTTGTTCGTTACGACTATTTCGGGAAGTTCCAGGTTCATCATTCCTTCGTCGTCGTCGCCGTAAAAGAGACTGTCTTCAAGCGCCGTCGCCCCGTCAAGGGAAATGTCGAGGACAACCGGCTCCCTTTTCCGGTACGCAGGTTTGTCCGCTTTGATTTCCGGGCGGAGATGATCATTTTTGTTGCAGAAAACAAGCCGTTCGCTGAGGGGCCGGTAATCTCCGCTCAAAAGGATCAGGTGATTCACGCCCGTACGCAGCAGCTCCTTTTCCAGGGAGAGAAGGGGTTTGTCTTCATCCCACCGTCCGAAATAAAGCATGTCCCCGCGACAGTGTACCAGCAGATACATTGCGGGTAGCCGGGCGTCCTTTTCGCGGTTTACGGAGATCCATAATTTGCCGTTTCTCCACACGCTGTGAAGCGAAAACGGATTCCATTTGAAACCGGACAGTTGCATACGGTACCGCTTATCTCCCGATTCATATTCGGCATAGCAGGTTTTACCCTTCTCCGGCAGCAGGAAGAACAGGCCCATCCCTTCGTGCGCGGTGGCGAACTTCGTGAGGAGCGTACTGTCGGACGTGACGATGTTTCCCCGGATTTCCGCCGGCCGCCCGTCCCGGGCGAGCGCCTTGAAAGCCACAACATTCGGCTGTCCTTCCACCATGTATCCACCTTCGGGATAAAACGTCAGTTCGATGCTGTCGCCCGTATAGGGTACCCGGTCGAACTGCTTGAAGATAACCGAATCATCCCCGTTTAGCGCCTCCACATACAGGTTCCTGTCCCGGTCTTCGTCCGTGAGGGGCAGGTCAAACTCGAACACGCCGTCGTCCCTCCGGTCTTTCTCCCTGTGCTTTTTACCGTTCAGTTGGAGGAAGATGCCGTCCGTCCGTGTGGCGACAGCGCCCGTCCCGGCGTCGACAAACCGCAGTTCGACGGACGTGCGGTTCCTGCCCGCTGCCGATGCGTTCATCTCCATTTTCAGGCGCTCCCGGTTCTCCGCCATCACGAACAGGGGTTTGGAATAGAAGTTTTCCACGCCCCGGTTTTCCATAAACCGCGTATAGGCCCTGATTTTGTAATATCCCTGCGCCAGGTGTCCGGACAGTTTGAAGGCGCCGTAATACATGCCCCCGTTTTCGGGCCGCAGTTTCCGGCGGACTTCCACCGAACCGGCCTGGTCTATCAGCTCCACATACACATAACGGCTCACGGGGAAGGGGACGTGAAAGCAGGCGTCGAGCAGGAAGAGCCGGTAGAAAACCGTCTCGCCCGCCGTGTAGTACGGCCTGTCCGTCTGTACATAAATCTTTTCCTGGGGGAAAACCATCAGCTGCTTATAGATGTTCAGGAGGGCGGTGTCCACGCCGGCCACACTGTCACTGCCCGTCTGCGCCCGTACGCATACGGACAGGAGGAGGAATAACAGGGCGAATATTCCCGCCGGCCATTTCCTTCTTTTATCCTGCCCTGCCAAACTGCCTGTCTGCTGTTTCATCTGTTAAACCGTTTATTTCAGGTATCTTGCGGCCGGCGTCTGCATGTTGCCGGCATCGTGAGGTACCGGGATGTAACTGTCGGGACTGTAAGGATCGCCTCCCGTGTAATGAGGCAGCAGGGGATAGGGATATACGGGACGTATAAACCGGATCCCTTTCTGCGGATTGGCTTCGTTGAACGCCGTTGCAAAGATCTTTCCCGGCTTAATGCCCTGCTCCACCCATTTCATCAGTGCAATGAAAAGGTTATACGATTCGCTCTGCGGAACATTCATACCGACGGACTGCCCAAAATCATTCAACCCGGGGCCTCCCGCGCAATGCGCCATCCCGGGCACCAGGTAATAAAGGAAAAATTCCTGCGTTTTATCCAGGCTCCCTTCCTGCCCGGTCACCCGCTCATAATAATGAACAGCGTCCTGGAAAGGCACTATCTGGTCGGCGGTTCCCGTATACATCAACAGTTTGCCGCCTCTTTCCCTGAATGTCGACAGATCCGGACTGTTCGCGTTCAGCGCCGGGGCCAGTAAACGGTCCATTTCATCCACATCCCCGTCAAAATCGAAGTCTTTAAAATCAAAATCTTTGCCGCCCCGGCTCCACATCAGGGGATACATTTCCCCTTTCGGGAAACGGGACGGATCCTTCTTATAATGTAAACCGGAACCGTACAGCTCGCTTCCCAAAGGAAAAGGCGTATAGATAAGCTCCGCCGTCCGGGGATTTTTGGCGCCTCCGTATATTTTGTCCAGTATGCGTATCTGCTGTTCCGACAAAAGACCTTCCAGTGTACGGGTATTGAAGGTCGCCAGCCGCGGATCCGTCAAAAAATTATCACCGGGGGCGCCTCCGTCCTTACCGGCGTTTTCTTTTACGACAGCCGCTGTGATGGCCCTGATCTGTTCTTCGGAAAATTCACATTCACATTCCTTTTCATCAACAAGCGCCCTGTAATTCCAGAAAAAGCCCGTATGGATATGCGTACGGTTATTGGCCGGCGCGCCGGAGATGATCCCGTCGTAATCTTCCGGATACCGCTGGGCCTCCATCAGCGCCTGCCCTCCCCCGGTCGAACAGCCGGTAAAATAGGAAAAGGACGGTTTCCGCTTATAATATGCGGCCGTTATAGCCTTCCCGGCAACCGTCATTTCGTGTGTGGAACGGTGACCGAAATCCTCCCATCGCTCAAAGGTCGTAAACAGCAAGCCATCCGTATCCGAAGTGCCCATATCCGTATTAGCCGTTGCAAATCCGGCCCTTATCCCGGAAATCAGCGGCCAGTAGGAGATGGCCCCTGCCAGTCCCCCGTTACCCGTTCCAAGAAAGCGGCCATTCCAGTTTTCTTCCGGAAGCCAGACTTCTATCTTTATTTCAGACCGCTCCGTCGGTTTACACACCAGTTCCACCCTTATATGCGCCGGAAGAATCCCCACATCCTGTCCCGATCCGGGAAGCGTAAAGTTCCCCTCACGGACACGGGTGACCGTGATCCCGGTAATGCCAGGAAGATTCAGACTGCGAAACAACCGCTCCATATTCCCATCCGGCTGCGCATATAAACCGGGCGCAAACAGCGCTATCAGCAGTATAAGCAAAAATGATCTAAGATTCATAACGATAAAATATTTATAAGAAGCGTAAAAGTATTAATTTATCGGAAACCGGCAAAATCATTTCTCATAATTTGAATATAAAAACCGGACAGTAACTGATTTTTTTACCTGCTTTTGCAACAAAAAAAGAGATTAAAGCAGCGGAAAAATATGAATAGAGGAGAAATTATAATGTATCAGACTCCAAACGGCACAATGCAGTTGGATGTGCGTTTGGAAGGCGAAACGGTCTGGTTGACGCAGGAACAGATCGCATATTTATTTGGAACGAAACGCCCTGCCGTAACGAAACATTTGGGAAATATCTTTCAATCGGACGAATTGAAAGAAGATTCAGTATGTTCCATTTTGGAACATACTGCTGCTGACAACAAAAAATATCGGACAAAGTTTTATAATTTAGATGCCATTCTGTCTGTCGGTTATCGCGTTAATTCCAAAAATGCAACTGCTTTCAGGAAATGGGCCAATATTGTATTGAAAGACTACATCATTAAAGGTTACGCCATCAATGAAAAAATGCAGATACAGCAATACAGCGATTTGAAGCAAACTATAAAACTTTTGTCAAACGTTGTTCAAAACAAAGAAATTGCATTGACCGCCGATGAAGCTACCGGACTTTTGCAGGTAATTACCGATTATACTTATGCGCTCAATACACTGGATAAATACGACTATCAGCAGCTTGCAGTAGAAGAAACCACCGAACCCGGCAGGTTTCACGCCACTTACGACAATGCAATGGCGGCAATCGGGCAACTGAAATGGAAATTCGGCGGCAGCTCGCTCTTTGCCAACGAGAAAGACGATCCTTTCAAAAGTTCCATGGCCACCATTTACCAGACATTCGACGGCAGGGAACTCTATCCGAGCATTGAGGAAAAGGCGGCGACGCTGCTTTATCTCGTCACGAAAAATCACTCGTTTTCAGATGGCAACAAACGCATTGCGGCGTTTCTTTTCCTGTGGTTTTTGCAGCAAAACGACATTCTCTACCGCCCCGGCCACGGTCGGCTGATAGAGAACAATACCCTTGTCGCCCTTACGCTGATGATCGCCGAAAGCCGCACCGAAGAAAAGGACATAATCATAAAAGTCGTTGTAAATCTGATAAACAAGAACAATTAAGTGTATCTGGGACGACACGTTTTATACTGCGTGCAACTTGGTTCTGTGCATTGCAGACTGACGCCGGAAGGCGTCTGAGATAGATAACCCCGTGGAAGCAAAGCGCAGCTCGGGGTAGAAGATGCCTCCCCTCCTCAACCCCTAGGGGTTGAATGGCACCCCATGAGTTCATAAACTTTGTTTATTTCAGAAACTTATATAGCTTTTTTGAATTTGTAATTACTAACTCATGTTACGCAATCAGAAGAATGCAAATAAAAAAAGGGATAGTATCTTTGTTTGATGGAACAGCTATTAGATTTATACACGGATTATTTATTGAGCAGTACAGGCATTACAACAGCAACAGGTTTATCCCGCTTGCTTGAGGGAGAATTATCGCATGATAAAATAAGCCGTTTGCTGTCGGGACATGACTTTACGTCAAAAGATTTATGGCAGCATG
>JAISCL010000366.1 GCA_031265585.1 Tannerella sp. | reverse complement strand
CCCCAGTGTCAAATCCGCCACTGTATAATTGAAGTACAAGAAGGAAGATCGCAACCGCTCCGCAAGATGCAATCCATACATATTTCATTATTTTACCGTCCATCATTCACACTGTTTTGCATAAACATCGACAGATCCATCATCCTGTGTTTCCAATCGCAGCTCAAGACAGGAATAGCTCCATTCATCCTTGTATTTGTTATACAGTTTAGTCGCGTTAATAATATTGGATACATTGCCTAAGTACGTCCATCCCAGTGCAACAGTTTCCGGATTTACGCCTTTCAACCGGACTGTCTGTTTTAAGTCGACGGCACCTTTTACAGCCTGTGTAGCTTTAAATGCAGTTACAAGATCTTCACATACAGCTATACTAATAGAATAATCACCTTTTGTTTCTTTAATAATTTGAAATACCGATTCCAAAACAATTTGCGGGTCTTGGGATTCAATTGAATTAATTGCCGCTATATTCGGATCATCAAATTCATTTATAGAAGAATCTAAACTGTCACTGCTGCAACTCTGCATAAAAATCCCTGCGGAAATTACGCTTGCCAATACCATCATCAAACCGAAAACTCTAACTTTGCTGTTAAATATATTATTCATAACTAATTTACTTTTAAGAATTTTGCAAACCTTATTTATCGACATTTCATTTGCAAGTAGCCGTTTTTTCAGAGTTCGCGAAAGGCGTTTGCAATCTCCTTTCATCTTGCAATGTCTGCTTCGACCGTTTCCGTCCGTCCCTGTCTTTCCCTCAAAGCATAAGGAGAAAAACATTTCACCCGGACACCCCTATGGAGGCTGGAGGTCTTTCGGAGTTCGGTTTTCCGAAAGATTTCCCCGCCCGGGTTGAATCCTGTTAATAGGTTCGACATCCGTCCGGCTTTCCGGCGCCGGAACGTGTATTTCTTCTTCCCTGTCTATCAATTTCTGCATTTTCTGTTTAATCGCATGAATAGTGGCGGAAGGTATTTTGACTCTTTTATCTACTATTTGCTGAGCCAGCGTTCGTGCTTCACCGGTACGTCCGGTGGCTGTGTAAAGTTCTGTCAGTTTATAACGGCATGAATCGTCCCGGGCACATGCCGGCGGCAAGTTTCAGATGTTTCTCCGCTTCATCGTACCTGCCTGATTCTTTATAATTGTAGGCAAGTAGCATCTGAACATCCATATCATTGTAATATCGAACGCATTGTTCAAATACCGAAAGACTTTTCGCATACTCCTTTACCTCGTGCAGTTCTGCGGCATGGTTGTACAGGAACAGGCCGTTTCTTCCGAGATATTTATACAGCTTATCATATTCGGGCAATACTTCCCTCGTTCTTCCCGCTAATGACTGCTTTGCAACAGTGTTCCACCGCATTTCCGCCTTCATCAATGGAACTCCCACAAGCAAAAGCGCAGTTGCACTCAAAACCAGTCCTGTTCGTGTCGCATTGATGATCCTGCGGGAAGATACCTTGCCGGGCGGACAGATCAGGGCTATATTAAGGAACGCTATCACCCATGTAAACGGATATTTGAACGGATACGAAAAGCAGGACAGTATGGCCAGCGACAACATACTTAACAGAGCAATAAACTTGAGATACGACGGGGCACGAAAATAATGGCAAATAAGCAGGAAGCACAGTAATGCAATGCAACCCGCTCCGAGAATGCCATACTCTGCCCACACCAGCAGATATTCATTGAATGGATGCAACACATTGTCAGATAGGTCTGCATATTTACTGTCTGGATGCGTCTCAAAATATTCCGCCTGATACAGCATATACTTTGCATTGAATGTCCCGTATCCATGTCCGGTTAAAGGCTTGTCCCGGATCATGTCCCATGTACTTTGCCATATCGGAATCCGCCCGTCGGCAGAATCCTTTTTCAGGAAATACAGTCCGGTCATGCTTGCAGCTATGATGCAGGCAAGCAGTATTTTCATCCAATTCTTCCATTTGATTCCCGAATAGTTGTCACACAGCAAATAACATAGAATCACAGCGAATCCGGCAATTATGGCCGCCCGCGCCCGGGAAAGCACAATCACTGAAAACAACAGGACGGCAATGAGGACAGCAATATATTTGACGGTACGGGGAGTATTACGGAAAAAATAGAATGTACAGGGCAATACACAAACCAAAGCGGCGGTAAAACCGGCGGGATTGTCAAAACCTCCCGTTAACCGGACATGTTTGGTGGATAAGTACAAGCCGGGGTAATCCCATACGCCATAACAGGCGAGGACTGCCGTTAATATCACCGTAATCCCCAGGAAATATTTGACAGGAAAAATCGCAGTCATCTGCTGCAAAAGAAAAAACAATAGCAACAGACAAACGGTCTGCGTCATCAGTTGATAATTGAAATCGGAAACAAGGCAATCCCTTAAAACAATCAGGGAACAGCACAAAAGTATCGGTATCCATACTGATTTCAGTGGGAAATACAGGTTATGGTTAAATATCCCCGATATGATACCTGCCATGCCAACGCCTATTATCAGGCCAAACCATTTGGGTGTTACTTCCTGATTTACAAAATGACGGGAAGTAACGAATAAAGTGATGCAGGATAGAATACCAAACAGTATTCCGACAGTTAACCTGTTCATAATAACTCCAATTGTCATCTCTCTCTTTATCATATCTTTCTATTAACCGGATCATTAATCGAATCTCAGCGCCAATGAATCTCATGGCCGGATGTAACAAAGAATGTTTTACCTTTCTTTCGAAGCGTAAGATTTTCCAAATGCAGCAATGCCTGCAATGGCGCACGATATTGCAGTGAACCGCTGTCTGTCGCTGTTTGTTTGCCCAGCGACGTCCATCCGTCTTTCGTCCAATAAAACAGTTCATAACTGTGTCCTTCGTAATGAAGACCTTCGATACGTGGCAGGTAGCGGATTTTACGAATCTGTTTCCGTTCTTGAAAATCAAGTCCCGTCCATGCCCCACTGCTTTCAACTGCATCATAAAAAGTGGTCACGTCTCCGTCAAATGCTTTGTCGCAGGTGTTGTTTGAATTATCCCATGCTCCCGGCGTACCAACAGGTGTTCCTGACAGTTTCTCTCCTTCCGAACCGTAAAATGCGATCTCAGATACATTACAGAATCCTTCTTCCGGCGATTTGTAACGGACATAACGGTAATGGGCCGGCATTCGCAATATAACATCGTTGTAAGATATATCGGGAAGATGATCAATCGTATGTAAAACCTTTGCATCGGAAAAGTCCGCCCGGTTTGCTCCTTCGAATGTGCCGTGATGCATTCGTTGTAACCAGGCGGGTGCCGTGTCATTCGGATCAATTTTACGAAGAGTCAATAACGTATCCGGATGATCCGGGGAAAAAATCGTCATATTCCCGTCATGATCCAGCCAGAAAGGATCTCCTGCCGGCGTTTGCCGGTTGTTGGCGTAATACACCGGGCAATAAATGGCGTTCCTTCCTACGGACGGGAAACGGCATGTTTCTCCGCTGTCCTTTACCCAGGCAACGGGATAGAACTGATGATTCTGTTCAAATGCAAGGTACACATACCCCGTTGACGTCACGGGGGGATACTTGAGGTGAACAGAAACAGTGTCCGTACATCCGGCATATTCCGCCGACACATCCTTTATGTTTTTATGATCTTCCAACAAAGGAGGGATGTTTATGTCTTCCGTTTGGATATTTTTCTGTATGGCAAATGTTTTCCGGTATACTTTTCCTTTCGGATATTCATTATATAAAACACCCTGATGTGGATGATACGGATTCGAATCCGTCCCCATAAAGGAAATGTGGTTTCCCGTGCTGTCGCGTACGGTATTCCAGGCATGTCCGGTTGAAATATTTATCCAGCGTGGTGTAAATTCAAATGTAACAGGTATGCCCAACGCCCTCATGCTGAAAACGGCTAACGTTGCCATGTCATCGCATGTTCCCTTTGAAGAAGCCATCAACTGTGAGAAATTCATCGGTGGAAAGTCGTTGTCTATCCTGAATCTTGGCAACAAGCTATTGACAATGTTGCATGCTTCTACCGACGTAGTTGCGGGCTTGTTCAATACCATATCCAAATCCGCAAAACTGGCAAGGGCTTTTTCCCTCCAGTTTTCCAATGGTTCGACGCCCACCCGGTAAGGCAGGATTTCCTCACAGAAAGCGTCAAAGGGGATCTGTTTTCCCCACGGACGCTCCTGCCAGACCTTGAACGCCAGTTCAATATTATTGATTAGATATTCGGACGTAATACAGTTTATGTCTTCCCGTCTGACCGGCTCGCCTGTTTTGTACGTATTCAGCACCCGCTGCTTGTCCGAGGAGCTTGTCCACCGCAAGCACACGGTTGCCACATCATTCCACGGGGCATCGTAATATTCCGAATGCTTGCCCGGCATGTTCACAATCAGGAACTCTGCCGCACGCAGTTTCAGGCTGTCGGCAGGGTTTTGGCCGTAATGTTTCAGTACCTTTTCCAATTCCCTGCGGTTCTTCCCGGCCTGCTTAAAAACAGCTTTCAATTCATTTGAATACGGTGTTGAACAGGAAAACAGGCAAATGATCAATAAAAATGAACAGGTTCGCATAGTTATTTTATTTTTCTGATATGAATCCCTTATCCCTCTGCCACATATTCGAAACCGAACAGCGTATAGTCCACCAGTATGTTTCCCGTTGTATCGGCGGTGTCCTGCCGGTCGCGGGCGCTGTCGTCCAGGTCGATCAGGTCTGCCAGGGTCAGCGGAGAGATGTATGGTTCAACCCCGACGGAATAGCCGGCGGCATGACTGTAAATCCGAAACTCCGCGCGGTTAAACAATCCGAGAAATCCTTCCCGGTTGTTGAAAACTTTGATTTTGTTGATTCTTGTGTAAAACATGATGTTATAATGATTAGTGATTAATGAACAGTGAGGGCAGATCAGACCGGATGGGTGCAGGACGTCCTGAAAAGCGGAACGGACGCCGGGGCAGGGAAGACTTGCTTCCGAGCCTCGTACGTCCGTCTGAAAATCAGGATAGGCCGTATGGTTTTTTGTTTTGAAAAAATATGTATCTTGACGCGCTTGCACGCGATCAATAACGCGCGTAGCGCGTATGCGTATATTAAATGTAGAGAGAGAGAGAGAGAGAGAGAGAGAGAGAGAGAGAGAGAGAGAGAGAGAGAGTAGCAAATATATTCATAGCAAACAAATTAAAAGGCATAAAAATACTTAACGCCTTTCTGTTTTTTGTTTCCTGTGTGAATAATGTACTGTGTCTCATGTTTTCTATATTAACCATTCTTATTTTTTTGGTCGGGGCAAAGATAGAATATTTTTTTTATTTACTGCAAGAAAAAATAAAAAAAAATTACTGCTGACCGATAAAAAAAATTCTTTCCCTAAAAAAACGGGCGATTGATCAGTAAGCTTCACGGTATTTATTTCCGTCTTTGTCTTCCAGGATATTCAGGTAGCTTTTATAGCGTGATTCGCTGATATAATGTTCTTCGACGGCTTTACGGACGGCACAGCTGGGTTCATTGCGGTGGGTGCAGTTATGAAAGCGGCAACCGGCGGACGATTTGAAAATTTCCGGGAAATAATGCGCCACCTCGGCTCCTTCCATTTCAAGGGTGCCGAATCCCTTGATCCCCGGCGTGTCGATCAGGTAGCCTCCTCCGGGGAGAGGGATCATCTCCGAAAAGGTAGTCGTATGGATCCCTTTCCGGTGGTATTCGGAAATATCGGCAGTCCGCAGGTTTGCTTCGGGGAAAAGGGTATTAATAATGGTTGACTTCCCGACGCCGGAGTGGCCGGACAGCAGCGTGATCTTACCGGTAAGGAGCCGTCGCAGATCATCCGCCCCGGCCCCCGACAGGGCGCACATTTTGAGGCACGGATAGCCGACCGTCCCGTAGAGGCGGATCAGCCCGTCCAGGTATTCCAGTTCATCGTCGTCGTAGCGGTCTGTTTTGTTAAAGACAAGCTGTACCGGGATGCGGTAAGCTTCGGCCGTAGCCAGGAAACGGTCGATAAAGACAGTCGTTGTGGCGGGATAGTTGACCGTGACGACCAGGACGGCCAGATCCAGATTGGCAGCCAGGATATGCGACTGCTTTGACAGGTTGGAGGCACGGCGTATCATATAGTTACGGCGTTCCTCAATCGCCGTGATGAACGCCGCATCTTCCCCGTTTACCTCAATCTGCACGCGGTCGCCGATCACCACCGGGTTCGTACTCCGGATGCCCTTCAGGCGGAAAGAGCCTTTTATGCTGCATTCCACCGAAAGTCCCCCGTCCGTATGAACCGTATAGCGGCTGCCTGTATTTTTTACAACCAGGCCACGCATCACACTGTCATGATTTCCTTTTCCTTGGCGGCATAGAGTTCCTCTATTTTCCGGATATATTTATCATGGATTTTCCGGAGTTTTTCTTCCGCATCTTTTTCCACATCTTCGGAGGTACCTTCCTTTACCGATTTCTTGAGCGCCTCAATCACCTCGTGGCGCGTGCCGCGGATACTGATCCTCGCGCTTTCCGCTTCCTGCTTGGCCTGTCTGGCCAGTTCGCGGCGGCGCTCCCCCGTCAGCGGAGGGATTCCCAGGCGGATTACTTCGCCGTTATTTTCCGGCGTGATCCCTACGTCCGAATTGAGGATTGCCTTTTCAATTTCCCTGATCAGCGTCCTTTCCCAGGGGGTAATAAGCAGGGTTTTTGCATCGGGCGTATTGATGGATGCCACGTTTGACAGGGGTGTCATTGTTCCATAATAAGGCACCCGTACATGATCCAGGATCTTCGGATTTGCCTTCCCGGCACGGATCCGCGCCAGTTCGTCATCCAGGTAGCTGATAGTAGAAGACATCTTATCTTCCGCATTCTTAATGATTTGATTTGTGTCGATTGCCATAACGGTTTAATTAAAATTTCCGCAAAGGTAACGGTTTTCCGGAAAAAAACTTCAATAATTGAAAATATACTTCACACGGGTTAAAACAGCCGGCACGTTCAGGCTAAGGGTGAACGGCGGTTCCGATCTTTTCTCCCTGCACGACTTTTTTGAGGTTGCCGGCCGTATCCATGTCGAAAACGATTAGCGGCAGGTTGTTTTCCCTGCACAGCGTCGTTGCTGTGAGATCCATTACTTTCAGGTTGCGGCGGTAGATTTCATCGAAGGTTATTTCGTCGAATTTTTCGGCTGCCGGGTCTTTTTCCGGATCGGCGGTATAGATGCCGTCTACACGCGTGCCTTTCAGCATTACGTCCGCTTCGAGTTCGATGGCGCGCAGCGAGGCGGCTGTGTCGGTTGTGAAAAACGGATTGCCCGTTCCGCCGGCAAGAATGACGACCGATCCCTGCTGCAGTAAATCGATGGCGCGGCTTTTAGCGTAATACTCGCCGACCGGCTCCATGCGTATGGAGGTGAGTACGGCGGCCTTTGTCCCGGCAGCCTGAAGGGCGGACTGGAGGGCCAGACTGTTGATCACCGTTGCCAGCATGCCCATCTGGTCTCCTTTTACACGGTCAAATCCGCGGGATGCTCCGCTTAGTCCGCGGAAAATGTTCCCGCCGCCGATGACGATCCCCAATTGAACGCCCGCTGCGGCTACTTCCCCGATCTGTGCGGCATACGTTTCCAGGCGGAGTTCATCTATCCCGCACGGTTTGTCTCCCATAAGCGATTCGCCGCTTAATTTCAGGAGAATCCGGTTAAATTCAGTTTTCATATCCAATATTTATATATTCAATTATTAATTCAAACCGCCGGCAGGCTCTGGCCCGTGATTTTCCGGTACAGGTCAAGCGCGTACACATCCGTCATGCCCGATATATAATCCAGTGCGCACTGGATCTTTCCGTAAGTTGTCGCTGCATATACGTCATACTGTTCGGGTACGCGGCTAAGCAACAGCTTACTGTACGAGTGTCCGGGATTCATCATGGCATCGATTACCGTTTCCAGCAAATAGCCGAAAATATGATAGCCTGCCAGCTCTATGTCAACCACATCGCGGGAAATGTATATTTTTTCGTAAGCGACTTCGGAACAGAGCCTGTACGCTTTTTCCGCACGGTCGCCGATCCCTGCTATGAGGGGCTTGTCATAAGCGCCGGCCAGAAAGCGGCGTTCATTTTCAAGAAATTCCTGCGTACATTCATCCACAAGCAGTCCGATGATACACGAGCGAAGGTAGGCAACCTGCTCGTTCGTATCTTTTACCATCTCCATCGTGTGTTTGATCGCTTCCAGGCGTTTTCCTTCGAAAAAGTCCAGGAACAGGTCCAGCACCTCGTCTTTTGTCAGGAGCCGCAGCTTGTGGGCATCCTCAATATCCATGATCTGGTAGCAGATGTCATCGGCCGCTTCGACCAGGTAGACGAGCGGATAGCGTGCATAAACAGCCCGGTTCGGATCAATGACGGGTATTCCCAATTCTTCGGCTATACGGAGGAAGGTGTCTTCTTCCGTCTGGAAAAAGCCGAATTTCCCTTTTGACGTGGCCTGCGTGGAAGCGAACGGGTATTTCACCACGGAAGCCAGCGTGCTGTATGTCAGGGCGAATCCTCCCTGGCGACGTCCCCGGAACGGATGCGTAAGCAGCCGCATCGCGTTAGCATTTCCTTCAAAATGAAGGAAGTCTTCCCAGCGTCCGCCTTCGCCGCGCACCCGGTCTTCAAACTGCTTTCCCTTACCGTCCGTGAAATAAGCGGAAATGGCCCGTTCTCCCGAATGGCCGAACGGCGGATTACCCATATCATGCGCCAGGCAGGCAGTCGAGACGATTGAGTCTATTTCCGAAAAGTCAGTATTTTCTTCCTGACCGTATTTCCGTATCAGCTGCGCCGCAATATTTTTTCCGAGCGAGCGACCGACACACGACACCTCCAGACTGTGCGTCAGCCGGTTATGTACGAAAATACTTCCGGGAAGCGGGAAGACCTGTGTCTTATTCTGCAGCCGCCGGAAAGGCGAAGAAAAGATCAGCCGGTCGTAGTCGCGCTGAAAGTTCGTGCGTTCATGCTTCCGTTCGTGATAGTTTTCGACTCCAAGACGTTTTCCGGATAATAACCGGGACCATTCCATCATATCCTGTATCTTTTTGTTATTTTTATTCCACCTGCAACACAAGCCCTTTCAGGTATTCACCTTCGGGATGATATATATTGACCGGATGATCGGCCGGCTGCGTTAACTGGTGAAGGATACGCACGGCGCGTCCCGACTGCGCCGCAGCACTGAAAACCGCCAGCCGGAAATCATTCCTGCCGACAATCTGAGAACATGAAAAGGTGAAGAGAATGCCTCCCCGCCTTATCTTCCTGAATGCGATGGCGTTCAGTTTCCGGTATCCCTGCAATGCGTTACGCAGGACGTTTTTATGCTTTGCAAAGGCCGGGGGATCTAGAATTATCAAATCATACCGGCTGTCCATGCTTTCCATGAATTGAAACGCATCTTCGGCAAAAGCCCGGTGACGTGTATCACCCGGATAATTCAACGCTACATTTTCGTTCGTCAATGCAATCGCTTTTGCGGAACTGTCGACCGAATGAACCAGCGAAGCTCCTCCGGACAGGGCATATACGGAAAAACTTCCCGTATAGCAAAACATATTCAATACGGCGCGGCCCCCGGCATAGCGCCGGAGCAGCGACCGGTTGTCACGCTGATCAATAAAGAACCCGGTTTTCTGGCCTTTCAGCCAGTCTATGTGAAACCGGAGGCCATTTTCGAGGGCCGTATACGATTCTTCGTTACCGGCCCTGTACAGGTATTCGTTTTCTTCGTGAAGATCCGCCTTAAAGGGCAGTGTCCCTTCCGATTTATAATAGACACGGTGCAAATCCTCTCCCAACACCTCGCGCAGGGCGGCGGTAATGTCTCTGCGTGCATGATGCATGCCCGCAGAATGTGCCTGGATAACCGCCGTATGCGCATAAATATCTACAACAAGTCCCGGCAGGAGATCTCCTTCGCCGTGTATCAGGCGGTAAGTATTGTTTTCTTCCGTCCCTGCCAGTCCGAGGGTGCGGCGCAGGGCACAGGCGGAACGGATCCGGCCTGTCCAGAACAGCATATCTACGGCGACCGGCTCAAATGACAGGATACGCACCGCGATACTGCCGGCCTGGTAATGTCCGACGCCCAGGAAACGGTGATCCGATCCGTATACTTCCACCAGATCTCCTTCTTCAGGCTCTCCAACGACAGAGGCTATAGCGCCCGAAAAGACCCAGGGATGAAAACGCAGGAGCGATTCCTCTTTCTTCGGTTTGAGATAGATTCCGGCCGGACTCATTTCGAACATTCCAGGAATTGATAAATACGCAAGCAGGCCCATGCATCGAGGGCGGCATACCGTTGCTGCGATTCGGTAAGGACATCGGCCTCCCAGTTACTCAGGCGTTCGCGTTTGGAGATCTTCCGTCCGAACAGGATCGCATAAATCTTCTGAAGACTCATGTCTTCTATGCCAAACGCCGTTACATACGTCTGCAAATCAATAAAGTTACCCGGCGAAATCGCAGTCAGGCTGTGTAAGCCGTGAAAATCATCCCGCAGTGACAGGCCGATTTTCCTTACTTCTTCGTTTTTAAGGAACGAGTCCAGCGAAGACGGTATTTTTTTAAAGCGGTTTAAGCGTATCAGGAAACAGGTCTCCTTGCACGCCAGTTGCATCAGCGACATTTTATAATGCGTTTTCTTTGAAAAATTCGGGCGTGTCTCGGTGTCGAATCCTACTTCCGTCAACGAACCCAGGTAGGCAAGCGCCTTATCCAGATTCACCCGGTTGTCAATGACGACGATGCGTCCCGTGAACACTTCCCGCGGCATCTGTGAGACGGCGTCTTTTGTGATGGCGTGTATAAAGTTCATTCGATCTCCCCTCCGGCAAGAAAACCGTCTTCACCGGAAGACAGTTCTTCATTAAAACGTACGGCATGAAGCGCTTTCAGTGCATTCAGCAATTTCTGCCCCCAGCAGGCCCGGAAGCTCTCCCTGCAAATATATAGCGCCTGCTCCATCACCTCTTCATTTTCCCGGCGGAACAGCGCCGCAAAATCCCCCAAATCCTGGTATACATCCGCCAGGTTTTCCGATATGGTGGAAGCAATCGGGGTATCACTGTAACGGATATCCGGATGGAAGGTCTCCAGGAACGGGTCGTATTCGCCCAAAAGATTCGCGATGCGGTAACGTATCGCTTCATACGTATCTTCTGTAATAAAATGTTCCGGTTCATCTTCTTCTTCCGGTTCTTCCATATCAGGCAACAAAGCCGCTTTCAGGTAAAGCAGGGGCGTAATTTTTACAGCTTTGTCCGTAAATGAGTATAGCGTATGTTGTGAAGCTGTCTCTATCAGGGTGCAAAATTCAAGCGTGACCGTGACAAACTCCAACGTATTCTTATCGTATATTACAGCAGGATTCATTATATATCAATCTTTGGTTACCTTATCCTGGTAACTTTCAGCCGTAACCGAATTGTCTATTTTCAGGATAAGCCCCTGGAGGGTTTTTCCCGGGCCGAGTTCCACAAAATGATCGGCGCCGCCGGCCACCATATTCCGCACGGTCTGCGTCCATTTAACCGACCCCGTGAGCTGGGCGATCAGGTTTTCCTTGATAACCTCCGGATCGGTCGACGGCAGGGCGGTATAGTTCTGATATATCGGGCAAACCGGCTCGTTTATGGCTGTCGATTCGATGGCTTCAGCCAGTTCCGCCCGTGCAGGCTCCATTAAGGGCGAATGGAAGGCGCCTCCCACTTTCAGTTTTAAGGCACGCTTGGCGCCTGCTTCCGTTAACATTTCACAGGCCTTATCAATACCGGCCTCCGTTCCGGAAATGGCAATCTGCCCCGGACAGTTATAATTTGCACAAACGACAATTTCATCTGTTATCGCTTTGCAGACATTTTCAACCACTTCATCCGGCAAACCGATAATGACCGCCATAATAGAAGGTTGCATTTCACAGGCTTTCTGCATCGCATGGGCGCGCTTTGAGACGAGCTTAAGCCCGTCCTCGAACGAAAGGGCATCGGAGACGGTCAGCGCTGAAAACTCTCCCAGCGAATGTCCCGCGACCATTTCGGGCGTAAACAGTTTGCCCCATATCTTGGAAAGAATGACGGAATGTAGAAATATGGCCGGCTGCGTTACGTTCGTCTGTTTCAGTTCATCATCGGAACCTGAAAACATAATATCGGTTATTCGGAAACCGAGGATTTCATTCGCTTCCTCAAATAACTCCTTCGCACGTGCATGCTGGTCGTACATGGACTTCCCCATGCTCGTAAACTGAGCGCCCTGACCCGGATAAACAAAAACTTTCATACGTATACCTTTTACTGTTTAACTGCATTTTGTATTATGAAACAGATGTATTTCATCACGCTATATCCAAAATTGACCTGCAAAGATAGCGTAAATCAAATAATAACCAAAAGAAAATACATTTTCTTTCGGTTACAAATGTCAGGCAATATCAAACCACTGAGCCGGAAATGGCAGGAAGGCCTCAGGCTTCAAAAAAAGGAAATCAGTTTAAGCCCTCCGGACAGGGCGCTGATCGGCAAACGTCCTGCATCCGGGGATTCATCCTCCAGATCCGGATAATATTTAGAAATGGAAATTTCAGTTTTCGGATTGACATATTTGTAGTCGGCATAGAGTGAGAGGCCTAATGTGGGAGCAATCATCATTGTCAGGGAAACCCCTCCTCCTATCATCCATGTCCTGTTGATGGAATATTTCATCAAAGGGATATGAATGTCGCCTGCTTTTCCCTCTGCCCGGAAATCAATGCTGCCTCCTGTTCCTATTCCTATTCCGGCAAGCGCCTTGCCCTGCAAGATAAATTTCTTCCCTAAGAATTTAGCGTAATATCCGCCGGCCATCAGTGAAGACAATCCTAAAGACTGTATATCTATCTGGGGATTCATAATGCCTTCCGGTAATCCGTCCCATTCCGGGAAGTCCATGGCTTCCCTTTCAAACGGGATGTGCATAAAACCTAATTCTGCGCCTGCACCCCATCTTCTATTAAAAAAATAAGCTCCCTCCACGGCTCCCTCCCAGCCAAGTTCTCCAAACGATTTCAAATCATCGATATAGAAGGAGCGGCCAAACCCCAGGGAAACAAACGACGGATTTTCCAGCTCTTTCTTTACATCGAAAGCGGTGAAAAAATCCCCTTTATTCTTGTAGAAATTGTCCACTATCAGGTAACTTAATTCCGTAGATAAAATACCGATGCCTGCTCCCGCTAAAATATCGGAAAGCCAGTGACGGTTATTCAGGCTCCTGCTTATGCCGGTATAGGAACTCATTGAATAGCCCAGTATGCTGTACAAAGAGTTGACATGGGCATATTCCTTATGGAGAAAGGTGGCATTCATAAAAGCCGTCGCCGTATGTCCGGAAGGAAAGGAGTTCCCGGATGTCCCGTCGGGACGTATCACCCCGGCCGAATATTTAATCGTATTAACCAGTCCGCCCATGATGAGCATGCCCCCGCCCCAGTTTATAGCTGCGCGCCCAAGCCTGTTCCTGCCTTTGACCCCGGATATGTTCAGTGTAAAAGCGGTAGCTGCCGGAGCGTATTGCATGTAGTCATCCAGTCTGCTACGGAAATTGGGTATGTACCGGTTGCGGACCCTCCTTACCTCTTTACCGGTCTGCCAGGTAGCAGCGGATAGCCCTATAAAAACGGCCGGGGCTATTGTATGCTTCCAAAACGGATCTTTTTGTCTTAACGCCATGCCAATCGAGTCTTTTTCCGGAAAAGGAACCCTGTATTGGCTTTGACTGACTAACCTGTTCGAAGAAATTATTAAAAGAACTGCCAATAAAAAAGATTTCATCCACTAATTTAATTCTGCTATTCAATGCCTTCATTCCATCGCATACCTCTTAATCGCAGCGTTCAAACACTCCGAACAGTAGCGTTACCAAGCCGTCCCGTGTAGTGAATGGCTTGTAATAAAGGTCACCTTTTTTGTGAGAAAAATGTAGCCGGTCGACAGTGGTCTGTAAACCCGAGTTCGGGCAAGTTCGGCAACCGTGTATAATTGTTACCCGCAGGGCATCCATATCAATAGAAAAAGGCCTCCCCCCCGCAACCCTGGCAGGGTTGAACACTTGTGGCATTCATTAACGGACGGGAAATGCTTTCTATATGAATATGTAAGCCTTAACGGGCTATTCTAATCCCGAACCCGGGTTTGCAGGATCAATCCAGCAATCCGCGTATACGGTCGTCGAAAGCTGTAAGCGCGGCCTTTGCCCCTTCTCCCATGGAGATAATAATCTGTTTGTACGGGACGGTAGAGACGTCTCCTGCTGCATATATACCGGGAACATCCGTACGGCAGTACCTGTCAATCTCAATTTCACCGATCGTATTTGTTTTGACAAGATCTTTAAATACGGTGCTATTCGCTTTCAGACCGATCTGGACAAACACTCCGTCCAAATCAATAACCCGTTCTTCCCCACTCCCGCGATTCTTCACTTTTATCCCGATGATTTTTTCATTATTTCCTATTAATCCGGTCGTCTGTGAGTTTGTATAAACTCCCACATTCGAAAAACTTTTCAGTTTTTCCTGCAATACGTTATCGGCTTTAAGATCTTCCAGAAATTCGAGTACGGTTACCTTCGAACAAATGCCGGCCAGGTCAATAGCCGCTTCGATTCCGGAATTACCACCTCCAACAACCGCAACATGCTTATCCTTATAAAACGGCCCGTCACAATGAGGACAAAAGGCCACGCCTCTTCCTATATAATTCGACTCACCGTCCACATTAAGCCTTTTCCAACTCGCTCCTGTAGCAATAATCAGCGCCGGAGTCCTGTAAACTTCACCGCCTTTTACCCATACAACTTTATGCTGCCCTTCCAACTCGACTTTCTCAACCGTCCGGTTCTCAAAAATATCAACCGGATAGCTCTGTATATGCCTTTTTAAGTCATCCGCCAATTTCCCTCCCGTTGTTTCAGGTACGGAAATAAGGTTTTCTATACCGACGGTTTCCTTCACCTGTCCACCTATACGCTCCGTCAGAATCGCCACTTTCAGGCCTTTACGAACCGAATAGATCGCTGCGGAAGATCCGGCCGGACCGCCGCCGATCACCAGTACGTCATATTCCCTTTCCTCCTTATTCGGCTCCGGAGATTCCGCACTGCCATATTTTGCTTCCAGCTTATCTAACAACTCCCCGAAAGCAGCTTTTCCCGAATGAATCCATTCACCATCGGCAAATACGGCAGGAACTCCCTGTATCTTAAGTCTCTCAACCTCATCCCGATAAATGGCTCCATCCACGATTTCATGCTTTATCTTCGGATTGATGAAAGACATGGCGTTAAACGCCTGCGCCACATCCGGGCAATTCGTACAGGTCAGTGATATGTAAGTAGAAATATGTATATCTCCCTTCAATGCTTTCACCCTGTTTTGAATAAACTCATCCGGTATATTTTTACCTTTCCCGTCACAATTCAATACGGCCAGCAAAAGAGTTGAAAATTCATGTCCGTTCGGAACCATCCTGAATTTAACACCGGTCCTTTCCTCGTCTTTTAACAGGTAAAATTCCAGACCGTCACCCTTATTTAAGCGAACCTGAATTTTTTCCGAACAGGAAGCCGTTTCTTCCAGTAACTCCAACAGTTCATCACGACTTTCATGGTCATCCGATACATACACTTCAAATATATAGGATGAAGACAGACCGGCAAAAATAGACTTTACCTGTTCCTTTAATGCATTATCTAACATATTATTTTCTTTTAAAATGATTTTAAAAACAAAGTCAATGCCCTATCGGCATAAAGTAAGAGATACAAAAAGGGGATTGTCCTGAAAAGATCAGACCGCCCCCCTTTAAAAAAACAAAACTGTAAACAAGCCGGTTATTATATCTTACCGATCAAATCAATACCCGGCTTCAAGGTCTGATCGCCCTTTTTCCATTTCGCCGGACATACTTCATTCGGATGTTTCGATACAAATAAGGCAGCCTCTACTTTTCGAAGTAATTCCGAGGCGTTACGTCCGATGCCGTTGTCATGGATTTCACATACTTTGATTTGTCCTTCCGGATTAAATACAAATGTTCCCCTATACGCAACACCATCTTCCTCAATATGTACTCCCAACGCCCTTGCCAACAAACCTGTCGGATCAGCCAGCATCGGATATTGAATTTTTTTAATCGCAGCAGATGCATCATGCCATGCTTTATGTACAAAATGAGTATCTGCACTGACAGAATATATTTCCACGCCAAGTTCTTTGAATTTGGCATAGTTATCAGCCATATCTTCCAACTCTGTCGGACATACAAATGTAAAATCCGCCGGATAAAAGAAGAAAATACCCCATTTTCCTTTCACATCTTTGTCCGTTACCGTTATAAACTCGCCATTGCAGTAGGCATTCACCTTAAATTCAGGAATGTAAGAATTAATAATTGATGTCATAATTTTAAATATTAATTTGTCAAAATACTTTTTGTTAAAACCGATGCAAAATTATAATCAATACAATTATCCGCAAAACTTTTTCTGTTAAAAGATGCTTCATCCTATCCTTAGAAAAGATTACAGAGCTAAAAAACAAGTATATATGCTTTAAAATAGCTGCTATAAACTTTATGCAATAAAATCTTTCACATTCCAAAAACCATAAAATTGCTAAAAAAAGGCGGTTATATCAATTTCTAATTGTACCTTTGCCAACTAAATCAATTAAAGAGAAAAAATGAACTACTTATTATTTTTACAAAATCTCGGTGCACCGGAAATCGTTATTATTGCAGTCCTTATCCTGTTGTTATTCGGAGGTAAAAAAATTCCGGAACTGATGAAAGGGTTGGGTAAAGGAATCAAAAACTTCAAGGAAGGAGTAAAAGGCATTGAGAATGACATCAATGCGGATGATACAACGCCGAATAATACAGCAAAGTAGGACATAGATATGTCACAACAACAGGAGGAGATGTCTTTCTGGGATCACCTGGAGGCGTTGCGTTGGACATTATTCAGATGTGTAATTGCGCTTATCGTTTTTACGGTAACGGGATTTGTTTTTATGCAGTATCTGTTTGATACTGTTATTCTTGCACCGACACGCGCCGATTTCATTCTATACCGTGTACTGTGTGAGTTAACAAGGTCAATCCCGTTAATGCCTGACTTTTGCGATGAAACTTACCATGTAAAAATCTTTAACGTAAAACTTGCATCCCCATTCTTCATCTCCATGTCAACCTCATTTTGGTTGGCATTGTTGATCACATTTCCCTACCTTGTGTACGAGGTCTGGAAATTTATAAGCCCTGCCTTATATGATTATGAAAAGAAAAATGTACGGTGGGCGTTTCTCTGCGGGACAATTATGTTCTTTATCGGATGCGCCGTCGGTTATTTCTTTGTATTTCCGATGACGTTACGTTTTCTTGCGACCTGGGATATAAGCGTTGCCATTGAGAATCAATCCTCATTGGAGTCTTATGTTGACATGTTCATCATGCTGATATTTATCATGGGAATCGTATTTGAAATGCCTCTGGTGTCCTGGTTACTCTCCAAAATGGGTCTTCTGACCCGTTCGTTTTTCAACAAATACCGCCGTCATGCCATTGTCGGGTTGTTAATCGCAGCCGCATTTATTACGCCAAGCGGTGATCCGTTTACACTCGGATGTGTATTTCTCCCATTATACGGATTATATGAATTAAGCGCGCTTTTTGTCAAAAAAGCGCCTAAAGAAGAAGACGATATTGGAACAGAAGTGGCTAAAACATGAAAAATGATAACGTAAAAAGCAAGTGGAAAAAATTCCGGGGTAGAATAACGCCCAAAATCCGGAAACGGATAAACATCGCCCTATGGAGCTGTTTCGGACTGGTAATAGCAGGCGCAACACTTATATTTACAGCTATCGCAAAAGGACGCATAGGATACATGCCCTCCATAGAATTACTGGAAAACCCGATAAACCGCTACGCGTCGCAGGTGATTTCCGACGACGGAATCATGCTCGGGACGTACTCATACAGCAAAGATAACCGGATACTGATAAAATACAGCGATTTGTCCCCGGAACTGGTACAGGGCCTCATTGCAACAGAGGATAACCGGTTTGTAAAACACAGTGGAATTGATATCAAAGGGCTTGTACGCGCCGTCGTAAAACGTGGAATCCTGATGCAGAAAAGCGGAGGAGGAGGCAGTACGATCACACAGCAGCTGGCCAAACAGCTATTTTCTCCAAATGCAGGCAGTGTTGCCGAACGTGTGCTGCAAAAACCGATCGAATGGGTGATCGCCGTACGGCTTGAGAAATATTATACAAAAGAGGAAATTATTAATATGTACCTGAATAAATTTGATTTCCTTTATAATGCCGTAGGTATACAGTCGGCCGCACGCACTTATTTCAATACGACCCCTAAAAATCTTAAAGCCGAAGAAGCCGCCACGCTGATCGGGATGTGTAAAAATCCTTCCTATTATAATCCTGAAAGGTTTAGCGAACGTGCGATAAGACGGCGCAATACGGTATTGGGGCAAATGAAAAGATACGGGTATCTTGATAAAGCCGCCTGTGACTCGTTATCTCAATTGCCGTTGAAACTGAATTTTACACGTATCGACCACAAGGAAGGGCTGGCTCCCTATTTCCGGGAATACCTGCGCCTGACGCTTATGGCGCAAAAACCCGTACGCAGTGATTACCCGTCATGGCAACAGCAAAAATTCGCGGAAGATTCCATTTCCTGGGAAACAAATCCCGTTTACGGATGGTGCAACAAAAACATGAAAACGAACGGTAAGCCATACGACATCTATACCGACGGGCTGAAGATTTATACGACCTTAAATTCGCGAATGCAACAATATGCGGAAGATGCCGTAAAAGACCATTTAAGCAAAACGTTACAACCCTCTTTCTTCAAAGAGAAAAAAGGAAAAAAATACGCTCCCTTTACCTTTCCCTATTCGGTTCCGGACAAAGAAAAAGAAAAACAGATCAATGAAATACTGAACCGTGCGGTCAACCAGTCGCACCGTTACAAAACGATGAAAGGAGCCGGAGTCGGCGAGGAGGAAATAACGCGCGTTTTCAAAACACCTGCGGAAATGTCCGTCTTCAGCTGGGAAGGAATGAAAGATACCGTTATGACCCCGCTTGATTCCATCCGGTATTATAAAAGCTTCCTGCGTACGGCATTTATGGCGATGGACACTCATACCGGACATGTAAAAGCATACGTGGGGGGCATTGACTTTGCTAATTTCCAGTACGATATGCTTACTATGGGACGCCGGCAGATCGGTTCTACCATGAAGCCGTTTGTCTATTCGCTGGCGATGATCGAGGGATTTACGCCATGTGACAAAATGCTTCATGTACAGCAACAGTTAGTAGATGAAAACGGTGAGTTATGGGAACCGCGCAATTCAACACAAAAATGCATTGGTGAAGAAGTGACCTTCCAGTGGGGATTGCAAAATTCGTCCAACTGGGTTACGGCATACCTGATGAAGCACCTTTCCCCCTACGCGCTGGAAAGGTTACTGCGCTCCTTTGGTTTTAAGGGGCATATTGATCCCGTTATTGCCATGTGCCTCGGCACGCCGGATATTTCCGTATCCGAAATGGTCAGCGCCTATACCGTATTCACGAACAAAGGGCTCCGGATTGAACCGATGTATATCACTCGCATCGAAGATGCATACGGGAACACGGTTGCCACGTTCACCGCACAGGTGAATGAGGTCCTGCCGGAAGATGCCACCTATAAAGTGCTCGGCATGTTACAAAGTGTTGTAGACGGCGGAACGGCAGGCAGCATACGCTGGAGTCACGGAATAAAAGCGGCCATGGGAGGAAAAACCGGCACCACCCAAAATCAGTCGGACGGCTGGTTTATGGGCTTTACGCCAAGTATCGTAGCCGGGTGCTGGGTAGGAGGAGAAGACCGTTCCATTCACTTCGACACCATGGAGGGACAGGGTGCGCATGTCGCCTTGCCCGTCTATGCCAATTTCATGAAAAAAGTGTTTGCCGACAGCGAACTGGGCTACTCCGATAAAGAAACATTTGATATTCCGGAAGAATTTAAGGATCCATGCATTTCCGGCAATAAGAAAGAAAATAACAGCAGATCGCGACCCGGCGGATTCGGCGAGTTTTTCGACTGATAACGGTAGAGACGCGATGCCTCGCGTCTTTATCTGCGTCTTCGTCAGAGGCATCGGCCCTTATTCTCCAAATTTCGCAAGTGGTGGTAAATCGGGCGTATGCGCGTTAGCGGTGTCGGGGGCGAAGGAGGTCATTGACCGTTTTGACCGGATGGAAGGTCTCTATCGGAACTTCTACGAAAACCGTATTCCAGTCACTCATCGCTCCGTTCCACAGACCGGGCAGTTCAAGCGCTTTCAGTTCGCGTCCGTCCTTACTTTTTTGTGAGATGAAACCGGTATTCCGGTCTACGAAATCAGGTAAATGATATTTCCTGCCATGTGCGTCTTTGAGGGCGCAGACGAGATCCACAGGATTAAAATGCGAGCCTTGTTTAAATGCCTTTTCCGCATCGGCATCCTTCCGGTCAATCTGTGAACTTTCCAGTATCTGCGGGGAGACTGTTCCGTCCGCATTGACGGCCAGAAACGGCCCGCCGCCCGGTTCCCCCACGTTCCTTACCATACCGCAGACACGCAGCGGACGCATCAGTTTACGCTTGATATAGAGTACCAGTTCTACATCTTCGAGATATTTTATTTCCGGATTTTTAATGCACAGCCTGTCCTGAAGAAAATGAATCATTTCCTCTACCTGTTCATGTGTATAGTCACCGCTTTCAATCAGGCGGACATATTCAAACATCCGGCGCTGGAGCGAGACAAGCACGCCCGCAATGACCTTTTTAAACCGCACCGTCGGCCCCTTATAATGGTCGGGCGCAACGTTGTCGATATTTTTGATGAATACAACATCCGCATCCAGCCCGTTCAGGTTTTGAATAAGAGCGCCATGCCCGCCGGGACGGAAGACCAGCCTGCCCTTTAGATCACGGAACGGCGCGTTTGCCCCGTCTGCGGCAACCGTATCGGTATCCGGCTGCTGTGTGCTGAAGGACACATTACAGTTCACGCCGAATCGTTTTTCGTATGCCGGCGCTTTTTCTTCAACTAATTTCCGGAAAAGCGGCAAATGTTCCGGAGAAACCGTAAAATGAACCGCTACGCTGTTTTCCGCATTTTTTGCATACAGGGCGCCCTCTGCCAGGTGTTCTTCCATGGCGGTGCGCGCTCCTTCCGGATCACGGTGAAACAGTAGCAGCCCCTTGGGCAAAGCGCCATAATTCAACCCTTTCCCTTCCAGCAAGCAGGCCGCGACAGCCCTGTACAGCCCTTTTGCCGTCAGGGCGGGAATATCGGCGCCTTCATTCGTCCGGCAGGCGTCATTCAGTGCGTCATAAAAGGCAAACTTTTCAATGTTTCCGAAAAAAGTTTTCTCAAAATCCGTTTCGGGAGCGTCATAAGAGGCGGACAGGAACGAATATAAATCCTTAAACATCCGGCTTGCCGCACCGGAGGCCGGAACAAATTTTACAATCCGTCTTTTACCGTTCGGGTAATCGTTCCAGATCTCCATGTACGCGTTCTGCTCCTCTTCCGTTAAGCGGAGAATACCTTTGTCCACCGAAGCGGATGATTTTATCTTCAGAAAAGGGAAGCCTCTCATAAAACAGTTTAACTGTTCTTCGACCTGCGCTTCCGTCAGGTTTCTTGATTTGAGCTGCAATAAATCGCCGGGTTTAAGTATCATAATACAGTTTATTATTCGATCTGCCTGCGCAAAGATAAGGCTTTTAAAAGAAAAAAATGTACTTTTACGCGCAAATTCAGGTTTCAGTATGGATACGGAAAAGTTTTTTACGGAAGAAGAAAAAAAAATATTTATCTCCCGATACAGGGAGTTATTCGGCGTGCTTTCGGAAGGCCTTGAGAAGGATGACATTCCCAAAATACGGCAGCTGCTCAAGCCTGTCGCGGCAATGGAATGTTACGGGAGGGACCGGAACGGGATCAACGGGCTTATACGCAACGTGGAAACGGCCCTGATCGCAACAAGGGATATCGGATTGAAGCGCACTTCCGTGCTTGCGCTGATCCTGTACCGCCCGGTTTTGAAAAAGGCCATTACGGTCGAAGAGGTTGAAAAAGCATTTAATTCCGATGTATCGCTTATGATCAACCGGCTGCTCAGGACCTCCGACCTGTATGCACGCAACACGGCGATCAACTCGGAAAATTTTCATCACCTGCTCTTCTCTTTCGCGGAGGATGTGCGCGTGATCCTGATCATGATTGCCGACCGGCTCTGCATGATGCGCCTGGGAAAAGAGATCGCGGACGAAAAAGACCGCATACGGCTTGCTACGGAAGTATCCTATTTATATGCACCGCTGGCGCACCGCCTCGGACTGTATAAAATAAAGAGCGAACTGGAGGATCTGTCGCTCAAATACCTGGATGCAAAGCAATATTACTGCATAAAGGACAAGCTGAACGAAACGAAACGCTCGCGGGATGAATATATTGAAAAATTTATCCGTCCGGTAAGGAAAAAACTGGAAGAAGCGGGTCTGAAATTTGAAATTAAGGGCCGGACCAAGTCCATCCACTCGATAAACAGCAAAATAAAAAAGCAGAAAGTCGAATTTGAAGGCATTTACGACCTGTTTGCCATCCGTATCGTGCTGGATTCGGCTCAAGCCGG
This sequence comes from Tannerella sp., assembly GCA_031265585.1. Taxonomy (GTDB): domain Bacteria; phylum Bacteroidota; class Bacteroidia; order Bacteroidales; family Tannerellaceae; genus Tannerella. Next base: position 6,533 of record JAISCL010000366.1, on the reverse strand, counting down.
GGAACATTCCGACTGCTGGCAGGCCTTTTCCATCATCACGGATATGTACCAGCCCAATCCCAAGCGCATGCGCGACTGGCTGTCCGTGCCGAAAAGCAACGGATATGAAAGCCTGCACATCACCGTCCTGGGCCCTCAGAAACGCTGGGTGGAAGTGCAGATCCGTACGCAGCGCATGGACGAGATCGCCGAAAAGGGCCTGGCGGCGCACTGGAAATACAAGGGAGGGCAGGCGGAGCACGGGCTGGATGAATTTCTGGCCGACGTGCGCGCCGTACTGGAAACGCAGGGATCTACTCCCATGGACCTGATGAAGGAGTTCAAAACGGAACTCTACCAGGATGAAATCTACGTATTTACCCCTAACGGAGACCTGATCAAGCTGGGCAGGGGAGCGACAGTCCTTGATTTCGCCTTCGCCATTCATTCCAAAATAGGCAGCCGGTGCATATCCGGGAAAGTAAACGGGAAAAACGTACCCATAAAACAGGTCCTGAATAACGGTGACATGATCGAAGTCGTCACCTCGCCGGCACAAACGCCCAAGCGGGACTGGCTCTCGTTTGTCGCCACCTCCCGCGCCCGGACAAAAATCAAGCAGGCGCTCCGCGAAGAACACGCCAAAAGCGCCGAACCGGCCAGGGAGCAGCTCCGGCGCCGGATGAAAAACCGCAGGGCGAATGTTGACGAAGCAGTACTGATGCGGTATATAAAGAAAAAGGGATATAAAACCGTTACCGATTTTTATCTCGATATCGCGGAAGAAAAGCTGGACATCAATACGGTTATCGACGAATGTGTCGAACAGGAGCAGAAAGAAAAGGAAGCCCCGGAACATGCGGACGTGCGCAGTGCGGAAGAATATGTCGCCAATATAGAAGCCCGGGAACTCTCCACGCATCAGGACATACTGGTGATCGACAGGAATCTTACGGGAATAGACTACCGGCTGGCCAAATGCTGCAATCCCATTTACGGAGATCCCGTATTCGGCTTCGTTTCCACCCAGGGGATAAAAATCCACCGCATGAACTGCCCGAACGCCCCGGAAATGCGTACCCGCTTCGGCTACCGCATCATCCCGGCGGAATGGAGCGGCAAAGGAACAAGTGGATATGCCGTCTCGCTGCGTATCGTAGGAAATGACGACATCGGCATTGTGACCAATATAACCTCCGTAATCAGCAAGGAAAACCGGGTTTCGCTCCGTTCGATCAACATCGATTCGGTAGACGGCCTGTTCCAGGGAACCTTCGTCATTATTATCCCCGACACCTCCACCCTGACCGTCCTGATAAAAAAACTCCAGGGCGTAAAAGGAGTAAAAAGCATCCGCCGGATGAACTGAATGAGCCGTTTTCCCGGCGAAAAAAAAACGGCTGTATTCCCTTCAGGCTGCGCGCAGTACATGTTTTCTTCCCCGCGCCGCGAGCGGAAAAAATTCCGCTGAAGTTTTCCTCCCCGCGCTGCGAGCGGAAAAAATTCCGCTGAAGTTTTCCTCCTCGCGCCGCGAGCGGAAAAAATTCCGCTGAAGTTTTCCTCCCCGCGCCGCGAGCGGAAAAAATTCCGCTGAAGTTTTCCTCCCCGCGCCGCGAGCGGAAAAAATTCAGTTGAAGTTTTCCTCCTCGCGCCGCGAGCGTTAAATCCCAGGCGTGGGATTTAACATTTGCGCCGTAAAAGTTAATTTTAACACGCCCTTCGGACTGTCAGCCTTTCTCCGGCAGTCCCATTTCCGCCGCTTTCCGGTGCATGAAGCGTACGGCGGCATCATATTCATTCGGGATCACGCCGTCGAGTATGGCATTCTTGATCGCCTCCTTGATCACTCCGACAGGCGGCGAGGGCAGAAGGCCGAATGTCTCCATGATCTCCTCGCCGGAAACCGGCGGCTGGAAATTCCGGATACGGTCCTTTTCTTCTATATCGACCATCTTTTCGCGTACGGTACGGAAATTTTCAAGAAAACGGCGTACCTTTTCCGGGTTTTTACTTGTTATATCCGCCTCGCAGAGCTTCATCAGGTCATCCGTATCATCGCCTGCATCAAATAACAGGCGGCGAACGGCCGAATCCGTAACCTCCTCGTCCGCCAGGTTGATCGGACGCATGTGAAGCGCAACCATCTTCTGCACGTATTTCATTTTCTCGTTCATCGGCAGCTTCATCCGGCGGAAGATGCCGGGGATCATCTTTTCCCCTATAAAATTATGGTTATGGAATGTCCATCCGAGACGCCTGTCAAAACGCTTCGTTGCAGGCTTGGCAATATCGTGCAGCAGCGCGCTCCACCGCAGCCACAGGTTGCCGGACGTCCTGCTCAGCCGGTCCAGCACCGTCAGCGTATGTGCAAAATTATCCTTGTGCCCGATCCCGTCTTTCGTTTCAACACCTTTCAGGGCGCACAGCTCCGGAAATATAATTTCAAGCAATCCCGAACGGTCCAGCAATTCAAACCCGACGGAAGGCTTCGGAGACAGGATGATTTTATTCAATTCATCGACCGTCCGCTCTTTCGAGATAATGTCGATCCGTTCCCTGTTCCGCCCGATCGCGTCGAACGTATCGGGATCGATGAAGAAACCCAGCTGCGAAGCAAAACGTATGGCGCGCATCATGCGCAGCGGATCGTCACTGAATGTAATATCGGGATCCAGGGGAGTTACAATCCGCAGATTCTCCAGGTCGCTCAGGCCGTCAAACGGATCAAGCAGTTCGCCGTAGCGCTCCCGGTTAAGGCAGAAAGCCATGGCATTAACCGTAAAATCGCGCCGGTCCTGATCCTCTTCCAGCGTGCCGTCTTCCACGACCGGTTTCCGGCTGTCATGGCTGTAGGATTCACGCCGGGCGCCGACAAATTCGAGTTCCCACGCTGCCGTCCTGACCTGTGCCGTCCCGAAATTCTTAAACACGGACAGGCGGGCGTCCGGGCCGAGTTTCTCAGCCACGGCCCTTGCCAGCCCGATACCGCTTCCCACGGTAACAATATCAATATCCTTAGACGGACGGTGCAAAAAAAGGTCGCGCACATACCCCCCGATCACATAACACTCCAGTCCCAGCCGGTCGGCAGCGTCCGAAATAAGATGAAAGACGGGCCATGATAAATGTTTATCTATCTCCTCCTGAACGTAATACATTATAAATTCATTTTTTTCCACGGCAAAGATAAAATATTTTTCATAACTTTGCGCGGTAAATAACAATATCTGCTTATATGAACATCATTCGATTTAGTTCCGTTTTATTACTTTCAAGCCTGCTTTTAACAGGTTGCAACGGAGGGAAGGAAGCTAAAAAACGGCTGGAAGAAGCCCGAAGCCTGTACGAAAGCAAACAGTTCAGCACGGCAAAAAGCGTCATAGACTCCATCAACACACTGTATCCCCGCGAGGTAGCCGTCCGGAAAGAAGCGCTTACGCTGATGCGCCTCGCAGAACGCGGGGAAAGCGAACGGATTATTGCATACTGCGACAGCGTCCTGCCCGTATGCCTCGACAGGGTAGAGGATCTGAAAAAAGGCTTTGTCTTCGAAAAAGATACGGCTTATGACAAAACCGGCCATTATATCCGGCAAACAATGACGGTCGAACGCAATGTGGAACGCTCTTATATCCGCTGCGGCGTCAATGAAGAAGGCGAAATGTACATGGCCAGCGTCTACTTCGGCGCCAAACCCATCGGACATTCGGGACTCAGGCTCTCGACAGCAGGCGGCGCCGTTGCCGAAACGCCCTCCATCCCCTGTGACGGAGGCCTCAACTACCGCTTCAACGACCTGGGGAACACAACGGAAGTGGTATCATACAAAGGAGAACATTGCAAAACGGTTGCAAACCTTGTCTGCATCACCGGCGAAAAAGAACGCATAAAAGCGGAATATACGGGCGGAAAACCGTATGTGCTCTACCTCTCCGACAGTGACAAAAAAGCAGTCCGGGCGACGTACGAACTGGCTATGGTATTAAGTGAAATCAATGCCATGCAGAAGGCAAAATCACTGTCGGAAAAGAAAATCAGGCTGATCGACGCAAAGCTGCAATAAAAATGAAATCACTTTGTTTTGTATTTCCCCCGGCTTGCATTATCTTTGTCGCTCTCAAAAACAATAGACTAATCTTATGGCACAACAGGAAGAAGTATTTAAAAAATTAATTTCCCATTGCAAAGAGTATGGATTTGTATTCCCCTCGTCCGAAATTTACGACGGATTAGGGGCCGTATACGACTACGGACAGAACGGTGTCGAACTGAAAAACAACATCAAGAAATACTGGTGGGACAGCATGACGTTACTCAACGAAAACATCGTCGGCATTGACTCCGCCATCTTCATGCACCCCACGGTCTGGAAAGCGTCCGGACACGTGGACGCCTTTAACGATCCGCTGATCGACAACCGGGACAGCAAGAAACGCTACCGTGCAGACGTCCTGATTGAAGACCACCTCGCAAAAATGGATGAAAAGATCGGGAAGGAAGTGGAAAAAGCCGCCAAACGCTTCGGCGAAGCGTTCGACGAACAGCAGTTCCGCGCCACGAACCCACGCGTACTTGAAAACCAGGCAAAACGGGATGAACTGCACACCCGCTTTGCCAAAGCATTGAATGGTTCCGACCTGGAAGAACTGCGGCGGATTATCATCGACTGCGAAATCGCATGTCCCGTCTCCGGCACGCGCAACTGGACGGACGTACGCCAGTTTAACCTGATGTTTGCAACCGAAATGGGATCAACCGCCGACGGCGCACTGAAAATCTACCTCCGTCCCGAAACCGCCCAGGGCATCTTCGTCAATTTCCTGAACGTGCAGAAAACCGGCCGCATGAAGGTGCCGTTCGGCATCGCCCAGATCGGAAAAGCCTTCCGCAACGAGATCGTAGCGCGCCAGTTCGTATTCCGCATGCGTGAATTTGAACAGATGGAAATGCAGTTTTTCGTACGTCCCGGTGAAGAACTCGACTGGTTTGCCAAATGGAAAGAGATCCGTATGAAATGGCACCGTGCACTGGGCCTGGGCGACCGGAAATACCGCTTTCACGATCACGACAAACTGGCTCACTATGCCAACGCGGCCACCGATATAGAATTTGAAATGCCATTCGGATTCAAGGAAGTGGAAGGAATACACAGCCGTACGGATTTCGACCTGTCACAGCATGAAAACTATTCGGGAAAGAAAATACAGTATTTCGACCCCGAATTAAATAAAAGCTATGTACCTTATGTGATCGAAACGTCAATAGGGGTAGACCGCATGTTCCTGAGCCTGATGGCCGGCGCCTATTGCGAAGAAACGCTCGAAGGCGGGGAAACGCGCGTTGTCCTGAAGCTGCCTCCCGCCCTTGCCCCGGTAAAGCTGGCCGTTATGCCGCTGATCCGCAAAGACGGGCTTCCGGAAAAAGCGTACGGGATACTGAATATGCTGCGCTTCGATTTCCGCTGCCAGTATGACGAAAAAGATTCCATCGGCAAACGTTACCGTCGCCAGGATGCCATCGGAACGCCCTACTGCATAACGGTAGATCATGAATCCCTGAAAGATAACTGCGTGACCATCCGCTTCCGCGACACGATGGAACAGGAACGCGTATCAATTGACGAACTGCACGGCATTGTTTCCGGCAAGGTAAGCATGCGCAGCCTCCTCGAAAAACTGAACTGAAGTACGATTTAAAATTGGAACGAATGAAAAAATACGGATTTTATTTGATTATAATGCTTGTCGCATTATGTGTGGAAACATCCTGCAGCGATGACAGCGATGATCAGCTGAACAAATGGATGGTAGCAAATCAGGTGGCGCTCAATGCCGTAAAAGCCAGTCCTGAATACAAAGAGTTAAGATCTAATGGAAACGAGGGCAGTATTTACTATAAAGTCCTTACAAAAGGAGAGGGCCGTGATTCCATCTATTACACAAGCACGGTAACATGCTACTACAAGGGATGGTTTGTAGCCGAATATCCCGAATACAGTATCGAAAACGGAACGGTATTCGACCGGAAATTATTTGATGACGGTTCCGCCGGATCGTTTGCAGTAGGTTCGGGTGTTATAAACGGCTGGAAAACGGCATTACAAAACATGGTAAAAGGCGATAAATGGGAAGTCTGGATTCCCTATCAGCTAGCATACGGCAGAGAAGGAAGATCCTCCACCCGCGGCTATTCAATCCCCGGCTATTCAACCCTTGTGTTCGAAATAGAAGTAGTAACCGTAGACGGCAAATAGAACTTTCCCTGTTCATAGCGTCCCGGCCTCCCGTCAGGGATCCGAGTGTCGGTAGCAAATCCCGGTGGTGATTTAAAAAATATGCTGCTATAAACAGATGACAATGAAGGAATCACTCATGTTACGCAATCAGAAGAATGCAAAAAAAAAAGGGATAGTATCTTTGTTTCATGGAACAACTATAGATTTATACACGGATTATTTATTGAGCAGTACGGGCATTGCAACAGCCACAGGTTTATCCCGCTTGCTTGAGGGAGAATTATCACATGATAAAATCAGCCGTTTGCTGTCGGGGCAT